>SVEW01000127.1 GCA_015057205.1 Lachnospiraceae bacterium | reverse complement strand
TTAGTAAATATGTATTGGAGGAAAGACGTATGAGAAGATTGAAAAAATGGACTGCTGTGATACTTGCAGCAACAATGATTGTGGGAGGATTTACAGCCTGTGGTAAAACGGGGTCAAAGACTACAGACAAGAAGGATGAAACTAAGACAGAAGCAAAGGCAGAAACACGTACCATTACGGATGTATTTGGAAGAAAAGTGGAAATACCTGCAAAAGTAAACACTTGTGCAGCATTGGGAAGTGCAGCAAGACTGGTTGTTTATGCCGGCGGTGTTGAGAAAATTAAAGGTTGTACCGAGATGGAGTCTAAAGGGGATCCGGGTATGCCATTTGCTTACGCAAATAAAGACTATTTTAAGGATTGTGCACCGGTTGCTTCCGGCGGTAGTGGCAATGCAGACTATGCGGAGGCTATTGTAGAATTGAGTCCGGATGTGGTTTTCTATCAGGATTCGGATACCGTTGCTATGGAAGAATTGGCGAAAAAGACAGGTGTGCCGGTAATCGGAGTTTACGGAGATGCCTTTAATTCTCATTATCTGACGGATTCCATTCGATTGATTGGTGATGTGTTGGGAACAAGTGCCCATGCAGAAGATGTTTCTACTGCGATAGAAGGTTGGGTAAAAGATCTCGATGAGCGCACCAAAGATATTCCGGATGAGGATAAGCCAAAGGTATACACCGGAGCAGTTAGCTGGAGTGGTGGCCATGGATTTACCGGAACTTATGTAGGGTATGCCCCGTTAGAAGCTATTCATGCCATTAGTGTATCGGATGAACTGGATGCAAAAGAAGGTGTGGAAGTAGATATGGAACAGATTCTGGAGTGGAATCCGGATGTCATTTTCTTAAATCCGGGTAACATGGAGCTTGTAAATAAAGATTATGCAGAGAACGGAAAAGCAATTGATAGTTTGAAAGCTGTAAAAGAGGGCAAGGTGTATGCGCAAGTAAACTTCAACTATTATTGGTGTAACATGGAGCTTGCTATTGTAGATTCTTATTATGCGGGAACCATTTTGTATCCGGAAGCATTCAAGGATGTGGATTTTGAAAAAAAGGCAGAAGAGATTTTTAACACCATGATTGGTATGGATTACTTAAAGGTGCTTGATGAGAATGGATATGGATTCGGAAAAATCACGATTGGAAAATAAAATAGGATGGATTTATTACTAGAGAAAAAAACGATAGAGGCTCACGGTGAAGGATACCGGGCTTTTATTCGGAAAAAAAGGATTTTTTTGCTATTATTGTTTTTCATGACCTTGGGGGTATTTGTGGTGGCGCTTGCTTTTGGCTCATCCACAGTACCCTTTGACCGGGTGATAGCCACTTTGCTTGGTTATGGTGATGCGAAAGAAGAAATTGTGGTTATGAATTTGCGACTGCCAAGGGCAACTACCGCAGTAGTGGCCGGTTTCGGATTGGGAATCGTTGGATGTGCAATGCAGGGGATTTTGCGCAATCCCTTGGCTTCTGCGTCTACCATTGGGGTATCCCAAGGAGCCGCTTTTGGAGCTGCTTTTGCCATTATTGTATTGGGGGGCGGACTTATGAGTGCCGGAACCAGCGGTGTGCAGTTGAATTTGAATAATCCGATTTTGATAATGGTTTGTGCATTTTTAGGTTCCATGATTTCAACAGTGTTTATTGTACTTTTGTCTAAATTTAAAAGTATGAGCGCCGGAACTTTGATTTTGGCAGGGGTTGCCCTAAGTTCCCTTTTTTCTGCGGGAACCACGTTGCTTGAATATTTTGCAGATGATGTGCGGGTGGCAGCAGTGGTATACTGGACCTTCGGAGATTTGGGAAGCACTTTTTGGAAAGATATTTTGCTCATAAGTGTTGTTGTGCTGTTGGCAAGTATTTATTTTGGAATTAACCGATGGAACTATAACGCCTTACAGGGCGGCGAAGATACGGCAAAAGGATTAGGTGTCAATACCCGTAGAATTTTAATTAACAGCATGGTGGTTTGCGCCATTACCGCATCTGTTATAGTATCCCATATCGGTATTATAAATTTTGTGGGACTTATTGCGCCCCACATGGTAAAGCGGTTTGTGGGATCGGATTATCGTTATTTGCTTCCGGCATCCGGGTTGGCAGGTGCTGTGCTCTTGTTATTAAGTGATACGGTGGCGCGGCTTGCAGTGGCTCCTATTGTTTTGCCAATTGGTGCCATTACGTCCGTATTGGGAGCACCGGTATTTTTATGGATTATATTTAAAGGAAGGTGGAACAAATGATTCACGCAAAAGAAATAACCTTTGCCTATCATGGAATGGAACCCGTTCTTCAAAATATGTCCATGGAAGAAACGAAGGGACATTGTGTGGCTTTTCTCGGCAACAACGGTGCAGGCAAAAGTACGTTTTTAAAATGTTTGAACCGCATTCTGCACCCAAAGAGCGGTACAGTCTGCCTGGAAGGCAGAAACATATCCGGGATGAAACAGGTGGAAATTGCCAGAGAAATGGCTTACGTGGAGCAGCATACAACATCAAGTAAGCTGACGGTATACGATATGGTTTTGCTGGGAAGAAAACCGCATATGACCATTGGCCCATCCGCTGCCGATTATGCAATTGTGGATGAGGCAATTGCAAGAATGCACCTGGAAGAATTGAAATTGCGTTATGTGGATGAACTTTCCGGCGGAGAATTGCAAAAAGTAGCGCTTGCCAGAGCATTGGCGCAGCAGCCAAAGGTGTTATTGTTAGATGAGCCTACTGCCAGTCTGGATTTGCGAAACCAGCATGAGGTTATGGGAATTGCTGCTCAGATTGCAAAAGAAACGGATATGCTGGTTATCGTAGTGATTCATGATTTGAACCTGGCATTAAAGTATTGCGACCGTTTTTTGATGTTCAAGGAGGGTAGGGTATTTCGCTATGGAGATGCATCCGTAGTGACAGAGGAAACCATTAAAGCGGTGTATGGGGTGGATACCACCATTGTAAATGTAGAAGAGAATAAATTTGTGGTTGTAAAATAAAAAAAGGAGACAGGGTATGATTGAAACAGAACTTTGGAAAGAGTGTGCAAAATTTCATGGTCATGTGTGCGGTGGGTTAACCATTGGCTATCAGGCAGCCATGTATGCAAAAGAATTACTGGATATTACTTTCAGTGAGGATGAAGAGATTGTTTGCATTTCTGAAAATGATGCCTGTGGAGTGGACGCTATTCAGGTAGTTTTAGGATGTAGTATCGGAAAAGGAAATCTTTTGTTTCATATGCGTGGAAAACAGGCGTTTTCTTTCTATAATCGAAAAAACGGAAAGGCGGTGCGTCTGGTATTAAAGGCTAGGGACAAAGGAATGACCAGAGAGGAATCTTTTCAGTTTTATCAGGAATGCGATTATCACGATATGTTTGATGTAAAGGAGCCAACGATTGCATTGCCGGAAGAGGCGAGAATCTTTGAATCCTATCGTTGTGAGAAATGCGGTGAAGATACGGGGGCAAATTGGATTCGGATTTATGATGGAAAGAAAGTTTGTCTGGATTGTTATAGTCGATATGACCGGTTTCGGGTGTAAATCAATAATTTTATACGCCAAGTTACTTAAAAAACAGGGTCTCGCATAGGATAGCTCCTGCGAGGCCCTGTCCTTGTATCTTATTGTTTTTTCGTATTCTCAATTACAAATAAGCGAATACAATTGTCAATCATAGCAGCATCTGCATCTTTGCTGATTCCGGCACTTAGCCAATAGGCGTAGCTTCCGGTCATTAATTTTACCAGTTCATCAGGGTTAGAGCCATGACGAAACTCTGTGTGATAGGTGGTGGAAGGGGTATCTCCTGCCAGAAGGAAGTATTCATATTCACCGGCATTTGCTTCGGTGGTATGGTAGGAGTAAAAGCCCATACCTTCTGCAGTGGTGACAAGTTTTTCAAAAGTATAGGTATGTGAGAAAAGCTCTTTTCCATTTTTGTCATAACCGGAGATAACATTTCCGTCAACTTTGAATGTTGTCATTCCTGATAAAAAGCCACAGTTAAATTGTATTGCGTCAGGTTTGTCTTTAAAAGCTTTTTCAGCTTCCGGACCGGTTAGGGTTCCCAGCATGCTGTGTTTTAATGCGTCAACAGTAGCTCTTGCATTTTCTTTTCCAACCGACATTTCTGCATATTTCATCCATAGTGCATCGTATTCATCTTTGCATAGTGTTTCAAAAAGGGGAGTATAGCTTCCTTCGAGATTTTTCAAAAGTATGGCAGCAGCTTCTTTGCTTCCATCTTCATACTGATCGGAACTCTGATAGAGCTGAGAGGTTGTACCAATCTGTACGTCACTTTTTTCGCCGTTCACGGTAACGTCTGTATTGCAGGAAGTAATGATACTATTCGTAGCGCGGCCTGCTACGGTTCCGGGGGTAGTAGCCCCATCAATGCTTCCTTTTACGGAACAGTCAACTACGTTAAAACGATCTTCCATGCCGAAGTAGTATAGACCGGTTCCAATAAGTCCACCAACATGCGTCGCACCATCGGCAGTGATTTTTACCGTTACGTGATTGTCTTTGATTAAAGCAGGGGCCTGAACGGTTCCATCGCCATCATCGCCCACACCGGCATAACCGCAAAGACCACCGATGGCGTGCCCGTTTTTAGCCTGAATGGTAACATTCGCGGTGTTGCCAATAACGGAATCCATACATTGCAAACAACCGGCGACGCCGCCCATACCTACGGGCTCATTGCCAGAGGCTTTTACGATGCCGGTAGCTTTGCAGCCGGTTACGATTCCGGTAAAACCTCCGCCCACAATGATTCCGCCGCACTCGGCCTCGTCTTGCTGAATCAAAAGTCCGTCCAAAAAGTTGTTGTTGCCTTCTAAGGTGACGGTAACACCGCTTGCGTTACAGTTCTTTACCGTGGCGCCCCAAAGACCACCCACAATACCACCAACGCAGTTAACACCGCGCACGGAGTTTTTACCACTTAAGGTTATCTTTGAAATGGTTCCGCCATAGGCCATACCTACGCCACAAGAGGCATAACGGGAGCCGGCTTTAGAAGAGGCTTTCATGTTTTTAAGTTTCAGATTTTTGACGGTTCCGGTGGTAACATCAAACAGACCGGAGCCCATTTCGTTCTTCTCCTGTACAATGGTTACATTTTGAATGGTGTGACCTTTTCCATCAAAAGTTCCGGAGAAGCTGCCGGAAAAGTCCCCTTTCATCATATCTTTACCGGTTACGCGGCCAATGCTCTTAAAGGTTTTGTTTTTTAAATTCAAGTCGTTCTTAAGAACATAGTGAGCCTTTAGCGTTGTCTTGTTTTTTCCGATGTTCGAAAATTGCTTTACGGTTTTAATTTGATAAGGATTTTTTTGTGTTCCTTTCCCGCCGGCAAAAAGAGAGGTGATACTAGCCGCATTCGCAGTAGTAGCCGGTATTGAAAGCGGAAGTGTGAAGCTTCCTGCTGCAACCGTGAGGGCTGTAGCAACCGCACAGGCGGATTTAAAAAATTGATTTTTCATAGTGTCCTCCTTGTAAGAGATATATAACTCAAGTTAGAATACACTAACATCATAGCACGAACGAATGATTTGTCAAGAATAAATATTTGATAATTGTGATAAAAATATGGTTAATGTAAGAAGAGTATGGTATGATGAGTAGAACTAACTAACATTAAAATTGTAAGAGCAAAATAAGATGGAATGAAAAAGAAAGAAGTGAACGAATGAAAATATACTATCACCTTCCGGGTTTGTTTGAATTTTATGAATTGTATAAGGTGTTTTTGGAACTATTTCATAGGCACCGGGAATATTTCTATGATTGGTGTGAAATTGGTTCTGTATACGGGGCACCGAGGGATTGTATCTGGGGTGGTGGTCGTGCCGGATATGGGGAAGAATCACCGGAAAAAGTGGTAGAACTGATGAAAGAGTATGGGATTAGTGCACGTCTTACCTTTAGTAATTCCCTATTGGAAGAAAAGCATTTGTTAGACAAGCATTGCAATAAATTATGCAAATTGTTTGAGCATACCGGTAACAATGGGATAATCGTGCATTCAGAGTTACTGCTATCTTATTTGCTACAGCGATATCCGAAGTTTTACTATGTGTCCTCTACAACGAAGGTGCTGACAAGGTTTTCGCAATTAGAAGAAGAGCTTAATCGGGAAGAATTTCGTTTTGTAGTGCCGGATTTTCGGCTGAACAAAGAAATAGCAAAATTAAACGGACTGACCGATGCACAGAAGCAAAAGGTTGAATTTTTGTGTAACGAGTGTTGCTGGTTTGCCTGTTATGATCGAAAGCGTTGTTATGAGACCGTTAGTCGTATGAATTTGGGAGAGCCGTGTGAAGAACATGTCTGCGTTTCACCAACTTCACAAAGAGGGTATCGCTTTTCGGATGCCATGAACAATCCGGGGTTTATTGGCATA
>SVEW01000126.1 GCA_015057205.1 Lachnospiraceae bacterium | reverse complement strand
ATTGTTGTAAGATTAAAATGATGATAACAAAGGTAACCGCTTTGGTCGGGCTTTCCAACAGTATCAGCAAAAAACTTGGTATTGCTCCAAAATACGGTCCAAAGACCGGAACGACATTCGTCACTCCCACCACAAAACTCACCAACAACGCATAAGGCATCCGTACAATAGCGAGGATTATATAGCATAGGATACCTATAATTATCGAATCTATGATTTTACCAATGATAAATCCGCTAAAAATGCTATGGGTTCTTCTTGCAGTACGAATCATAACATTGCTGGTATGCGCCGGAAACAAACTATAGGTAATTTTCTTGAAACTACCTACAAAATGATCTTTTTCCAACAGTACATAAATACAGATAATTAATCCAATCACGAAATTGACAATTGCTTTTGCAAATACCAAAATCCCGCTGGTTACCTGGCTGATAATTTCTTTCGACTGTGGCAAAAGCTCTGTCCTCAACCAAGTCTCTACAAAACTGGTACCTTCATTAATAATCGTATCGGCATATTTCGCCAATACTTCATTTTTCTTTAAAAAATCCTGCACCCATTTCGATGTCTCCCTTGCCTGTCCCGGCATGGTCACGGCCAGGCCTTCAATGGTCTCGTAAAGTTGTGGTATCAAAATCTGAATAAACAGAGTAATAAACAAAACTAAAATCATCATAGACGTCGCAATACCGATAGCGCGACTGCACTTCTTTAGCCACGCCTTTCCTTTTGCTTCTGCAAAATGATCTAATCCTGCTTCAATTCGATTCACAAGTGGATTCAGCAAATATGCGAAAATCACCCCTATGGAAATTGGCTGCAAAATCGTCATAAACTGTCCAATATTAGCAGACGCTCCGTTATAGCGCTCTATGATAAAATAAAGCACGATACTAGCTGCCAATACGATAAATGCTGTCAATCCAATCGCTAAATACGGACGAATATTCCAATTGGTACGCGTTGTCTCCTCGCGTTTCTTTAATTTCTCTGCAACTTTCTTATTTTCTGCCATGTTTCTTCTCCTCTGCAGTGATAATTTCCGATACCTCTGCAGCAATCAAGGAAGACAAATCCTCTGTAGCAGTAAGATCTAAATCCTGCTCCTCCTCCGTTGACTTCGTTTCTTGCTGTGCTGCTTTCCATTTGAAGTAATTTGAGTTGGTATTCACCTTGATCTCCGGCGCTTCCACCTTCTTTTCCTCTATCGGTTTCGGTGTACCATCCTCATTCAATCCCATTTTGGCAAAATACTCTTTATTAATCTTAATCTCCGGCTTCGGATAGGACGGTGCATTCATTCCGGAATATGCCAATTCTTTATCCTTCTCCAGTCTATCTTTCTGTTCCTGTATCTCACGGCGACGATCATTGATTAAGCTTAGATACATCTGGTCATCCCGCATCTCAAACAAAACATCCTGCAGTTCTTTCTGATTCATCCGCAAACTGTTCGTCTCTTCTTGCATCTTATTTTGAAATTCCAACGCAATCTGTTCTACGCTACGCTTGCTTTGTTCCACAATCCGCACCAATCTGGTAATGGCTTCATCTGTATACATCACCGATGCAGAATATACATCCTCAGCAGCCGTTTCCGCCTGCTTCACTGCCGTATCGTATTCTTTACGCATCTGATATTTTGCTTCCTTTTTCTGCTGTACCGTCAACTTATATTCGTCCAACATGTCATAAAAGCACTGGCTCATCTGATTCAGATATTCAAATAAAACCTGCTTATCCATCACCACTTTGTCTTGCTCGCCACGAACCTTCGGACACTCCGAAACCATGACATGAATCTGTTTTAATACTTTTTCCCAATTATTCTCTGCACTCATTGTTATTCTTCCTAACTTTTCAAAAAATACTCCTTTCTTATTATAGAAAAAAAAGAAGAATCTGACAATGCGATTCTTCCTTTTTTCTTAAATTTACCCTGCGATTGTTTTGTAACTGTAGAACAGACCCTTCCTCTCAAGTAACTGCTCATAGGTTCCCTGTTCCTTCACCAATCCATCCCGGATTACCAGGATATCATCCGCCTTACGCATGGTATCCGGGGTAATTTTATGGGTAATCCAGATGACGGTCACATCCTTCAATCCGAACACCACATCCTCAATCTTCTTACCCAGCACCATATCAAGACTTGCGGTAATTTCATCCAATACAATCACCTTCGCGCCCGACAAAAGCGACCGGGCAATGCCAATGCGTTGCTTCTGGCCTCCGGACAGGTTGTATCCATTTCCGTTGATTACCGTCTGTATGCCATTTTGCAGACTGTCCACATACGCCTTCAGTCCAACAGCCTCAATCACACGCTCCACTTCTTCCGTCGGATAATCCTTATAAAGCGTGATGTTATTGTAAATCGTGTCATCAAACAAAAACACTTCCTGCTGCATATAATTAACTGCCCGATACAGCGCATTCTCCGATATTTGGTCAATGCTCTTTCCGGCCACTGTCACGTCACCGCCACTGGTAGGAACCATTTTCAACAACACCTTCGCCAGCGTGGACTTTCCGGAGCCACTTTCGCCCATAATCATGTACTTGCCGTTTTGTTCGAACGTGGTGCAAATCCCCTTCAAAACCGTATCTTCATCATAGCGCACTTGTACATCACGCAGTTCGATACGCATATCCGTCAGTTCTTCGCCGTCCGGGGCGCAATCCTGCGCCGGCACTTGAACGTACGACAGTACTTTTTCGTTGACGCTTTTCACCGATTTCAGATTCGTAAAAAATCCGGGCAGTTCCTCGAACGGAACCAAAATTCCTCCAATCAGCTGGGAAACCGCCATGACACCGCCGGCCGTCATTTTACCCTGATAGGCCATCATGACTCCAATGGCAATGGTCGCAATGTATCCAACCATGGTAAACGCCATGCTGATGTATGAAACGGAAAAATTCGCAACCACACGATTCTTCTCGCTTCGCGCGCTGGCAACATTGTGCACATCCACCTGCTGCTTAATCCGCTCAACCACCGAAAATATACGGATGGTATTAAACCCTGACAACGTATCCGACAGAATCCCCTGGTAATCTGCCGCCTTATCCGATGCCTCTTTGGCGCGAACTTCGATTCGCCGCTCAAACACCTTCGGAACCAGCACCGAAGCGGCGCCAATTGCTACGTTCAGCAAGCAGATCCACGGATTGTACCGAACCAGTGCATAGACGGTCGTTATAGACGCCGTCGATACACGATATATTCCGCACACGCTATCGAAATAATCTTCATTTACACGACTGATATCTCTTTGAAACAACGAAATATAATACGCTGGCGGATTCTTCCGATACGCCGTATAATCCATGTTCAGTATCCCGGCGATGGTATCTCGTTTCACCCCTGCAAGATAGGCAAACCGCAGATTCTCGCGAATCACCTTATGCAAATAGAAACACAGCGTATCCAACGCACCAAACAAACAAAACCACCCGATGGCCCTTTGCATCCGCGCCGCATTATGCAGAACAACCTCATTCCACAGCGGCTCCATTGAACTTGCAAACAACACCGACGTAACCGCCATACAAGGGGTCACCAACACGTACAACGCAAAAATTCGCTTGTTTTCAAAAAAATATTTATTCATTAATAATTGTCCTCCCTATTTAATTGTAGATTGTTGTCTAAATTAAATAGGAATTACAGTAACATTAAAAGAAATTGCATTCTTCGTCTTCTCCTAATCTTATGGATTTCATACTACTCCATCATAACCCAGAAGTATGCTTCAAAGCAACCATTTCTTTTGTTTTATCCCATCTTCGCCCTAAAAATCACCACTTAAATTGTAATTTTACTATACGGGTGGGATTCGCACCCTATGAAAAAACATGAAATCCCAAAAACGCACCACCTGTTTCAAAAAAGCTCTAATCAAGTGGTGCGAAATTTTGCGCGAGCAAGAAATCGGAACCCCTTAAATTGCCAAAGTCTGCAACTGAGTGGTGCCAATTACCTCTTGATTTCAACAATCGTAATTTCGGGGTGTCGCAATGCACTGTCAAACACAGAATTTATGCGGTTAAATCATGATTATACACCCCCTGCATCATAGAAATCCTGTATGGGGTGTGCAAATTCTAGAAATCATCGTGTACCCATCCCTGGAGCAATATCTACGTCTTTTTTAGTATCCGGAAGACTTTCTCCCCGCTCCCAATTCGATACCGACTGCGCTGTCACTCCTCGTATGGCTGCTCTTCTCTCTTATATGCAGTTTCAAAATTGCGTTCCATGATAATCAATTCAACCAAATATATAATTGGGAAAATTGCACTAACAATCGCCAAACCTGTCCATTGTCCTCCTCCTTATAACCTTTCTTCACTATGACTAATAAGTTTCCTGTAGGCCTCATACTCCTCCTCTCTATAACAGCAAATGTAAACATTTTTAAGAATTCCCGGATGTTCATCTAACCAATTCGCAATGGATGTCAGTGCTATATACGCTGCTTCCTCTAATGGATATCTGTATACTCCCGTAG
Organism: Lachnospiraceae bacterium; assembly: GCA_015057205.1. Taxonomy (GTDB): domain Bacteria; phylum Bacillota; class Clostridia; order Lachnospirales; family Lachnospiraceae; genus XBB1006. The sequence goes on along the minus strand of SVEW01000126.1, from coordinate 1,949 downwards.
AAATACACGGAAATGCAAGGCTATCATTACCATTTTTAAAAGACTCCTCCAAGGCGTTTTGATAGCACGAAGCAAGCTGTAACTTGTCGGTCGGCTTACCGCTGTATATCGGTCCAACAGTATGAATAATCTTATCCGCTGTCTTTATATTGTATGCTTTGGTGGTCTTTGCTTCTCCTGTTTTGCATCCATGAAGCGTCCTACATTCAGCTAATAACTCCCGTCCTGCCGCTCTATGAATAGCTCCATCCACGCCACCGCCTCCGAGCAAACTCTTATTGGCTGCATTTACAATAGCCGAAACATGTGGTTCCAATACGCCACATCTTAGAATGGCTGTATACGCTCTCATCTCATATCCCATCAACATATGAACAATATCTTTTTCAAGAAATACCTTCTGCCCCCACGGATTGATTATAAACCCAAGACAATCCGGCCAATGATCTACCATATCAAACAACACCTTAATCGATTGTTGGATGGTGGACGTTGGCTCCCCCTTATCAATTTCATCCCGGCTGGTAAAAATCGGGATAAAATATTTTCCTTCTTCATTTACAACCAAGTGTCGAAAGCGAATGCCAACATCCTCTTGCTGCGTAATGATATCTCCCGGCTTTAATACCTCCACATTTATCATACTCAGCATATCTTCCGGGTTTTCTATCGGAACCACCACCTGACAATCATACTCATAGCCGTATGCCAACACATTAAAAATAGGTGCCGGTTCTGCATCCGCTCCACCTAAGTTCCAATTGTAAATTGCTCTTTCTAATTCTTTTGCGAAAAAAAACATAAAGTAATTCTCCTCAAATAATGAAATGATTAGTTCTTTCTGTTTCATCGAACTATATAGAACCCATTAAAAATCAATCTCATACTCCAGATATCTTCTAGACTCATTTTTTACTTCGCTTGACATCGTGGCATTTCCACTACATTTTAACTTTTTAAGGTATGCATCCACCACAATAGCGTCGTTCTCCTTTATGCCGGAAGTATTACTGAGCTTAATAACAAATTTCTGATGCTTTAATGCCGCAGATTCATCTAAGCGCATTTCGATTAACTGCTTGATACTACGGTCATTTTTGAAAAACCGTAGCTCCGGTTCCTTTGGGTCATGTCCCTCATAATCCATTTCAGCAGCAATTTGAATAGCGCCAAAACCCGTAACTTCTGTCTCTCGTTCAAACTCTCCAGACACAGGCGATGACACATTCGCATTCTTTTTCTTTTTTGAAAAATAGGTCTTTTCCTCTTTGTAAGTAACTTTAAAATGTGTTGCTCCAAGATCATGTGCAATCTTTTGAAGCTCACTCACACGTTCAACCTTTAATTGATTAAAATACTCATCCAGCGCAATATACCGATTTCTATCAGTGGGATCAACATAGTAGAACTCATAACCCTCATCCGGAAACAAAGTTATATTTACTAACGGAACCATCTCTGGGTACATATTAACAACTCTGGTCCCCTTAACATCTGAGTAATATCCGATAGAATCCTTGCATGCTCTTTTGTTCATTCTTTTTTTGTCCACATCACACAGCCTCACTATCTTAGAAAGACAAAAATCGGAATCTGTAAGATTATGTACAAAAATAGGACTATACATCCAGTCTTCAAATTCCAGTGATTTTTCATCCGCTACCCTCTTCAATGTTTCCGCAACTTCTTTAGCACCGTTTTTTAACTCCTCTACAACTACCTTTGCGTCATCTTTATCAATGATTCCATCCTCATTTTTGTCCATGGCCTTAATAGCAACACCCTTTGCTTTATCTGCCAAGTCTATTGCACCATCTTTTAGTCCCGCAATAAATTCATTCTTCATAGTAACTTCTCCCATCTTTATATTAAACCTTGAATGAAAAACTAAAACGCGACTGAAATATCGCCTAATTACATAAGACTCATTTATGAGCCTGTCAGCCCCT
>SVEW01000125.1 GCA_015057205.1 Lachnospiraceae bacterium | reverse complement strand
CACCAAAATCAGCTCCTGTCCATGTCCCGCTGCAATGGCATCATTCAACTCTCCAATGTTGGAAACACCTAACATTTTACCCCATTTGGTCGCTTCTTTCAAGGTTGCATATAATTTATGCGGCGGATTAAATTCCGCTACTTTATGACTATCCTCATTCGGGAACATTAATACAAAACCATCATCGTAAGCTACCAGATCAAAATATTTCAGGTATCCGGTACTTGGCACCATATATCCATAATAATAGTCCATATAATGCCCGATACTATAAATACTTACCTTCGAACTGGAACGATACTTAAACAGATTGCCCTTATGCTGCATTCCAACATCCTGGAAAATACGCTTCGCTTCTGACGTATCATAGCTGCTCTTCCGAATCGGCAAATCCTGCTTTACAACCTTTTCCATCTCTGCCTTCAAAGCTTGCAAAAACTCATCGGTAATCGGCTTATCCTCACAAAGTTTACAAAAATACCCCTGCGAAATGGAATAACGCACCTCCACATGAAGATTCGGATCTAAATTATACAATCCTCTCTGCATCAACATCGTTGCACTTCTACGATAACACTTTCTTCCGGCTGAAGATTTCGTGGTCAACAATTCCAATTCTCCATCTCCATGAATAGAGTGCCACAGTTCCTTCAATTTTCCATTGTATTTTGCCAGCACAATATCATCCGAATACTCCGGCTGAAGCTGTTTTGCAATCTCCAAAAAAGTAGTTCTGTCTTCAAATTTCAGTACTTTACCATTCACTGAAACATCCCATACATTAGCCATACTCATAGCCCCTTTCGTTAAAAAAAGTTTCTAGCCATTTGATTATGTTGTAATTTCTGCTCTATTTCTCTTTGACGCAATTGCCTCTTTTCCCCCTCTTTCATATTTGAAAGAGATTTCTTAACTTCCTCGAAGGTATGTAATTCTTTAATAAGATAATCATACAACACCGGATGCCGTTCTGTCAAAAGCAGGGTGCCATAAAGATCAAATAACTCCTGATCCGTAATCTCCTTCGGCGTACCGAATTCATAACGTCCCATGGGATAAAATTTTCCATCTTCATAGACCATATCTTCTTTCACCACGCACAATCCCATTTCTCTTAACGACTGTCTTACAAAAGAAAGTTCTGACTGTGGTTGTAAAACCAACTGTTTAACGCCACCGCTTCCGGTAAGAAACGGCATGGCTTCCTGTAGAATTCGGATTATCAAACGACCGCCCATTCCGGCAATGATTACACACTCTCCTTCTCCATCTTTCAGATTAGCCAACCCATCTGAAAGTCTTGTGGTAATCTTATCTTCCAGTCCTGCCTCTTTGATATGTTCTGTAGCCGCAGCAAGCGGTCCTTTTCTCACATCCATGGCCACGGCACGCTTAATCCGTCCCGCTTCCACCAGATACATTGGCAGATATCCATGATCGCAACCGATATCGGCAACGCTATCCACATTGTCCACCAAATCCGCAACCGCCTGCATACGTTTTGATAGTTTCACCATTACTCTAAATAGTCCTTTAATTTACGGCTTCTGCTCGGATGTCTCAACTTACGAAGCGCTTTCGCCTCAATCTGACGAATACGCTCACGCGTTACGTTGAATTCCTTTCCCACTTCTTCCAAAGTGCGGGCACGTCCGTCATCCAAACCAAAACGAAGACGTAATACTTTCTGTTCTCTTTCCGTCAATGTCTCAAGCACCTCCGACAATTGCTCCTTCAAAAGCGTAAACGCCGCAGCATCCGCCGGTACCGGTACCTGATCATCCTGTATAAAATCGCCTAAATGGCTGTCTTCCTCTTCACCAATTGGTGTTTCTAAAGAAACCGGTTCCTGAGAAATCTTCAAAATTTCACGAACACGATCCACGTTCATTTTCATTTCTTCCGCAATTTCTTCCGGAGTCGGTTCACGTCCTTTCTCCTGGAGTAACTGTCTGGAAACGCGAATCAATTTATTAATCGTTTCCACCATATGCACCGGAATACGGATAGTTCTCGCCTGATCCGCAATTGCTCTGGTAATAGCCTGGCGAATCCACCAGGTTGCATAGGTACTGAACTTAAATCCCTTGCGATAATCGAACTTCTCAACCGCTTTAATCAGACCAAGGTTACCTTCCTGAATCAAATCAAGGAATAACATACCTCGTCCCACATAACGCTTTGCAATCGATACTACCAATCGCAAGTTAGCCTCAGCCAAACGTTTCTTTGCATCTTCATCTCCTGTTTCAAGACGTTTTGCAAGTTGAATTTCCTCGTCTGCTGACAAAAGCGGCACCTTACCAATTTCCTTCAGATACATACGTACCGGGTCCTCGATACTGACACCTTCCGGAACTGTCAAATCAATGGCATCCAGTTCAATATCCTCTTCCACGCTCAGGTCATCATCATCCGGTTCAATTAAGAAACTGTCAATATCGTCGTCCACAACACGCAATACGTCAATATTGTTATTGTCCAATGTCTCCAACACTTTGTCGTAATGCTCAGCTTCCAACTCCAGTCCCTGGAAAAAGTCATTGATGTCCGATTGCTCCAACATATTCTTTTTACTCTTTGCAAGTGCTATCAGCTCCTGCAGTTTCTCATTGAATTTCTGTTCTTTTTCGTCCATTTTTTCATCCTTCCATACGTAGGTTTATTCTTGTAACGGTATCTGTAGTCCCTCAATCTGTCCAAGCTTTTTCTTCTCGTCTAATAATTTCATCAAGGTCTGCATATCCGACGGATCCATTTTCGCGGTTCGGTCATTGATGCTGTTGGTCTTCACCTTCACCATAATATCCCGAATGGCCTGTTCTTCATCCGCTTTATTCTCCAGATTTCGAATATTGGCATTAAACAACGATGCAACTTCCCGCTGTTCCTGCTCTGCTTGAAAACGACTAATAATCTGGGGCGGATTCAGGTTGTGATTCTCCAATCCGTCATATACAATCATTGCCACCTGATACATAATATCTTCGGTAAAATCCGTGGGTTCCACGTATTTCTTTACCGTTTCATAAATTTCCGGATGTTCAATCAATGCTGTCAGCATGAACTTCTGCGCCTGCAGCATGCCATCCTCTTTCTTCACACTGTTTCTCCCATCCTTCAGAGCCTCTTTCTTATTCACCGTCCGGTCCAGTTTCTGGCTGACAGACACCACCAGTTTCTGCAAACTGTCCTGCCTTATGCCAAAAGCATTGCTCACCGCCTCTAAATAATTATTGCGCTCTAATTCTTCTTCAAAGCGCAGCAACATATGAGCCACTTCCTGATGAAAAGAAGTCTTTGACTCCGGATCTTGCATATCATACTCCCGCATTTTCATGCGGACCTCAAACAAAAAGCTATTCTCAGCCTCATCAATTCGCTTCTGATACTCCTGCGCACCAACTGCTTTGATGAACTCATCCGGGTCCTTATAGGGATCCATATGCACGATCTTAGTCGCAATTCCCACTTCTCTCAAAATAGGAATCGCTCTTAGCGCAGCCTTCACACCGGCACCATCGCTATCATAGGTTAGATAAACCTCTTTCACATAGCGCTTCAACAATGCTGCATGTCCGGGTGTCAATGCCGTTCCCAATGACGCCACTGCCATATCAAATCCGGCCTGATGAAGACTAATCACATCCATATACCCTTCGCATAGCAATACGTATGGTTTCCTGGACGTTCTTGCTATATTCAAACCGTAAAGATTACGGCTATTATCAAATACCATGGTTTCCGGAGAGTTCAGATACTTAGGTTCTCCTTCTCCCATTACACGTCCGCCAAAACCAATTACATGATTATGTACGTCCATAATCGGAAACATAACGCGGTTCCAAAACTTATCTCTTCCGCCGTAGCGCTCATCAAGCGTCACTAAACCGGCTTCTCGTAACAATTCCTCCGATACGCCTTTCCCGCGAAAATATTGAAACAAATCATCACTGTACTTATTGGCATATCCCAATCCAAATTTCCGCATTGTTTCCTTTGACAGCCCACGCCCTTCAAAATACTCCATGCCCTGCTGTCCCTGAGGTTTCCTCAACTGAGCATAAAAATACGTTGCCGCCTCCTTATTCAAATCAAGAATCCGACTGCGCTTATCTGCCTGCGCACGCTGTTCCTGATTCATCTCCTTCTTTGGCAAGGTAATACCGGCTCGTTCCGCCAGCGCCTCCATCGCCTCTCCAAAGGTAAAATTCTCATATTCCATCAAGAAGGTAAATACATTCCCACCGGCTCCGCAGCCAAAACAATAATACATCTGTTTCGACGGCGTGACAGAAAACGAACCGGTCTTCTCATTGTGAAAAGGACATAGTCCAAAATAAGAGCTACCCTTCTTCTTCAAACTCACATAACTGCCAATTACATCCACAATGTTATTGGCGGAACGCACTTCTTCGATTAGTTCATCCGAATAAAATGCCATGATTCCTCCTAATAAATCTGCCACGATTTCGGCAAGAAGTAATCCTCAAATAAATTATATGCAAACTCGTCCGTCATACCGGATATGTAATCACACACCACCCGTTCCTTAGAATCATGATCTTCCTCATGAAACCGTCGAAACTTCTCCGGCAACCGTTCGAAATTCTCCATGTAATGTTCAAACAAAAACTCCAGCAATCGCTTTGCCTTCACTTCTTCTGCTTTCGCAGTCTTATTCATATATACCCGTTCAAACATAAACGCGCGTAAATCAGACATGGCCTGTTCCACATCCGGCGACATCCGTATATCATTCCTATCCATACTCTGAATAATAATATCATGGATCAATGTATCCAATCGCTTCGTCGTAGAGGTTCCAAGCACCTCACGAATGGAATCCGGAATCTCGGCCTCACTCAAAACACGAGCCCGGATGGCATCATCAATATCGTGATTGATATAGGCAATCTTATCTGACAAGCGCACTATCTTTCCTTCCAGGGTATGCGGCATCAGACTCGTCTGGTGATTACGAATACCGTCACGCACCTCCCAGGTAAGATTCAAGCCCTCACCGTTCTTTTCCAGTTTCTCAACGATACGCACACTCTGTTCATTGTGCTTAAAACCCTCACTGCACAATTCATTCAACGTACGCTCTCCGGCATGTCCAAACGGCGTATGCCCCAAATCATGGCCTAAGGCAATGGCTTCAATCAATTGCTCATTCAGTCGAAGCGCTTTGCCTATGGTTCGCGCATTCTGCGACACTTCCAACGTGTGTGTCATGCGGGTCCGATAATGGTCGCCTTGTGGATCCAAAAACACCTGCGTCTTACTCTTCAGTCTACGGAACGCCTTGCAATGCAAAATTCTGTCCCTGTCTCTCTGAAATACCGGGCGAATATCGCACTGGGCCTCCTCCTTGTCCCTGCCCTTGGAATTCACGCTCAGGCAGGCATACGGACTTAAGGTTTCTTTCTCCATCTGCTCCATACTTTCCCGAATTGTCATTTTTTCATCCCCTCTTGTCTCTTATGTAAAAAACAAATTCACATCTACTTTATTACCCACAAATCGTCGAAATCCTTTTTTTATTCGAAAAAACTCAAAATTTTTTTATTTTTCATTTAAAAACGACCAAAACGCTTTGCTCCTGCTGCAACCACCTTGTAAACCGGTGTCTCCATCCGTTTCTTAACATCCACAAGATACTGTCGAATCGGTAAACTCTGTGGACAGTGTTTCTCACATTTCCCACATTTTACACAAAGGGAGGCATTGGTACGATTCTTCTTCATAGTCGTACGCTTTAGATACTCCGAAAGACCTGCAATTTTTCCTTCTGTAAAGCTCATATTATAAGACGTAAAGCACGCCGGAATATCCACCCCTGCCGGACATGGTTGGCAATACCCGCAGCCGGTACAAGGCACTTTAATCTGTTCTAGAATATCCTTCCGTAATTGTGCAATAAATTCCCTGTCTTCTTCTGCAAAATCGCATGCCGTTGCCTCTCCGGCTACACGCACATTATCAACCACCTGTTCTTTGTCGTTCATTCCAGACAAAACAACGGAAACCTCTTCATGCTGATAAATCCAGCGAAGCCCCCATTCTGCAGCGGAATAACCCTTTCCATTCTTGCGAATACGTTCTTTTGCCTTTTCCGGAAGTCCATTTACAAGTTGTCCTCCCCGTAGCGGTTCCATAATAATAACCGGCAGATCTTTCTGTGCAGCATAGCGAATCCCTTCAATTCCCGCTTGGGAATGTTCATCCATATAATTAAACTGAACCTGGCAAAAATCCCAATCGTAAGCATCCACTATATCCTTAAACTTCGCAGTATTTCCATGAAAAGAAAAACCAATATTGCGAATTTCTCCGCTCGCTTTCTTCTTTGCAATCCATTCTTGAATCCCCAAACCGCTGATTCTTTCAAAAGATTCAACATCGTTCAGCATATGAATCAGGAAATAATCAATATAGTCCGTCTGCAATCTTGCCAGCATTTCCTTGAAAAACTTCTCAATATCCTGCGAT
>SVEW01000124.1 GCA_015057205.1 Lachnospiraceae bacterium | reverse complement strand
ATGATTTTTTATAAAACGAACACCACGAATTCTGGTTCCGTCGGATTCAATCTTTGTAACTTTCGTATGCAGTTGTATATGAACACCTAATTCTCGTAATGCTGTTTCCAGTGCGCGAATTACGTCGGATGCATGATCTGATACCGGAAAAACTCGTCCACCCCGTTCCACTTTTACCGGACATCCGTGTTCTGTAAAAAACTGCTGGACCTGATAATTATCAAATGTATAGATTGCGGAATATAAAAACTTAGGATTTCGTAAAATTGACTTAAACAAATCTTCAACATCGCAATCGTTTGTAAGATTACAGCGTCCCTTTCCCGTAATGTAAATTTTCTTTCCAAGTTTTTCATTTTTTTCTAATAAATAGACGGTATGTCCTTTGGTTGCACAAGCATATGCAGCCATCATACCGGCGGCACCGCCACCAATTACTACTACTCTTTTCATTCATTTCCTTCCGGGCGCTTATATCGAAACTTCATAGCATCGCTAACATACTCTAGCTCGTCACTGCCATAAACCTGATATTGATCCCATAACTTTTCTAATTCATCCAAATTTTTTAAAACCTGATGTTGTCGCTTCTTGCTTAAAGCAACAATCAATGCATTTATCACACTCATTGGTGCGACCAAAGATTCTACAAGACCCGACATGGAACTCTCCGCAATTAAATTGCAGGAAGAGTACAAATTCATTGGAGAATGAACACTATCGGTAATACTGATAATTTTAGCACTGCGATTATTAGCAAACTCTAAAGCCTTTAAAGTTCGCATGGAATAGCGCGGGAAACTGATGCCTATCACAACATCATCCTTGGACACGCGCATCATCTGCTCAAACATTTCACTTGCACTATTGGTTGTAATTATGCGTACCTGATCATACATCAGATTTAAGTAAAACCCTAAAAACTGAGCAAGCGGAGCACAACTGCGAATCCCTACAATGTAAATTCGTTTTCCCTGGTGAATCATATCTACAGCCATTTCAAATACCTGATCATCGATTTGCTTTATAGTATGTTCAATCCGCTTAACATCGGATAAAAGGACCGTGTCCAATACCTTGCATTCTTCCAGGTTCTCATATATCACGGTTTGTTCAGGTGATTCACTTAATTTTTCCTTTACCATGGATGCTAATGCCCTCTGAAATTCCGGATAGCCACCATAGCCCAAAGTCATAGCAAAACGAACCACCGTTGACTCACTTACACCTACGGTTTCGCCTAGTTTAGCAGCTGTAAGGAACGCGGCTTTATCATATTGTTCTGAAATGTAGGTTGCAAGAATCTTCTGTCCCTTACTCATTTTACTATAGCGTTCATTAATGCGCTTCATCAATTCATTTGTCTGTTTCATGTCCATTTTCCCTCTCTAACAAACAATAATATACCATTTTTACAGAATAATCGCAACTAAAAAAGGGAGCTTACTATCGCTCCCTTTTTGGTTTCGTTGATTAAGCCGGATAAGCACCAACCTCTTTATCGGACACCTTGTCATCAATTTTTGTTAACTGTGCATCTCTATATTTGAAATATTCTGTTGCCACCTGTGGGAACAGCGCATATGTTAAAACATCTTCATCCTGACGGATGTATTCTGCTGCTTCTTTTCTCAAGGTATCAAGTTCATTATCCAAAAGATCTGCCGGGCGGCAGGTGATTTGTTTCTCATCGCCAAGTGCCTTTTTTACAAGATCCGGATTAAACGGTTTTACGGTCTGACCATATTCGCCACGGAGTATCGCTTTGGTTTCCTTGGTAATCATTTTATAACGTTCGCCGGCGAGCACATTGAAAACGGCCTGTGTACCAACGATTTGGCTGCTTGGTGTTACAAGTGGTGGTTCACCCAAATCTTTTCGTACACGTGGAATTTCTTTCAATACCTCTTCATATTTATCTTCTGCATGTTGTTCCTTCAACTGAGAAATCATGTTGCTCAACATTCCTCCAGGAACCTGATAACGCAATGTATTGATATTTACCCCAAGAACTTTTGTGCTTAATCGTCCGCTTGCAATAAATTCTTCTCGCATAGGTCTGAAATATTCTGCAATCTCAGCCAAAAGATTCTGATCAAGTCCCGTGTCATACGGGGTTCCACGAAGTGCTTCTACCATAACTTCCGTTGCTGGCTGGCTTGTACCAAGTGCCAATGGAGACATTGCCGTATCAATCACGTCACAACCTGCCTCAATTGCCTTTAAGTAGGTCATACTGGCAACGCCACTTGTATAATGGGTGTGAAGTTGAATTGGAATATCGACTGTTTCTTTCAACGCTCCCACCAATTCTTCTGCACGATATGGCACTAGCAATCCGGCCATATCTTTAATACATAAGGAATTTGCCCCCATATCTTCGATACGTTTTGCAATATCTTTCCAATAATCCAAGGTATAGGCATCCCCCAAGGTATAAGAAAGTGCGACCTGTGCATTTCCTTTTTCTTTATTAGCAGCTGTTACTGCGGTCTGCAAATTACGAATATCATTTAAGCAATCAAAAATACGAATGATATCAATACCATTGGCAATGGACTTCTGAACAAAATATTCAACTACGTCATCTGCGTAGTGTCTATATCCCAAAATATTCTGTCCACGGAAAAGCATTTGCAATTTAGTATTTTTGAACCCGTCTCTTAGTTTACGAAGTCTGTCCCACGGATCTTCTTTCAAGAAACGAAGACAGGCATCAAAGGTTGCACCGCCCCAACACTCAACGGAATGGTAGCCCACCTTGTCCATTTTATCTATAATTGGTAACATTTGCTCGGTCGTCATACGAGTTGCAATTAATGACTGATGTGCATCTCGCAACACAGTTTCCGTAATGCCAACCGGTTTTTTTATATTTTCTGACATATTTCACCCTCCTATACACCAAAGATAGCCATAAATACACCTGCTGCAACGGCAGTTCCGATTACACCGGCAACATTCGGTCCCATCGCATGCATTAACAGGAAGTTGGTTGGATCTTCTTCCGCTCCTACTTTCTGCGCAACACGTGCTGACATCGGTACTGCGGATACACCAGCTGCACCGATTAACGGATTAACTTGTCCATGTGTAATCTTGCACATGATTTTTCCAAAAATAACACCTGCTGCAGTTCCAAAAGCAAATGCAAGAAGGCCAAGAAATACAATTAAAAGTGTATCAAATTTAAGGAAATTCTCTGCACTTGTGGTGCCTCCTACGGATACACCAAGCAAAATTACAACGATATACATTAATGCGTTACTAGCAGTATCCGTTAACTGCTTGACAACTCCGGATTCTCTAAATAAATTACCGAGCATCAACATACCAAGCAATGGTGCAGTTTGTGGAATGATTAAAACAACTACAATGGTAACAATAATCGGGAACAAAATTCGTTCTAATTTTGATACTTCACGTAACTGTTTCATCTTAATTAAACGTTCTTCCTTGGTCGTTAACGCTTTCATAATAGGTGGCTGTATCATTGGCACAAGTGCCATGTAAGAATAAGCCGCCACTGCAATTGGACCCATCAAATTACCCTGCCCTAATTTTCCGGCAAGGAAAATGGATGTCGGTCCGTCTGCTCCACCGATAATGGAAATAGCTGCGGCCGCCTTGTCATTAAATCCAAACGCAATCGCTGCAAGATAAGCTGCAAAAACACCAAACTGAGCGCTTGCTCCTAACAAAAAGCTTTTTGGATTGGCAATCAGTGGTCCAAAGTCAGTCGAAGCACCAACACCCAGGAAAATAAGAGATGGCATAATCGACCATTCATCTAACAAATAAAAATAACGAAATAATCCCGCTACCCCATTCTCTGCATCTTCTGCCTTCATCATTATGTCCGGGAAAAGGTTAACCAAAAGCATACCAAAAGCAATTGGAACCAACAGTAATGGTTCATATTTCTTACGAATTGCAAAGTAAAGCAATACGCAAGCAATTAAAATCATTACACCATTTTTCCAGGTCAAGGTAAAAAAAGCAGACTGATGTATGAGATTATACAGGGTTTCTGTAACGTAATCCATACTATGCCTCCTATTAGTTCAATGTAATCAGGGTTGCTCCTGCTTCTACATTATCTCCTTCTTTGATTTCGATAGAAGCAACAACTCCGTCCTCGCTTGTCACAATAGGAGTTTCCATTTTCATTACTTCTAACATTGCAACACTCTGTCCAGCTTTCACCGTATCACCAATCTTAACTTCAATTTTCAAAATCTTACCTGCTGCACCTGCAGTAACTGCTTTTGCGCCTTTGCTTCCGGAAGCTTTTGGTGCTTCTTTGGTAGGCATAACCGGCTGACGACGTGGTGCACTCATCTGTGGTGCAACTAAGCCATTATTTTCTTCTACTGTTACATCATAGGTAACTCCATTTACAGTTACAGTATAACTTTTCATATTATCATCCGTTCCTTTCCTTATCTTCGTACTATACTTCTTACCACAAAATCATCCTGGCTCATACCGGAATATGCAGTTATCGCAGCCATAATGGCAGCTACAACGGCCTCATCTTCCGAAGTATCTTCTTCTATTTGTGTGAAATAGGATGTGTTCATCTCAACCGTTTCCGGTGCTTTTTGGTCTTTTTTAAACTTTGCTTCAATTTTTGGAATAATATTGAAGCATTGAATAATGAGACAAATAATAATCAAAACGATAAAAACAGAACCCATACCCATTGCCACATTTAATAAAGCATGTAACATATCGTCACTCCTTATCGTAAATTATGTTTCTTGTCCTGCACACAGGAATATTTTGTATAAAGCAAGTCAAATGCTGATACTAAATATTTTCTTGTGCTTTCCGGATCAATTACACGATCAATTTGCGCACGTTTAGCAAATGCGCTAACACTATTGTGTGTCTGTTCATAAGATGCCTGTTTTTGCGCTTTATCAATATTCTGTTCCTTTGCATACAAAATTTCAACTGCTTCCTTTGCAGGCAAAATTCCTAGCTCAGCATCCGGCCATGCGTATACAAAATCAGCCCCCATGGATTTTGAATTCATCAATAAATAAGCACTTCCCATGGCTTTATGCGGTAGTAACGTAACCTTCGGAACATCTGCTTCGCATAATGCACTGACAAAGGATGCCATACTTCTACCAATTGCCTTTTCTGCAACCATGCTGGTTTCAAAACCGCAAGTATCTGCAACAACAAGTAACGGTATATCATATGCATCACAGAATCTTACAAAATCAGTTCCTTTTAATAGTCCATCCACCGTAAGTCGTTCGCTATCTTCTCTATTTGCGATTGTACCAATGGTCATACCATTCAACTGAATAAATCCGGTAATCATATCCGGTGCATATTCGCATTTTGTTTCTAAAAATTCGTACCCATCTCCTAAATTAGACAATAACACTTTTGTTTCGTAATTCGACGCATTCATTTCAACAATCAAACGATTTAAATCATCCTGACAATCCCCTGTGTAAATTCCTTCTGTGTTATTTCCAGGCAAAAGCTGCAATAAACGTCTAACCTTGGCTTGAATTTCTTCTTCAGGCAGGCATTCATCTACAATACCGGAATACAACTCTTTAAATTTACCATCTGCAGTGTCCATTTTCTCCTGATAATTTGCATCAATTGCATTTGGTGAATTTACAAATAAACGTCCTTTCCCTTCCACCATATAAGTAAAATCTGAAAGTGCCGGAATGATGCTTAGACCGCCTCCACAGTTACCATAAATAACGCTATACATTGGAATAACACCACTTGCTTCGTTTACAGCCGACAGAACTTCCCCAAGACCTGTCAAAGCATCTACACCTTCCTGCAAACGCAAACCGGAACTGTCAAGGAGCGCAATAACCGGTGCGCCCATCTTTAATGCTTGTGTATACAATTCCACAATTTTCTTACAATGCATTTCTCCTAAAGAACCATGAAGCACTTCAGGATTCTGGCTATATAAAAATACCAGACGACCATCCATTAGTCCATATCCGGTTACTACACCATCAGATTGTTCTTCACACTCTTTCAAACTTAAGTCTGTATGTCTGCATGTAACCGATTCATATAGTTCCACGAAACTTCCTTCATCCAAAAATGACAAAATTCTGTCACGTGCAACACTACTCTGCAATACACTCATGAATCTACCTCCTACTTATTCTACAACTAATATTGTATCTCGATAGAAACAATTTTTCAATAATTTCTAGCGTGTTTTTATTCAAATTGATAAAAACATATTAAAGCAGTGCTTTATAACTTTTAAAAGTGAATTTTTTTCACAGTCTTGACATGCAATCAAGTCTATCTTATTAATACAAGTGTCCTCCACATACACACGCATTTGCCCCACAATTTGCTGCTTTCTAATCGGTGCCTTCACATGCTTTTGTAATAATATACACGTTTTTATAGTTTCCCATGAATAGACAAACATATATCTTTTTCTATTATCCGCTAATTTATATGAAATTTTCTTTAAAAATGACTTTCCAATAATGTGTCTGCTATTTGTTATATAAAGTGGTTTGAAGGCACTTTTTTCATATGGAATTCGTTTTATACATCCGTTTTTAATAAGAAATTCGCGAATAATTCTTGTATCTTCCCATTTATATGTCTGATG
>SVEW01000123.1 GCA_015057205.1 Lachnospiraceae bacterium | reverse complement strand
TTGCAGGCGATGATTGAATAAAATTGTTTTTTGTACTATACTAATACAAGTATTTGAGAAAGGAAGAAACTATGAGTAAACCAGTTGTAGCAATTGTAGGTAGACCGAATGTTGGAAAGTCTACTTTGTTTAATGCAATTGCAGGAGAGAGAATTTCCATAGTGCAGGATACGCCGGGTGTTACCAGAGACCGTATTTATGCGGACGTAACCTGGCTGGATCATGCTTTTACAATGATTGATACCGGTGGTATTGAACCGGAGTCAAAGGATATTATTTTAAGCCAGATGAGGGCTCAGGCGGAGATTGCCATTGATACTGCGGACGTAATTGTATTCATAACAGATGTGCATCAGGGTCTTGTGGATGCGGATTCTAAGGTGGCGGACATGCTTCGCAGAAGCAATAAGCCGGTTATTTTGGTTGTGAACAAAGTAGATGATTTTGCGAAATATATGCCGGACGTATATGAATTTTATAATCTTGGTATTGGAGATCCGATTCCTGTTTCTGCTGCATCCCGTTTGGGAATTGGCGATTTGCTGGATGAAATCGTGAAGGATTTTCCACAGCAGAGCGCAGAGGAATTAGAGGATGATCGTCCGAAGGTTGCCATTATCGGGAAACCAAATGTTGGTAAGTCTTCTTTGGTTAATAAGTTATGTGGAGAAAGTCGTGTTATTGTATCGGATATTGCGGGAACCACCCGAGATGCCATTGACACCAATGTGAAATACAACGGTAAAGAATATGTATTTATCGATACGGCAGGAATTCGCCGGAAGAACAAGATTAAAGAAGAGATTGAGCATTATAGTATTATTCGTGCTGTGGCTGCGGTAGAACGCGCGGATGTGGTGCTTTTGATGATTGATGCCACAGAAGGTGTGACGGAGCAGGATGCGAAGATAGCCGGCGTTGCCCATGATAGAGGAAAGGGTATTATCATTGTGGTTAATAAATGGGATGCCATTGAGAAGAATGATAAGACCATGTATCGTGAGACGGAGAAGATTCGCGATATTTTAAGTTTTATGTCCTATGCGGAGATTATGTTTGTGTCTGCAAAGACCGGACAGCGTTTGAATCAGATTTACGATATGATTGATGTGGTTATTGAGAATAATGCCATGCGTGTAGCCACCGGTGTGTTGAATGAGATTATGACGGAGGCCGTTGCCATGCAGCAGCCACCGACAGACAAAGGAAAACGCCTGAAGTTATTCTATATCACCCAGGCATCTACGAAGCCACCAACATTTGTTATTTTCGTTAACGATAAGAAGCTGATGCATTTTTCCTATCAGCGCTATTTAGAGAATCGTATCCGTGATACATTCGGTTTTAAGGGTACCAGCTTACGATTCATTATACGAGAGAGAAAGGGAGAATAAGATGGTTGTAGCAAGACTGATATCCCTGCTTATAGGTTATGTATGTGGCTTGTTTGAGACCGGATATTTTTACGGAAAATCCAAGAATACCGATATCCGGCAACATGGAAGTGGCAATGCGGGAACGACCAATGCATTGCGTACCTTTGGGATTGCCGGCGGTATTATAACGTTGTTAGGCGATGTGTGCAAGAGCATCATTGCCATTGTTAGTGTTTATGCGGTGTACCATACCCAATATCCGGGTGCGGTGTATTTGTTGATGATGTATGCGGGATTAGGAGCTATTCTTGGACACAATTTCCCGTTTTATTTAAATTTCCGCGGAGGAAAGGGAATTGCTTGTACGGCAGGCTTTATCATTGCTTTTTGTCCGTTGATGGTGCCGGCATGTCTCATCGCATTTGTGCTGATTGTTGCAGTTACCAGATATGTTTCACTAGGTTCTATCGTGGTAGTATGCCTGTTTTTCATTCAATTGTTAGTGTTTGGAAATATGGGACTGTTGCATTGCTCGGCGAGATATTTGAACGAGATTTATTTGCTGGGAGCCATTATTATGATTTTGGCAATTATAAGACATCGTAATAATATTGTTAAGTTAAAGAATAAAACAGAGAATAAAATTAGTTTTCATAAAAACGGAAAAGAGGAGAACCATGCGTAAAGTTAGTGTTATTGGTGCAGGAAGCTGGGGAACCGCTCTTGCTATTGTTTGAATGATAACGGTCAGGATGTGACAATCTGGTCCATTATGGAGGATGAAATTGCAGATTTAAAGAAGAATCGGGAGCATAAGGCTAAATTGCCAGGGGTTCACATTGATGAGAAGATTCATCTGACTGCGAATTTAGAGGAGGCTATGACTGATAAGGATATGCTTGTGCTTGCAGTGCCATCTGTTTTTACAAGAAGTACGGCAAAGAGCATGAAGCCATATCTTAAAAAGGACCAGTTGGTTGTAACGGTTGCCAAGGGAATTGAAGAAGATACGAATCTTACCCTTGCTGAGATTATTAAGGAAGAACTTCCGGAGGCAGAAGTTGCGGTTCTTTGTGGACCGAGCCATGCCGAGGAAGTTGGAAGAAGAATTCCGACTACGGTTGTAGCAGGAAGTAAGAAGAAAGAAGTTGCGGAACTTGTTCAGAATATCTTTATGAATGAGAATTTCCGTGTGTACACATCTCCGGATGTGCTTGGTATGGAAGTTGGTTCTTCTTTGAAGAATGTTATCGCTTTGGCCGCAGGTATGGCAGATGGCCTTGGTTATGGTGATAATACCAAAGCAGCGTTGATTACCAGAGGAATTGCAGAGATTGGTCGTCTGGCTGTTGCCATGGGAGCGAAGGTGGAAACCTTGCAGGGATTAACCGGTATTGGTGATTTGATTGTTACTTGCGCTTCCGTACATAGCCGTAACCGTAAGGCGGGCTATTTGATTGGACAGGGCAAAACCATGAAGGAAGCTATGGACGAAGTCAAGATGGTAGTAGAGGGTGTATACTCTGCGAAGTCGGCATTGCAGCTTGCAAAGAAATATAATGTGGAAATGCCTTTGGTTGAGCAGGTAAACCGTGTATTATTTGAAGATTTTCCGGCCAAAGATGCTGTTAGGGAATTAATGTTACGTGATAAGAGAATTGAACATTCAGATTTAAGTTGGGAAGAATAATATGAGCAAATTATTAGTAGCACAATCCGGCGGACCGACGGCCGCCATAAATGCAACGTTGGCAGGCGTACTTGACGCGGCTGCAAATAATCCGCAGATTGATGGAATTCTTGGTGGAATCAATGGTATAGAGGGTGTCTTGAAAGAGAACTTTTTAGATTTGACGGAGCTTTCCAATAATCGTGAAAAAGTGCGTATTCTCTGGCAGACGCCGGCTGCAGCGTTGGGATCTTGCCGCTGGAAATTGAAAAGCGAAGAAGAGGATGCAGAGTCCTATAAAGTGTTTGTTTCTATCATGAAGAAATATGACATTGGATATTTTGTCTATATTGGTGGAAATGATTCTATGGATACGGTAGACAAATTATCGGCTTATTGTCGGAAAAATGGTGTGGAGAATCTTTGCATTATTGGTGCTCCGAAGACGATTGATAACGACTTGATGGGAACAGATCACTGTCCGGGATTTGGTTCAGCTGCAAAGTATATTGCAACTACCATCGCAGAGATTGAACGTGACTGTCATGTATATACAACAAAAGCTGTGACAGTTGTGGAGATTATGGGACGAAACGCAGGTTGGCTTACTGCGGCATCTGCATTGTCCCGCATCCATGGGGCAAAGGGACCGGATATGATTTATCTTTGTGAGCGTCCATTTGTTTTGGAAGAGTGTATTAGTAAGATTCGTAGATTGTTTGAAAAACAGGATGCGGTGTTAATTGCTATCAGCGAAGGCGTTAAGGATGATAGCGGTCATTATATATCGGAGGTGCTTCAGCCGGCGGATGCAGATGCATTTGGGCATGTGCAGATAGCCGGAGTTGCAACGGTGCTTGCTGATCAGATTAAGAAAGAATTGGGATGTAAGACAAGAGCCATCGCTTTTAACCTGATGCAACGTGCCAGTGCGTCCCTTGCAAGCAAGCGGGATTTATTGGAATCCTATCAGTTAGGAAGCATGGCGGCAAAAGCAGCCATTGCGGGGCAGAGTGGAAAAATGACGGCGCTTCGTCGTTTGCAGACAAAGGATTATGCAGTAGAATACGAATTGGTGGATGTAAGTATGGTATCGAATCGGGAGAAAAAGGTGCCTCTTAGGATGATTGCGCCTTCCGGAGACGATGTGACACAGGAGATGATGGATTACCTGTTGCCGCTGATTCAGGGATTACCGGACATTTCTTATGCGGATGGATTGCCGCTACACTTGAGTTTGTACGAATAGGGGGATACTACCATGATTTACGTGATTAAGAAAGATGGAGCGAAAGAAGAGTTTAATGTGCAGAAGGTTGTGGATGCAGTTAAGAAATCGGCATACCGTGCGCTAATTACGTTTACGGAAGCGGAGCTTAAGTTCATCTGCGAATTCGTTGAAGAGAAGGTACGGGATTTGAATCTGTCTGAAGTGCCGATTGCAACCATGCACAACGTTGTAGAAGGAGCGCTTGAGCGCGTGAATCCTTTGGTAGCCAAAAGCTATCGCGATTATCGAAATTACAAACAGGATTTCGTGGCGATGCTAGACGAGGTATATAAGAAGAGTCAGTCGATTATGTACATCGGTGATAAGGAGAATTCTAATACGGATTCAGCCCTTGTTTCTACAAAACGAAGCTTGATTTTTAATGAATTGAATAAAGAGCTGTACAAGAAGTTTTTTTTGACTACGGAAGAAATCCAGGCCATTCGGGACGGGTATATTTATATTCACGATATGTCGGCTAGAAGGGATACCATGAATTGTTGCCTGTTTGATGTAAAATCCGTACTAACCGGCGGTTTTGAAATGGGAAATTTATGGTACAATGAGCCAAAGACCTTGGAGGTAGCTTTTGATGTGATTGGTGATATTGTGCTTAGTGCGGCAAGCCAACAGTATGGTGGATTCACCATTCCGAGTGTTGAGACAATTTTAGAGCCGTATGCAGAAAAATCTTACGAGAAATATATGGAAAAATACACCGCCATGGGTGTGTCAAAGGAACGTGCGCAAGAAGAGACCATGCGGGATATTACCAATGATTTTGAGCAGGGCTTTCAGGGATGGGAGTATAAATTCAACACCGTGGCAAGCAGCCGTGGCGACTATCCGTTTATAACGGTTACAGCAGGTACCGGTACGGGACGTTTTGCAAAACTGGCAACCATATCCATGTTGAAGGTGCGTAAGAACGGACAGGGAAAGAAAGGGCGTAAGAAGCCGGTACTTTTCCCGAAAATTGTATTTTTGTACGACGAGAATTTGCACGGACCGGGCAAGGAATTAGAGGATGTGTTTGAAGTTGCCATTGAATGCTCGCAAAAGACCATGTATCCGGATTGGCTTTCTTTAACAGGAAAAGGATACATTGCCAGTATGTACAAGCGGTATGGCAAGATTATTTCTCCTATGGGCTGTCGTGCCTTTTTATCTCCATGGTATGAGCGTGGCGGTATGTATCCGGCAGATGAACAGGATGAACCGATTTTTATCGGACGTTTCAATATGGGAGCGATTTCTCTTCATTTACCGATGATTCTTGCAAAAGCACGTCACGAAAGCAAAGATTTTTATGAAGTGCTGGATTATTACTTGGAGTTGATTCGCAACCTGCATATTCGTACCAGAGATTACTTAGGAGAATTACGTGCATCTACGAATCCGTTGGCCTACTGCGAAGGTGGATTTTTGGGTGGACATCTTGGAATTCATGACAAGATTCGTCCATTGTTAGATGCAGCGACGGCATCCTTTGGAATTACTGCGTTGAATGAATTACAGGAGCTTTATAATAAAAAATCACTGGTAGAGGATGGCGCTTTTGCCATCGAAGTGATGGAATACATTAACAAGAAGATTCAGAAGTTCAAAGAGGAGGATGGCATTTTGTATGCGATTTATGGAACGCCGGCGGAGAATCTTTGTGGACTTCAGGTAAAGCAGTTCCGTAAGAAATATGGCATCATAGAGGGTGTTTCGGACAGGGAATATGTGTCAAACAGTTTCCATTGCCATGTGACAGAGAACATTACTCCGATTGAAAAGCAAGACCTGGAATATCGATTCTGGGAGCTGTTTAACGGTGGTAAAATTCAGTATGTGCGTTATCCAATCAGTTATAACAAAGAAGCGGTAAAGACGTTGGTGCGACGCGCTATGGATATGGGCTTTTACGAAGGGGTGAACCTTTCGCTTGCATATTGCGATGATTGTGGTCACGAAGAGTTGGATATGGATGTTTGTCCGGAATGTGGTAGTCGGAACTTAACGAAAATTGACCGTATGAACGGATATTTATCTTATTCCCGGGTAAAAGGGGATACAAGACTGAATGATGCGAAGATGAAAGAAATCGCTGACCGGAAGTCGATGTAACTATGGGGGTGGTTTGGATTCCCGTATTTGGGAGCGCTTGCGCTTATACAAGACGTAACGGTACTAAGGCATCAAGATGCCAAGTACCGACGTCTTGTAAAATCCCACTTACGGGATTCCAAACACCCCATAACCACATCGGCTTTCGGATAGCGAGTAGAAATTTTCGAGATATCGGCTTCCGGATAGCGAGTAGAAATTTTCGAGATATCGGCTTCCGGATAGCGAGTAGAAATTTTCGAGATATCGGCTTCCGAATAGCGAAGGGGAGCAATTTTGAATGGTA
>SVEW01000122.1 GCA_015057205.1 Lachnospiraceae bacterium | reverse complement strand
TCGGATCAAAATGTGTTTACATTAGATACTGCATTCCAGAGAAGATGGGAAATGCAGATGGTAAAAAGTAATATTGATAATGTGAGACATGCAAAACAAAATATTAGCGGAACAAAGATTTCATGGGGGAATTTTATAACTGTTACAAATGATGAAATTACGAGGATGACGGAAGAGTTTGGAAGTGTAGCGGATAAGAGATTGGGTGCATATTTTCTTAAGGAGTCGGAACTAGGAAGAAAGGAATTTTCGGAAAAAGTTCTGAAGTACCTATGGGATGATGCGTTTAAACTAGACCATTCAGTTTATTTTAATGATGAAATAACTTCACTTGAGCGTATAATTGATATATTTCAAGATAAAGCAAAAGAAGAAGATCCGCTTGCTCAAATTTTGAGATGTTCAATATATGCAAAAATGTTAGGAGACAAGCCAGTGGATATTGAGCCATCGGATAATGTAGGTGAAAATGAATGATAATGGTAGTTTGTTAGAACGATGTGTGGTTAATACAAACGATAAAGAGAATTCGTTCACAGGAATACATAAAATAGATAAGGAACAACGATATGAAATTCGTTTTCCGTTATGTTTTCGATTGAGTAATACAGAGAGCGGATTAAGAAGAGATATTCTTTGTTTGATACATGTTTTAGCAAAGTTTCTCGATGAGAAGGATAGTTCGTTTTATGGAAATGGATATGAATTCGTAAGTACGAAATTACCTGTGCAGGCATATCTCTATATCATTAGAAATTATTTTGAAAAAGGATATTATGTTGAGAGACAAAGTGTAGTAGAAATTGCAAAACGTGGAAAAATTGATTGGAGAAAGACGATTAAAACAGAGCGTCCTATTGTGAATGAGGAAGACGTTGTCTTTTTAAATTTTGCGGTTAAGAATAAAAGGATATGTGAGAACGAGTTGATTACAATTATTCATAAATATTGTGTTCACGAGAGTTTTGAGAAATTTGGGTGGCTGTTTACAACTATGATTCCACCAAAGCCGGAGTATTCAGTATCGATCCGTCAAATGAGACTGGAAGTTGAAAAGAAGCTACAAGAGACCTATGATGATAATGATAGAAAATTATTTGAAAGTATGTTGCAAATTATTTGCACATTGTCAGATAAGCAGGATATTTCTTTAGTTTATGGGACGAATCGGTTTGAGTATGTATGGGAAAGGATGGTTGATTACACGTTTGGTATTTCAGCTAAAGCACGATTTTTTCCGAACACACATTGGGAATTGAAAAACCATGCAGTGGTCGATAATTCAAAACTGGAGCCGGATAGTATTATGATGTTCCAGGGGAATGTATATGTTTTAGATGCAAAGTACTATAAATACGGATATACATGGAATCCAAAACATTTGCCGGGAACGACTTCTATTAGTAAACAGATTACTTATGGAGAATATATTGCAACCCTTGAAGAATACCAAGATTCACACGTGTATAATGCGTTTATAATGCCATACAGTGGGAATGAAATATGTTGTATTGGTAGTGCAACGAGTGATTGGAAGTTCAAGAAAAACTCGTATGAAACGATAGTCGGCATACTAATAGATATTACGGACTTAATGAAAAATAGTATACGTTTGGATAGTGGAAAAATTGCAGAATTGGCAATGGCGATTAGGGTGGAAGTAGAGGAAAAAGAGTAGAAATAGGCGTGCCTGCGCCAGCTGTGTGACTTTTAGGCAACGTCGGTACTTAGCACCTATGGTGCTTAGTACCGCTACGTTGACGCTGAGCGAAAGCGCTCACACAGTGGCGCAGGTACGCCTATTCATGCTTTATCCGAAAATGCTCCAACATAATCGGCATATATTTTTTACTAAATCCGGACAAGGAATAAGAACCCTTATTCAGGCACCACTCCGTTACCATAGAGCGTTCACACATGGCATAATAGTCGGTGATTTCATGGGCCGGCAAGGTGTCCAAAATTTCCCCACGGTGCTGACCCTCTGTAATAATGCGGGTCAGCAGCGTATAATAGGTACGAGTGTGATCCAAAAGATGTCGTTTTCCTATAGCAACTAACTGCGTGGAGTATAAGGAGGCAAGAATGTCGATGTTAATCTGTTCTTCTACCAACTTATGCGCTTCATAGTTTAAGTAGAGAAGTTTGTCAAAACAATTCATATTTGGATCCATTTTCGTTTCCAATTCCTCATAGAATTCATCAAATACCTGGGAAAGAGAGTTTAGTAATTCATCCTTCGTACGAAAGTAATAGTAAAAGGAACCCTTCGAGGTACCGGATTGTTCAATGATTTCATCTACTGTTGTTTCTGTGTAGCCTTTTTCGTAAAAAAGACGCCAAGCGGTAGATACAATTTTGCTCTTTACAGATTTTTCCTTCATAAGCTCATATTCTCCTGGTGTTTATTAGTTGAACGACTGCTCAGTTCGTTCGATAATTTCGTCCTGCAGCGCTTTACTTAAGTTGCGGAAGTGATCGGAGTAGCCGGCTACACGAACGATTAAATCCTTATATTCTTCCGGATGCTTCTGCGCCTCAATCAATGTTTGGCGGTCGATAACATTAAACTGAATGTGGTGACCATCCATATTGAAATAGGTGCGAATCAGGTTTGCCATTTGATTAAGTCCTTCTTCACCGGCAACTACGTTCGGGGTAAACTTCTGATTAAGAAGGGTACCACCGGTCTGTAAGTGATCCATCTTCGAGCAGGATTTGATAACCGAAGTAGGTCCGTTAACGTCTGCACCTTTTTCCGGAGAGATACCTTCGGAAACCGGTTTGTGCGCAAGACGCCCATTGGGGCTTGCCATCATAACATCACCAAAGTAAACATGGCAGGTGGTAGGCAGCATGTTAATGCGATAAGTACCGCCGAGCATGTTTGGACGTCCGGAAACCTGGCTCTTGTAATATGCAAAAATTTCCCGCATGATGGAATCGGCGTAGTCGTCGTCATTTCCATATTTTGGTGTCTTATTGCGAACAAGGTTCAAAATGCGGTCGTGACCTTCAAAATTATCTTTTAACGCCTGCATCAATTCCTCCATAGTGAAGTTCTGCTGCTCGTAAACATTGTATTTAATGGCAGCGATACAGTCGGTAATGGTTCCGATGCCTACACCCTGCAAATATTTGGTGTTGTAACGGGCGCCGCCACCGTTATAATCCTTGCCACGGCTAATACAATCGTTGGTAATGGTGGAAAGGAATGGTACCGGCATCTGTTCTGCATAAATTTTCTCTATGACATTGCTTCCCTGTAATTTAATGTTGATAAAATAAGCGACCTGTTTCTTGTAGGCGTCCATCAATTCTTCGTAGGTCGCAAAATCGGTTGCGTTTCCAAGCTGGAGTCCCAATTGCTTATCAGCAACATAATCATAGCCGTTATTTAATGTTAATTCAAAAATCTTCGGCAGGTTAAAATAACCGGTTAGGATATAGGCTTCGTTACCGAAAGCACCGGTTTCCACACAGCCACTGGTGCCGCCTAGACGGGCATCGTCTAAGGTTTTACCAGCATTCATAAGTTCCTGAACGATGGCTTCTGTGTTATAAAAGGCAGGTTGTCCCCAGCCTTTTCTTGAAATTTCACAAGCACGCTTTAAGAATTTCTGCGGGGTTTTCCGGCTAATTTGTACGTTGGAACTTGGCTGTAACAGTTTCATTTCGTCCATACAGTCAAGGATTAAGTAACTTACGTTGTTAACGCCGTCTTCACCCTGGGGAGTAATACCGCCGGTATTTAAATTGGCGAAATCGGTGTAGGTGCTGCTTTCTTTAAGCGTAATACCAACTTTTGGCGGGGCAGGCTGGTTGTTGAATTTCACCCACAAGCACTCCAAAAGTTCCAAAGCCTTATCATCATCTAAGATGCCTTCCTCGGTATCTTTTATATAAAATGGATTTAAATGTTGGTCTAAACGTCCTGGACTATAGGCATCCCAAGGATTCAACTCGCTGGTAACACCAAGGTGTACGAACCAGTACATCTGGATGGCCTGCCAATAGGTTTGTGGTTTATGAGCCGGCACAACATCGCAGTTGGCAGCAATTTGTAATAACTCTTCCTTACGGGTAGGGTTACTTTCTTTTTCTGCTAATTCACGGGCATAAGTTGCATAACGTTCTCCAAGAATCATGATAGCCTCGCAAGCAAGCTTCATGCCGTTTAATTCGTTCTTCTTATCAAGGGCTTCCGGATCGTTCAAAAAGTCAAGTTTTGCGATGGCAGCGTTGATATCGTCGATGCGCTCGGCAAACCCTTTTTCATAAATCTTGCCGGAGCCAACGGTATGGCCCGGGCCACGCTGTTCCATAAATTCCGTAAAAATGCCGCATTCATAAGCAGCTTTCCATTCCGGTGTCATCTGACGAAGAATCTGGTTACGGATACTGCGTTTGTCCCAATAGGGAATCATCATGGTTTCCTGTGTCCGATAATCTTCCTCTTTTACCTTAAAACTAATAAGTTCCCGGTCGTTCATAACGTGCATGTCTTCAATGCTGTGACAACAAAGCTCCGGAAAGGTTGGAGCTGCCTGGGGAGAGTCTCCCTTTTCGCCGACAATGAGCTCGCCTTCCCCGATGTAAAGCGTTTTGGTGGAAAAATAGTCTTTTAATACCTGACCACGTAACTCCGGAATCGACAGATATCCTTCGTATTGCTGATAGGTCTTGGTTTCGCTGATGGCGCGCTCTAAGTCAATGTGTGGTTGTGTATCCACGCTTAGGCGGCGAAGCGACTGAATTCGTTTATTCATTCCACGTTCTTCCATTTTACTACCTCCTCTTATTAACCTCCAATATATACCTTGTGATAACCGTTCTCTTTAAAAAGAGCAACGAACGTATCCATTTCTTCGGCTGTTGGTGCGTGCAAATTCTCACCGGGATACACAATTCCCATGCGAGCGTATTTGGCGCTGCCGGTGTTGTGGTAGGGTAGGAGATTGACCTGGGCTACCTGAATTTGCTTTTCCTTTAAAAAGCGAAGGATGTCAGCCATGGCTTCCCGATTGCCGTTGACTTCTTTGATTACCGGGATGCGAATATACAGGCGTGCACCGGCACGACTTAATTTCTCCAAATTGGATAAAATCAGTGTAGGCGCAGGACCGATGTAGGTTTCGTGCAATGTGACATCCGTTGTTTTAATATCGTATAAAAACGTCTCTACATATGGTAAAAGACGTTCATAATGTTCGTAAGGTGCCTGTCCGCAGGTATCGATGGTGATGGTGATACCGTAGCGGTGAAGCTTTTTACAGAGAGATTCGATGAAATCCATATCGGCGGTCATGACTTCGCCTCCGGAGAGGGTGACGCCGCCACCGGATTGTTCATAGAACATCTCATCCTTCTTCAATTCTTTAAAAAGTTCTTCGACGGTGTATTCTTTCCCCACAATCTCCCGCAGATTCAAATTGCAGGCATCAACACAAGCTCCGCAGTGTACACATGCGGAGAAGTTCTGCACAGCTTTGCCTTCCGAAAGGGTTATGGCGTATTTGTCACAGGCAGTTACACACTGCCCGCAACCAACGCATTTTTCTTTGTGAAATAGTAACTCAGGTTGATAACCCTGAGTTTCCGGATTATGACACCATTTACATGATAGAGGGCATCCTTTAAAAAATACTGTGGTGCGAATACCATCTCCGTCATGAATAGAATATTTCTGTATACTGGTAATGCAACTCATTGGATACTCCCTCCGATAAATAGAAATATAGTCGGTCATGTGTGACTATGGTAGATGGGTTTTGCGTTGGTTTAGCCACACATGACCTATAGACTAAAGTCTAGACTATAGTACAAATATAGCATGGTTTCCTGTATATGTCAACGCAGAAAAAACAAAAATCGGACACATAAACGTGAAAGTTTCCGCTATTGACGGACAATAATGAAGTATGTTAAAATTGTATTGATATAAAAACATTAGAAGAGGAGAAATGAATATGTTTTTTCAAGTTTATGGTGATGGTGCCGGATGGCAACTGATTGGTTGGGTACTGGTTTTTGCCGGTCTGGTAATCGTAAATGAAATTGAACGTCGCAGCAAAGCAGGAGGAATTTTCTTCTTTGTAATTGTGCCGCTGGCATTGACCGCATATTTTATTGCTATTTATGTAAGTGCTGCAAGTGGAGCCAAATGGGCATTGAACAATCCGACTTACATGCATATGAGTAGTTGGTTCCATTATGCAAAATTGTATGCAGCAACTGCAGGATGTATCGGTTTTATGATGCTGAAATATAAATGGGGCGTTGGAAAGAAAGAATGGTTTAAACCTTTCCCGTTTATTATAGTTGCAATTAACATTTTGATTGCAGTAGGTAGTGACTTTGAATCCGGAATTCGTGGCGCTATGGCACTTTCCGAGACAGGCAGTCGCTGGTGGTTATCATCCGAAAATGTATGGTTATACGGCGGATGGTGGAACTGGGCAAACGGTATTGCCGGAATCCTTAACATTTTCTGTATGACAGGATGGTGGGGAATCTATAGTTCTAAGAAGAAGGATGATATGTTGTGGCCGGATATGACCTGGTGCTTTATCATTGCTTATGATTTGTGGAATTTCGAATATACTTACAACAACTTAACCACACATGCTTGGTATTGTGGTCTGGCACTTTTGCTTGCCCCAACTTTTGCAAATGCGTTGTGGAACAAAGGTGGTTGGATTCAGAACCGTGCCAATACGTTGGCAACCTGGTGTATGTTTGCTCAGGTATTTCCGATGTTCCAGGATTACAGCCAGTTTACAACTATTCCGGTATTATACGCAGA
>SVEW01000121.1 GCA_015057205.1 Lachnospiraceae bacterium | reverse complement strand
CGAAATATCCAGATGGTATTCCAGGATCCGGCAGCATGTTTAAACGAGCGTGCTACAGTAGATTATATCGTTTCAGAAGGTTTGCACAACTTCCACTTGTATGAGAATGAAGCAGACCGTGTACAGAAAGTAGAAAATATGATTAACGAGGTTGGTTTGCTTCCAGAGCATTTGACCCGTTACCCACATGAGTTCTCTGGTGGACAGAGACAGAGAATCGGTTTGGCGAGAGCCATGGTTATGGAACCGGAATTGGTTGTAGCCGACGAGCCGATTTCCGCGTTAGATGTGTCCATTCGTGCGCAGGTTTTGAACTTAATGAAAAAGTTCCAGAAAGAAAAACAGGTTACTTACTTGTTTATTGCGCATGACTTATCCATTGTACGATTCATTTCCGACCGTATTGCGGTTATTTACAAAGGAAATATCGTTGAGGTTGCGGAAGCAGAGGAATTGTTTGATTTCCCACTGCATCCGTACACCCACTCTTTGATTTCCGCGATTCCAATTCCGGATCCGGAGCTTGAGAAGAGAAAAGTTCTTCGTACCTATGATCCATCCATGCATGATTACAGTGTGGACAAGCCTGAGTTTGTAAACATTGGACATGATCATTGGGTTTACGGAAACAAAAAAGAAATCGAAGAGTATAAAAAGTTACGTGAAAAAGGTGAAAGAATTAAATCCATTCAGATTGCAGAAACGGACGAAGAAGTGTCTGCAGGTGTTCAGAAGACAAGAGAACTTACGGATGCTGAATTGGAATTCTTAAATGCACCTACCAACGACAACGGAAGTGTTTGGTTACGTGTAATCGCATTCTTCCTCCCTATACTTGGTTTGGTCGCAGGATATGGCTATAAGTCACAGAAATATTATCGTAACTTCTTACAGTTAAGACTAGGTGCAATTGCCGGATTGATTTTCCGTGGCGTATTAATTGCTATCTTTATCCTTGGATTAATCCTTGGATTGCTTTAAGAAAAACATAGGAGAGTTATCATGCCTAACGAAGAAAAGAAAGAAAGAAAAGAGAAAAAAATCGACCCGGAAATGCAAAGGGCGAAACGAAGAATTATTATCGCTGTTTTCTTTCTCATCGTTGGTGTAGGATCATTAACTTATGGTTTATCAAAAGCTATTATAAAACAACCGGGATGGCGTGAAGTGACGGTTGAGGCGAAGAAACAAAGTTGTGCCGGTGATTTTACGTTTTTCTATAACATAGGTTACAACGGTGCAACCGCTTCTGTAGAATATAATGAATTGCAGAAGTTGTATACCAATGCCATGGTAAAGTCATTCCGAATCTTTCATAATGAAAAATCCTTTTCCGGGGTGCATAATGTGAAATACATTAATGAGCACCCCGGTGAGGAAATTAAAGTAGATCACGTGTTATACCATGCGTTTGAGCAGGTAGAAAAAAGCGGGCTTCGGAATTTGTATCTTGGTTCAATACATGATTGTTATGATCAGATTTTCTTTGCGGATACAGATGAAGAAGCTTATTCTTTTGACCCTTTTACGAACGATGAAGTAAAGGAAAAGTATCAGAAACTTGCAGAATTTGCAAGGGATGAAAAGAGCGTAAAGCTTGAACTTTTAGGAAATGACAAGGTGAAGCTTTTCGTATCTGATGAATACAGTGCTTACGCGAAAAGCGTAAATGTACATACTTACATTGATTTTAACTGGATGAAAAATGCATTTATTGTAGATTATATCGCAGATGTTATGAAAAAGGGAAACCATCTGGCAGGATACATCGCCAGTGCGGATGGATTTACAAACAATTTTGATGCTACCAATTCCGATTTTGAGATGACATTGTATGATCGGGAGGGGGAGCAGTATTTTGAGGCAGGTAAGTTTCATTACAAAGGAGCAAGGAGTATTGTCTATTTGTATAATTATTCCATGAGTGCGCAGGATAAATATCGGTATTACGAGACCAAAAATACAAAAGAAATTCGCACATCGTTCCTTTCTATGGAAGATGGTATCTGCAAAAGCAGTAAAAATGATTTGATCATGACCGGAAAAAAATCGGGTTGTGTGGACATACTGTTAAAAATGATTCCGGTATTTATAACGGATAAATTTTCGAAAGATGATGTACACAGCCTTTCAAAAAATGGTATTTTCACGCTATATTACGAAAACCATAAGATAATATGCAATGATTCTACAGTAACGATTGACGACTTGTTTGACAGGGACGGAATAACGTACGAAGTAGAAAGAAATTAAGTGAATAATTATGAAAAAAGGGCAATTAGGGGTTGATTTTATTGCCCTTTTTTATTATCATTATTAATTAGAGGCTATATGGGTAAAGACCTTAAATATAGACCATTATGTAGGAGGGAATAGAATGAAACGTTCAATGAAAACTATGGATGGAAACCATGCAGCAGCACACGCATCTTATGCGTATACAGACGTTGCGGCTATCTATCCGATTACACCATCATCTGTAATGGCAGAAGCCACAGATGAATGGGCAACTCAGGGCAGAAAAAACATTTTTGGACACACTGTTCAGGTAACAGAAATGCAGTCCGAAGCCGGTGCAGCAGGTACCGTACACGGTTCCTTAGCAGCAGGTGCTTTAACAACTACTTATACAGCATCTCAGGGATTACTTCTTATGATTCCGAACCTTTACAAAGTTGCAGGTGAAGGACTTCCGGGTGTATTTAACGTATCTGCACGTTGTATTGCAAGCCACGCATTATCTATCTTTGGAGATCATTCTGACGTATATGCTTGTCGTCAGACAGGTGTAGCTATGCTTTGTGAATCTTCCGTACAGGAAGTTATGGATTTAACTCCGGTTGCACACTGTGCAGCAATTAAAGGAAGAATTCCATTCATTAACTTCTTTGATGGATTTAGAACTTCTCATGAAATTCAGAAGATTGAAACATGGGATTACGAAGATTTGAAAGATATGGTAGATATGGATGCAATCGATGCATTTAGAAAAGATGCATTGAATCCAAATCATCCTGTTCATAGAGGTTCTGCACAGAACCCTGATATCTTCTTCCAGGCAAGAGAAGCATGTAACTCCAAGTATGATGCTATGCCAGCTATTGTTCAGGAATATATGGACAAAGTTAACGAGAAGATTGGTACAGATTATAAATTATTTAACTACTACGGAGCAGCTGATGCAAAACATGTTATCGTAGCTATGGGTTCTGTATGTGAAACCATCGACGAGACCATCGACTACTTAGTAGAAAAAGGTGAGAAGGTAGGTCTTATTAAAGTTC
Source organism: Lachnospiraceae bacterium (assembly GCA_015057205.1). Taxonomy (GTDB): domain Bacteria; phylum Bacillota; class Clostridia; order Lachnospirales; family Lachnospiraceae; genus XBB1006. Next base: position 3,748 of record SVEW01000121.1, on the reverse strand, counting down.
GTCTTTACAGACCATTCTGCAAAGAAGCTTTAATCGAAGCTATTCCTGACACTGTAGAGCAGATTACTGTTCTTGACAGAACCAAAGAGCCGGGTGCAATGGGTGAACCATTATACTTAGACGTTGTTTCTGCATTAAAGGGAAGCAAATTCGACAAGACTCCAATCTTTACAGGACGTTATGGTCTTGCTTCTAAAGATACTACACCGGGTCAGATTATCGCTGTTTATAACAACCATGATAAGGCTAAATTTACGGTAGGTATCAACGATGATGTTACACATCTTTCTCTTGAAGTAAAAGAGAATCCTGTAACAACTCCGGAAGGAACCATTAACTGTAAGTTCTGGGGATTAGGAGCTGACGGTACTGTTGGAGCAAACAAGAACTCCATCAAGATTATCGGTGATAACACAGATATGTATGCACAGGCATACTTTGATTATGACTCTAAGAAGTCCGGTGGTGTAACAATTTCTCACTTACGTTTTGGTAAGAAAGCAATTCGTTCCACATACCTTATCAGCAAGGCAAACTTCGTAGCTTGCCACAATCCTGCATATGTTCATAAATATAACATGGTTCAGGATTTAGTTGATGGCGGTACATTCCTTTTGAACTGCTCATGGGATATGGCAGGACTTGAAGAGAACTTACCGGGACAGATGAAACGTTACATCGCTGAGCACAACATTAAATTCTACACCATCGACGGTATTAAGATTGGTAAAGAAATCGGACTTGGCGGACGTATCAACACCGTATTGCAGTCTGCATTCTTCAAACTCTCCGGAGTACTTGATGAAGCAAAGGCAATTGAACTTATGAAAGCAGCTGCTAAAGCTACTTATGGTAAGAAAGGTGACAACATCGTTCAGATGAACTACGCTGCAATTGATCAGGGTGCACAGCAGATCGTTAAGATTGATGTTCCTGCAAGCTGGAAAGATTGCAAAGATGAGTTCCTTGGAAAGAAAGCAGAAGGCGACAACAAAGCAGTTATCGACTTCGTTAACAATATTCAGATTCCTGTTAACGCTCAGGAAGGAAACAAATTACCTGTTTCTGCATTCAAAGAGTATGTTGATGGTACAACACCATCCGGAACAGCTGCATACGAGAAACGTGGTGTTGCAGTAGACGTTCCTGTATGGGATCCTGCAAAATGTATCCAGTGTAACTTCTGTTCTTATGTATGTCCACACGCTGTAATCAGACCAGTGGCTATGACAGAAGAAGAAGCTAAGAAGGCACCGGAAGGCATGAAGATGCTTGACATGACAGGAATGCCACAGTACAAGTTTGCTGTAACAGTATCTACATATGACTGTACAGGATGTGGTTCTTGTGTCAATGTCTGCCCAGGCATGAAGGGTGAAAAGGCATTATCCATGCAGAACTTTGAAGTTAATGCAGATGATCAGAAATACTTCGATTTTGGTAGAACTGTAACTGTTAAAGAAGATGTAGTAGAGAAATTCAAAGCAGCTTCTGTAAAAGGTTCTCAGTTCAAACAGCCACTTCTTGAGTTCTCCGGAGCTTGTGCAGGATGTGGAGAGACACCATATGCGAAGTTAGTTACTCAGTTATTTGGTGATAGAATGTACATTGCAAACGCTACCGGATGTTCTTCCATCTGGGCTAACTCTGCACCATCTACACCATACGCTGTTACTCCGGAAGGAAAAGGACCGGCTTGGTCTAACTCCTTATTCGAAGATGGCGCTGAGTTCGGTTACGGTATGTTCCTTGCTCAGAAGGCACTCCGTGATGGATTAAAAGAGAAAGTTGCTGACATTGTTGCTAATGGAAGCAATGAAGATGTAAAAGCAGCAGGACAGAAATGGTTAGATACCTTCAGCTGTGGTGCTGAAAATGGAAAAGCAACGGATGAATTAGTAGCTGCATTAGAAAAATGTGGATGCGACAAGGGCAAAGAAATCTTAAATGACAAAGACTTCTTAGCTAAGAAATCCCAGTGGATCTTCGGTGGAGACGGATGGGCATACGATATCGGATTTGGTGGTGTAGACCACGTACTTGCTTCCGGTAGAGATATCAACATCTTAGTATTCGATACCGAGGTTTATAGTAACACAGGTGGACAGTCTTCTAAATCTACACCAACCGGAGCAATCGCACAGTTTGCAGCTGGTGGTAAAGAAGTTAAGAAGAAAGACCTTGCAGCAATTGCAATGAGCTACGGTTATGTATACGTTGCTCAGGTATCCATGGGTGCTGATTACAACCAGTGCGTAAAAGCAATCTCTGAAGCTGAAGCATATCCGGGACCATCTCTCGTAATTTGCTACGCTCCATGTATCAACCATGGTATTAAGAAAGGTATGGCTAAATCTCAGACAGAAGAGAAATTAGCAGTTGAGGCAGGATACTGGCACAACTTCCGCTACAACCCAACACTTGCAGCAGAAGGAAAACCGGCATTCAGCTTAGACAGCAAGGAGCCAACCGGCGATTACAAAGAGTTCTTAAACGGAGAAGTTCGTTACAACGCACTTGTACGTGCTAACCCGGCAAGAGCTGAGGAATTGTTCAATGCAGCAGAGAACAATGCAAAGGCTAAGAGAGCTCATCTTGAGAAATTAGTTAAATTATACGGTGCTGAATAATTAAAGTTTCGTACTATATTGATAACGACGGAATCACCGTACTTTCCATTTGGAAGGTACGGTGGTTTTTTCGTTTGAACAGTAATGTGAAAAGAAAAAATTAATAGTTGGAAAGAACACGTTCATGTGATATACTTTTGAAAGGTATATCGTGTGAACGTGTTTTGACGTATACGGAAAGGAAATTTATGAAGAAACAGGAACATACTGTGAAATCCATAGCGCCGGGCAGTATTGCGGAGGAGCTTGGGATTGAACCGGGGGATCGACTGGTAGAAATTAATGGCCAGAAGGTGAAGGATGTTTTTGATTATCACTATTTGTGTAATGAAGAATTCCTGACAGTGGTGATTGCGAAACCGGATGGAGAAGAGTGGGAATTTGATATTGAGAAAGAATATGAAGACGATTTAGGCATTGAATTTGAGAACGGGATGATGGATGACTATCGTTCTTGCAGCAATAAATGTATTTTTTGTTTTATTGATCAAATGCCGCCGGGAATGCGTGAAACGCTGTATTTTAAAGATGATGACAGCCGGCTGTCGTTTTTGCAAGGAAACTACGTGACGTTGACAAACATGAGTGAAGAAGATGTGGAGCGAATTATTACGTATAAGATGTCACCGATTAATGTGTCTGTGCAGACCATGAATCCGGAACTTCGCTGTATGATGCTTCATAATCGTTTTGCAGGGGAAGCCCTTAAGAAGATTTATCGGTTTGCAGAGGCCGGAATTGTAATGAATGGACAGATTGTTTTATGCAAGGGTGTTAATGATGGAGCGGAGTTAGAATATAGCTTGCAGGAGTTGTTTAAGCTCGCACCGGCGATGCAAAGTGTTTCCGTGGTGCCGGTAGGATTGTCGAAGTACCGAGAGGGACTATATCCTTTAGAGCCGTTTAACAAAGAGGAAGCGGGACAAACCATTGATATTATTGAAAAATGGCAGAAGATTGCTTACGATCGATTTGGATTTCATTTTGCACAGGCCAGCGATGAATGGTATTTATTGGCGGATAGGCCATTGCCTGAGGAAGAACGCTATGATGGTTTTTTACAGTTAGAAAATGGCGTGGGTATGATTACCCTGCTGGAAAAGGAATTTATGGAAGCA
>SVEW01000120.1 GCA_015057205.1 Lachnospiraceae bacterium | reverse complement strand
CTTGTGCTTTGCTGTCGACTGATACTCTTTTAAATTTTTCATATAGTAATCGATACAGTCAAAATCTCCGTCCGTATCAAAAATGGTGTTCTCATAATCACTTGCCATATCTTGTTTCAGGCACATCAATATAAAATGTTTCGGAATCTTATCCGTCCACTGCGTCAATTCGTCTAACGCAATCGTTGTGAACACCACCTCATCGTTCACTTTAACCGTTTCTTTCTTAATACGATTAAAATTCACAATATTCAATATTGCACTTAAAAATGCTACCACTGCAAAAACAGTCAAGGGAATTAAAATCTTCTTTCTTACACCTTTCATACATCGTAACCTTTCTAACGTATACAAAATCACTCACTACTAACAATATTCTAATACAAATGAAACCTCATTTCAATATTAGAGCATGGTAGCTCTGAGAACTTCCGGTGAAAGTTTTGTTAAATAAGCCGGCGCAATATCAAACACAGTTTTCGCTCCACGAACGCCTTCATTGTAAAGACGATGAATCGCTCTAGCATAGCATACCAACACACTTGAGGTAAATTCCGGATTTGAATCAAGTTTCAAATTATATTCAATAATGTGCTTATTCTCTTTATTCCAACCGGTAACACCACTTCGAATTACAAATCCACCGTGTGGAATACCACTGTGATCTCTCTTCAATTCTTCTTCCGTGATAAAATGTACGGTTGTATCATATTCATCAAAGTAGTTCGGCATCGTCTTGATTTCTTCTTCCACTCTGGCCGCATCTGCGCCCGGTTTCAATACTACGTAACATTCACGTAAATGTTTCTGTCTGGTAGTAAGTTCCGGATTCTCTCCATTACGAACCGCCTCTAATGCTGCCTCAATTGGCACCGTGTACTGCTTCGCATCTGCAACACCCTCGATACGACGAATGGCATCAGAATGTCCCTGGCTGACACCTTTTCCCCAGAACGTATAATCACACCCTTCGCTCAGAATAGCATTGGCGTACAAACGATTTAAGGAAAACATTCCCGGATCCCAGCCAACGGAAATCATTGCAATATGATCTCCCTGTCTTGCCGCAGCGTCAACATTGGCAAAATGCTCAGGAATACGCGCATGTGTATCAAAGCTGTCAATCACATTGAAGTTCTTTGCAAATTCCGGTGTCTGTACCGGTAAATCTGTTGCGCTTCCACCACAAATAATCATAACATCTATCTGATCCTTGTACTCCATTACGTCATTAACAGATACAATTTTCGCACTCCCCGTCAGAATCTTTACGTCAGCCGGATTTCTACGTGTAAAAACTGCAACCAGCTCCATGTCATCATTCTGCTTAATTGCGCATTCCACGCCGCGTCCTAAATTTCCGTAACCAATAATTCCAATTCTTGTGCTCATAATCTATCACTCCTTTGTTTAAACTCAATCCTTATGATATCAAACTTCCCATTTTCTTTCAAGAAAAAACTATTTCATTAAAAGCTGAACTTCTATCCCCTCATCAACGTAATTCTTGAACAATTCCGCATCTTCTTTACATCCAACCACCGTTCCGTAATGTGTAGGAATAACAATCTCCGGTTTCATGTGGTTCACAAACTCAGCAGCCGCTTTTGCATCCATGGTATAAGTTCCACCAATCGGTAAAATAGCAACGTCACATTCTATTTCGGTATTGTCTTCATTCTCATCCGTATCACCGGCAATGTATACCCATTTTCCCTCCAGTTTAATCTTATAACCAAGCCACTTATTTCCTTTCTGGTGGTGCTTTTTTTCAACATTGTAAGCAGGAATTGCTTCAACCTGCAAGTGTTTGATGCGCTCTTTGTCTTTTGGTGCAAGCATTTCAATCTTCGAAAACTTCTCTGCAACATCACTAACTTTTTCTTCCATTGTTCTCGGAATAACAAGGATTGTCTGGTTCCCTACCACCTTCTCGATATCCCGCGGCGAATAATGATCATAGTGTTCATGTGTAATAAAAATAAAATCTGCATCATGATACACCTCATTCACCTCAAATGGATCCACATAAATAGTGCCCTCTCTCGCTTTAATGCGAATACTGCTGTGTGTCAAAATCTCGATATCCATACCTGTTACCTCCCGTAAATGATTAATCTTCGCCTACCAAATGTACAAACTGCGGTGTATATCCAACCGCCGGCAGGAACTTTTCAAAAATGTCCGCTGTTTTCATTTTCATGCTGGATGTATTTACACATGGGTGACATCCAAAATCAGCTGCATCTTTTAAATCCTCATCCACTAAAAGTTTAATCGCATGCTCCTTATCATTCATAAGTCCCATAACACTTACCGCTCCCGGTTCAATATCCAGATATTTTAGCATATCCTCCGGACTGGCAAACGAAAGTCTCGCTGCATTAATCTGTGCCGACAGCTCTTTTGTTTTAAACTTCTTATCTCCGGGCATCAAAAGCAGATAAAAATTCGTCTTCTGTCGATTGCAAAGGAACAGATTTTTGCACATAATTACGCCCAAAACCTTATCAATGACTGCACAATCTTCCATGGTCTCCGCTGCATTATGATCCGTACGCGTAAATTCAATTCCCAACTTGTCCAGGTAATCATACGTACGAATTTCTCTTTCAAGTCTTCCTTCGCAACTATCCGGTCTACCGTTATACAACTCCATGCCTCTACCTTCCTCTCTATTGTTGTGATACTATTAATAGCCATTTGCCCCTTATTTATAGTATAATACAAGTTGAATGTATTGAAAAGGAGCAAATTATGAGACAATTAGAAAAATACCTGCAGGAAACCGACCACAAAAGTTATCCTGCTTACAAACGACTTACCGGAAGCTATCGCTTTCCCAACTATACCTTGACCATTGACCATGTGCAGGGAGACCCTTTTGCCGCACCGTCCTCTTTACACATCACGCTTTCCGAAAAACAGCACAAAATTCCTGCAGATTATTATAAGACACCGCACCGTCGTATTATGTTACAGGATTTCATATTACGCCGTTTTGAATCGGTGTTAAAAACGTTTGACCACCAAACCAAAGGAAGTGGCAAAAGCGGAACCCTTAGCGTCACCCATTGTCACCAGGAAGTTTTGGACCGTTCCGCCTTACAGATTAATCCTACAAATGGAGAATTGACTGTTCGGTTTTCGGTGGGCTTTCCGGCCGCTGGTCGCACTACCCTTTCCATGGAGCTTAAGAAAATTCTAATGAATTACCTACCGGAATGCGTTCAAAAAAGTCTGGTAAGCGCATCCCTGCCGGCTGACAAACTACAAAAAGCCATAGCTCTTTCGGACGACCAACAGTTTCTTCGTTCCATTCTTTCTGAGAAGAATCTTGTTGCCTTTATTGCAAATGGCTCTGTTCTTCCACGAAAAAGCGGCGTAGACGACCGTCCAATGAAAGATGCCATCACGTTTGTCAGTCCAAAAGAAAGTGAAATCACTCTTCCGCTTCCAAATGGACGTTCCATCACCGGCCTTGGCATCCAAAAAGGAATCACCCTCATTGTAGGTGGTGGCTACCATGGAAAATCTACACTTTTAAAAGCGTTAGAACGTGGAATATACAATCATATTCCGGGAGATGGACGTGAATACGTTATTACAGAAGACACCGCCATGAAGATTCGTTCTGAAGATGGGCGTTGCGTAAAACAGTTGAACATTCATCCTTTCATACGCAACCTGCCTAACAATGCGAACACTACCTGCTTTGTAACTGAAGATGCCAGTGGTTCTACCTCGCAGGCTGCTTTTACCATTGAATCCATTCTAGCCGGCAGTAAGACCCTGCTTATCGACGAGGATACAACTGCTACCAACTTTATGGTTCGTGATGATTTAATGCAACAGGTTATCGCACGTGAAGAAGAACCAATTGTTCCTTTTATCTCTCGCATGCGTCAGCTGTATGATACGTTAGACATTTCAACAATCTTGGTAGCAGGTAGTTGCGGAACTTATTTTGCCACCGCTCACCATGTCATCCAGATGAAAAATTATGAACCTTACGACATTACCGCTACTGCCTTGCAGGCCGCTAGTACCATTCCACCTCAGGCAGTTACTGCCCCTGATCCGCTACCAGACCTTACAGATCTGCGTGTACCACTTGCAAACCGCGCCGTTACCAATCAGCGCAAAGTCAAGGTAAAAAGTTCCGGCACCAACGCGGTTTCCCTAAACCACGAATCCGTTGAACTTCGTTTCGTAGAACAGCTGGTGGATACCGAACAATCAAACCTGCTTGGTTTGTTCCTTCGTCACTTGGAAGAGCACTCTTTTGATGGCAAAACCACTTTAGCAGATTGCGTCAATTCCCTCTATACCCGCTATCGTCAAACCGGCTTTTCAGCCATTGCAAACGGTAACACCATTCCGGGGAACTTGGCAGATGTACGCCTTCAGGAATTATGGGCAATGGTAAATCGATATCGTGGGCTAACGTTACGCTAAATTCTTGCTTATTTATTTACTTGTGGGTTTGTTATCCTGTTAACTTTTTTAGTGCTCGGCACATGCGATTTGTGAGTTCTATGTCCCGTTGATTTTTGCGCGCTGAGACGCCGCTCGGTACATACAATCTGTAGGCGCTATATACCGCTGATTTTTGCGCGCCGAGACGCCGCTCGGTACATACAATCTGTAGACGCTATATACCGCTGATTTTTGCGCGCCGAGACGCCGCTCGGTACATACAATCTGTAGGCACTATATACCGCTGATTTTTGCGCGCCGAGACGCCGCTCGGTACATACAATCTGTAGGCGCTATATACCGCTGATTTTTGTAAAAATGATGCTTCGCTCGGCATATAGATTTTTCCAGTTACAGGTACCGAGAAATTTAAAAAAAATTGAGATTTTCTCGGTACATAGAATTCTAAAACTCTATATGCCGAAAAATCTCAAAAACAAGTGAAAATCGTAGGTATATAGGCTTCTGAAATCTTATGTGCCGAGCAATAACTCGGCACACTATTCTCGCATCTCCATCTCACGCTTGTACCCTTTATTTGTGGGTCTGACATATCTAATCCATTATCCTCTTGATATTCCTTTATTATATTAATATTTTTCTTATCCATCTTTGAAAGGCTTTGCCCATGTTTTCCTAAATCCTCATATTCCCTTCGCCGAAAAAAGTGGTATACTGTAAATATCAGTACAAAAAATCGGGGGAGGAGTTTTTCATATGATTATCCAACACAATCTACTTTCTATGAATGCCAATAGAAATTTAGGAATAAGTAATAACAAGAAATCCAAAAGTTCTGAAAAACTAGCTTCCGGTTTTAATATTAACCGCGCTGCAGATGATGCCGCCGGTCTTAAAATTTCTGAAAAAATGCGTTCACAGATTCGCGGTCTCAATCAAGCCACGGAAAATGTTGACACCGCCATCAGCTACGTAAAAGTTGCCGACGGTGCGCTTTCTGAGGTCACCGACTTACTACAGCGAATCAGGGAACTATCCGTTCAGGCAAGCAACGTTGCCGTAAATAATATTGAGGATCGTCAGGCAATTCAAGACGAAATATCACAGCTTAGAAATGAAATTGAACGAATTTTCAATGATACCGAATTTAATAAAAAGCGAATCTGGCGTCAGCCAATCAATCCGGTGGATCCAGTGCAAATTGGCACCACCCGTCAACCGGCTATAACCCTGAGTGCTACAAGTGAGACTTCTAGAAATATTATCAATAACACGAACCGGGATGCCATGGCTCCGCAGAGTAATCTATACACGCTAACAGCTGACGAAAACGGAATTGTCGTTTCTTGGACCGGCTACAATGGCAAAAATTATACTTCGGATTTAATACCTTATCCGAATGATGATCCGTTACAACCATTGAATGTGGATTTGGATAATTACGTCAACAAAACCACTTATCCGGAACTTTCCACGGGAATTCATATGACTATCGCTTACTCTGTCAATAATATCGCTACCAAAGAAGAGGTCATCGATGCTATTAACCATATTGGTATGCATTCCAGTGTTAATAGTTATGAACTAATCCAACTCTATGACGAAAACGGTAACACCTCCATTCCGGGTGTGGGGGCGGCCGTTGATATCAACTACGAAGCGGAACTTACATGGGATCGAGATATGGAACAAGGCGACACTACTTTTATGCAGGGTAGCCTAACCAATATGCATATTCCAACCGACGATTCCGATACCTGGAACCTTACCTTCACCATGAAAAACAATGACGGAACGACATCTACGGTCACCACCAATCCACCTACCATAACCTATTGGAGCACGGATTTGACTCCATCCGGTGAAGGAACCTGGTGGCATTGGTCCAATCCAAACTATCCACCTGTACATCAAATTAGAGACACCTACTCTCCAGGTACAACGCAAGGTGCTTTTCGCTCCGCAGTAAACGCAACCGGTGGTCCAAATATTTTTGATTCTGCCACGAAAACCGGTTTCATTCAGATGGACTTTCGCATTCCGAACATTGGAAACGTAACTATCACCACCGCCGTCGGCCCGAGCGATACCGAACAGACTGTACTTGACCGCATCCGCAAAGTGCATGGAGCCGATGTTTATAACAGCGAAAATCAGAATCAAGATGGCGGAGCTATTTCCAATTCCTCATTTGGAAATTGGAAAACCCTAAACTATAATAATGTGGAAGTACCTATCTTTTCTAGTGAGCACGAGGATTACATCAGCCTAAATATTCAATCCGGTGCCAATCCTTATCAGGCTGTGGAACTAAAATACCGCTACCTTGATAATGCCACCATCGGCATTCAGCACATGGAAGTAGACACCTACGAACATTCCCAGGAAACACTGGCCGCCGCCGACAAGGCGCTTACCATTGTCCTAGGCGAACGTTCCCGCTTTGGTGCTTACCAGAATCGTTTTGAACATATCTGCGCGATTAACTGTATTTCCGCCGAAAACGCGCAAAGCGCTGAATCCCTGATTCGCGACACCGATATGGACTCCGAAATGGATCAATTTTCCAAAGAAAAAATACTTGAAAATGCTAGCATGAGTATGCTTGCGCAAGCGAATCAGCAAAGCGCGCGCGTATTACAATTACTACAATAAAAAATACGCCATTAAACGCACATAATCAACGGGCAGGAATCACATCCTGCCC
>SVEW01000119.1 GCA_015057205.1 Lachnospiraceae bacterium | reverse complement strand
AGTGGAACTTCCATGTCTACACCGGTGGTATCTGGGGCCATTTGTTTACTTTTAGAAAAATATCCGTTTTTAACTCCGGCTCAAGTAAAACTGCGTTTGTATCAAACTTGTGTCCCGGTTGGCCTTTCAAAAAACCATGAAGGATGGGGGTTATTGAATATCCGTAATTTTTTGACAGGAATATGGGAAAAATGATATAATGACACTTATGAATCGAGGAAAGTTAGAATGAATAAATTACGAAAGCTTTTAAGTAGTCGTTTGGTAATCTGGGGCATTATGATGCTTCTCCAAATTGGCTGGTTTATATCTATTTTTTCATATTTTAATACACATTTTCGTTACGCAGGCACATGTCTTGAAGCGATTGCAGTTTTAATTGTGTTAACAATAGTAAACAAACAGACGAATCCGTCTTACAAGGTGGCATGGTCTGTTTTGATGCTAGGTGTTCCTGTATTGGGCATAGCGATGTATTTTTTGTTTGGCCGTTCTGATATAACAAAACGGAATCGTAAAAACCTGGACAAAGTGCATACGAAATCCATTCGTTACCTAAACAATAATGAGGATGTGTTGCAAGAATTAGCTACGTATAGTCGTGGCGCAAGCAAACAATCGGGTTATATTAGTAAGTGGTCTCATTTCCCTGTATACAAGAATCAGGGATTAACTTATTATGCAACCGGGGATGATACATTAAAACCAATTCTTGCAGAAATTGAAAAAGCAAAGCACTATATATTTTTGGAATTCTTTATCATTAGGGAAGGTATATTCTTTAATACTATATTAGATGCATTAGAAGCAAAAGTGAAACAAGGTGTCGAGGTGCGACTCATGTATGACGATTTTGGAAGTGCTAATACCGTTCCGCACCATTATGACCGTTATATCGAACATCGTGGAATTGCATGTGTGCGATTTAATACACTCAAGCCGCTTTTTTCTGCCGTAATGAACAATCGTGATCATCGCAAAATGATTATCATTGATGGTAAAGTTGCCTTTACCGGGGGCTTTAATCTTGCCGATGAATACATCAACAAGCGAAGACGTTTTGGCCATTGGAAAGATAATGGATTGCGCATTGAGGGAGAAGCAGTAGCAAATTTTGTTGCGATGTTTTTAGAAATGTGGCAGTACAGCACGGGTGTACAAGAAGAAGAAAAAGCATATTTTCCGGTTTATGATAAAACGAACCAACTTCCGGGTTTTGTTCAACCATTTGCTGACTCTCCCCTCGATCATGAAAAGGTAGGAGAAACTGTTTATCTGAATATCATAAATCGAGCAAAAGATTATTTATATATCTTCACGCCTTACCTGATAATTGATAACGAAATGATGACAGCTTTATGTAATGCTGCAAAATCCGGCGTTGATGTTCGTATTGTCACACCTGGAATTCCGGATAAAAAGTTGGTATTTTTATTGACACAATCCTATTATTCGCAATTACTGCAGGCAGGTGTGCGTATTTATCAGTATGGTCCTGGTTTTATCCATGCCAAAACATTTGTCTGCGACGACGTAATTGCAACCGTAGGAACCATTAATCTGGATTACAGAAGTTTGTATATGCATTTTGAGTGTGGCGTTTGGATGTATGGAACCTGGGAAGTAGGACAGATTAAGCAGGATGCTTTGGAAACGTTCCGGATTTCAAAAGAAATCACCTACGCCCATGAGGCTGCACGAAGTAAAATTGTTAAGACACTGCAGGGAATTTTAAGATTATTTGCTCCGATAATGTAATAGAAGTGAGGTTATAAAAATGCTTTTTAAATGCCTGGGAATTATTGTATTGTTAGTGGGGCTAATGATTGTTGAGCTGAACCGGTTTCGCGTGACAGATTATACAATACATTCCGGTAAACTTAAAAATAAATGTGTTGTATTGTTTTTAACGGATTTACATGGTAAAACATTTCGTGGACGGTTGCTAAACAAAATTACTACATTAAAGCCGGACTATATACTAATAGGTGGTGATGTGATTACCAAGAAAAAACCAAAAGAATTATCTCCCATGGCTGATTTTGTTATCGCTTTGCAAAAAATTGCGCCTGTTTATTATGGGTTTGGTAATCATGAAACAACGATTGATTCAATTCTAGGGGTAGCCGACATGGAATATGGAAAGGCCTTTAGCGAGTATTTGAAAAAGATAACCGAAGCCGGTGTTACCATTCTTCGAAACGAAACAGTTAATTTGCGTGAGGATCTTGCATTATCTGTCCTCGAATTACCTGTGCCGTACTATAAAAAAATGAAACATATTACGTTATCGAAAGAGGAAATGATGGGATTTATCAAGATGCCTCAAGCAAACGGTTTTAAGATTCTCATGGCACATCATCCCGTATTTGCGGATACGTATCGCCATCTGAACATAAACTTAATGTTGTGTGGGCATACCCATGGAGGATTAATTCGATTTCCGTTCATTGGCAGTATTATTAGTACAGAATTGTTGTGGTTCCCCAAATACGATGGTGGTATTTACGAAATACAAAATGAAAATGAGAAACTCCCGTTAGTGGTAAGTAAAGGATTAGGCTATCATTCCTATCCAATTAGGATACTGAATCGAGCAGAAGCGGTAAGAGTTTACTTAGAACCGTAATCTTTTATATTTTTGCTTGCAATAGAACAGAAAACTTAGTAAAATACTAAGTTGGAGGATTGTATGGAATTAAACGTAAAACTGGAAAGCTTTGAAGGACCTTTGGATTTGCTCCTTCATCTAATTGATAAGAACAAAGTGAATATTTACGATATACCAATTTCCTTAATTACAGAGCAGTATTTAGAATACTTAAGTGAAATGAAACGTCATGATTTGAATATTATGAGTGAATTTCTTGTTATGGCCACAACACTTCTAGATATTAAGGCAAAAATGTTGCTACCGGCTGAAGTAACGGAAGAAGGGGAGGAAATCGACCCGCGTCAGGATTTGGTTCAACAGTTGATAGAATATAAGATGTATAAATATATGTCTTATGAATTAAGAGATCGTCAGTTGGATGCTGCTAAGAACTTTTATAAAGATAAAACCTTGCCGAAAGAGGTAGAAGAGTTTAAGGTACCAGTGGATTTATCGGAACTGGTAGGGGATATGAATCTAATGAAATTGCAGGAAATCTTTAAATCCATTATGAAACGACAGGTAGAGCGAATTGATCCGGTTCGTGCAAAATTTGGAAAAATAGAGAAAGAAGAAGTAAGCATGGAGGAGGAAATGGAGAAGATGGAAGCGTATGTCCGTACGCATAAACACTTCTCATTTCGGGAAATTTTGGCTGGTTCTCACTCCAAGCTTAAGATGATAGTGGTGTTTTTGACGATTTTGGAATTTATGAAGATGGGAAAGATTACCATAACACAGGAAGATATCTTTGACGATATTATTATTGAATCATGTTTGGAGTAGATAGTATATGAACAAAACGAAAGCAAAAGCAGCCATTGAGGCGATATTATTTTCCTTCGGGGAATCGGTGGAAGTAAGTAAAATAGCAACAGCAATTGAATTAAGTAAAGATGTTACAGAATCTCTGATTCGAGAATTGATGGATGAATATGAAGCAGAAAATCGTGGGCTGCAAATTATTGAATTAGAACAGGCATTTCAAATGTGTACGAAAAGAGAATATTATGATTATCTCATTAAAATAAAAGAGCAACCAAGGAAGCACGTTCTTACAGACGTGTTACTTGAAACACTATCAATAATTGCCTATAAACAACCCATTACACGTATTGAAATCGAGAAAATTCGTGGGGTTTCTTGCGGACATGCTGTTAATAAACTTGTAGAATACAATCTGGTTCAGGAATTGGGAAGACTTGATGCACCGGGACGTCCGTTATTGTTTGGCACTACAGAAGAATTTTTGCGTTCCTTTGGTGTGAATTCCGTAGACGAACTTCCGGTATTAAAACCGGATCAGATAGATGAGTTTAAGGCACAAGCAGAAGAAGAATTAAATGCAATGGAAGAAGTAGGTGTGTAGATGCAATTTTTATGGTTTTTATCAGGGGTGCGCACTTCGATTGGAGAATCCCTTGCGTTAATTGCTACAGAATTTGGGCAGGAAACCATTTTAGTAGTATTATTGTGTGCTGTATATTGGTTTGGAAATAAACAGGTCGCTTTAAAGGCTGCGTTTTCGTATTGTATAGCAGGTTTATCCGTTCAAAATTTTAAATTGCTTTTTCGAATTTCTCGTCCATGGATATTGGATACCAGGTTTAAACCGGTTGAGAAGGCGTTGCCGGCGGCAACCGGATATTCCTTTCCAAGTGGGCATACACAAAGCGCGACGTCCATCTACGGTTCTTTTTTTGTGTCACAAAAGAAACAACATAACCGGCTATGTTATATTACCGGCATGATTCCGGTTTTAGTTGGATTTTCCAGAATGTACCTGGGAGTACATACACCGAAAGATGTAATCGCAGCATTTATAATAGGCGTCGTATTCATTGGTTTGGTACATTATTTCTTTCCCTATATGGAACGTGGAAATACATGGCAACAATATGTGCTACCGACCCTCTGCCTTTTAAGTGCTATAGGATCTGTTTTTCATGGGTATATTTTATATACCAGGGGCATTGTGGAATATGCCAATGTTGTTGATTGCGCTAAAGGCGGTGGTGTTGCATTGGGCTTTTTGGCAGGGTATTATATTGAGAAACGCTTTGTGCACTATGTGGTTTCACAGAATCGCCGTTTAAATATGATATGCTTAGTAATAGGACTTATGATTCTATTAGGATTAAAAAGTGGTTTAAAAGTACTTTTGGGTGTTTCACTCCTGGGTGCTGTATTACAAAATGCCCTATTGATTATATTTATAATAGCTGGATACCCCTGGTTATTATTAAAAATAAATAATAAAGATAGAAATGAGAATAACTATGAAAAATAATTGGATTATCGGCGTTTGTGGAGGTTCAGCCTCCGGAAAGACTACTATTGTAAACAGAATCAGCAACCACTTTGGTTCTGACATACTCGTTATCAATCATGACAGTTATTATAACGAACATAACGATATGACTTATGAAGAGAGAAGCAAATTGAATTATGATCATCCATCGTCTTTTGAAACAGAGCGATTGGTAAGAGATCTTAATTCTTTGTTAAATGGAGAAGAAGTAGATGTACCGGTTTATGATTTTTCGATTCATAACCGCTCTTCGGAAGTTACCCATGTTATGCCTAAGAAAATTATTGTAGTAGAAGGCATTATGGTGTTGGAAAATAAAGTTTTACGAGATATGATGGACATTAAAGTGTATGTTGATACGGATGCGGATGAACGTTTAATGCGCCGAATCCGAAGAGATATGGAAGAACGTGCAAGAACTATAGATTCAATCCTTACGCAATATGCGCAGACAGTAAAGCCAATGCATGAAGAATTTATAGAACCATCAAAACGGTATGCAGATATCATTATTCCGCGTGGTGGCGAAAACGAAGCTGGAATTGGAATGATGATTTCTTATATGGATCATTTGTTATCAGGGGAATTTTAGTTATTTAGGAGTATGAAATGATAAAAAAGCAATTTGGTTTGGTATATGTCATTATAACATGTTTTCTCTTGATAATTTCTTTAGCCATTATCAATGGGATTGCTACAAAGAATATTAACTATTCATATTTAGAATATGATTGGCGTGTAACAATAAATGGCAAAACCTACGAAAATGTTAAATTATCGGATTTTGATTTTTCAGGATTGAAGAAGGGTGATTTAGTAGTATTAAGTAATCATTTTCCAAAGCATTTTAAAAGCGATCAATTTATGTTTTTGGGAATTCAAAATAGTACAATAGATGTATTGTATAATGAGCAAAATCAGATGGTTTCCGTTCATTCCTTTGGGCATGAAGCGTATAAGGCTAATCGAATGATAGGCAATACAATGGAATTTGTTCACCTTCCGATAGAATCTAGTGGCAAATATTTTGAAATTGTATTGCGGCCTAATATAAACTTACCATTTTATCGTATAATAACGCCGCGCTTGTGTGAAGATCATCTTGGATTGAACTACTTTTATCGCGAACGGTTTTTAAATAGTGCTATAGGTGGCTTTCTAATATTTTTTGGTTTTTTGCTAATTTTTCTTTCGGCTTTGCTTGTATACTATGTTCCTGAAATGCTACACATGTTTTTGATTTCTGTGTTTATCATTTTGGTTTCCCTTTGGAGTTTGAATTGCAATGACACATTGGTAGCATTTTTCAAAAACAGTTATTTGCGAACTATGGTGGAATTTCTTTCCTTGTACAATTGCATGATTCCAATTATGTTGTATGTGTATTTTCGCCAGGCAAAGGAACCAAGAAGCAAATTGCTATTAAGGAGTGCCATCATAGCCAATGTACTCTTTGTTGTTGGATGTTGCATACTTCATGCTACCGGTGTATGTTTTATTGTATCTACGTTACCGGCAGGACATCTTATGATGGTAGTGAATGCCGTTGTATTGCTATATAATGTTGTAGTAAATTATTCTTCCTTCAAGTCAAAATACTTAACGGTTTCGAGTGGAACAACCATTGTTGTCTTTGGAATTTTGGATATGATTAATTTTATCGTATCACAACAAAACGGCTACATTTATAATAGCATTATACCTGTTGGAGTATTACTATTTGTAATTCAATGGTTAATTAGTTTTCTATATGAGGTTCATTTAAATTACATTAATTATACGAGGCAGGAAGTATTAGTGAAAATGGCTTATGAAGATTATTTAACCGGACTGGATAATCGTGCAGTAGTGGAAGAGTGTTTTGATGATTCAGAAAACAGCAAAAATAATTATGCAGTAATTAGTTACGATTTGAATTGTTTGAAACAAATAAATGATTCAAAGGGACATGAGGCCGGTGATGAATACATTGTCACTTTTTCAAATGTGTTAAAGGATTTTTGGAAGAGTTATGGCACCGTAGCGCGAATAGGTGGCGACGAATTTTTGGTTATTATTTCAGAACGTTCTAAGGAGTTGATTACCGCACTTTCTACGGAATTCGAAGTATATGTCCGAAATATATCGCAAAATGACAATAAGGTAGATCTCAGATTTTCTTATGGGGTGGCCTTTCGAGATGAAAAAGGTT
>SVEW01000118.1 GCA_015057205.1 Lachnospiraceae bacterium | reverse complement strand
TGGGCACATATTCGTAGATACCTTTTGGAGGCTATCCCAAAGGGAAAAGAAAAGGATTATAGCCACAGGGGGTCCTCTACTGCAACAAACTTTTTGAGTATGAGCGTTCATACAAAGAAAAAGGACTTAGTTTTAAACAGATAAAAAATCGTCGCCTCAAGGATCAGAAGCCTGTCATTGAGGGCTTCTTGTCGTGGATTAAACAAGTCAAACCAGAAAGCAACGGTAAACTAGGGAAAGCAATCACATATATCCTCAATAGAGAAGACATACTTATGACTTATCTAGAAGATGGACGCTGTAGCTTGAGCAACAACCTAAGCGAGAACTGTATTCGTCCTGTAACAGTGGGCCGTAAAAACTGGCTTTTTTCAGACGCTCCGGACGGAGCAACAGCTAACAGCTTATATTTAACTATTGTTGAAATGGCTAAAGCTTACAATTTAAATCTGTATGAATATCTGAAATACCTGCTGGAACAACGTCCAAACAAGAATATGTCAGATGATGAACTTGCGAATCTAGCTCCTTGGAGCGAAAAAGTGCAGGATATATGTAGCAACAAAATGGAGTAAAATGTTATCTTTACGAAATCATGGCAATAGGGTTTCGGATAAGCTTTGGTCTAATACCACAAAATTAGGCGCTTACGAAGAAAAGGCTAAAATAGATAAAAATTGCTGATGGAATTGAAGCGTAGTTTTTCAGGGAAAACCTTTACAAGAAAGGAAGTGTTAGCTAGATTTGGAATCGACAATAATACGTGGAAAAGGCTTTATGATAAAGGAAAAAAAGATAAAGTCATGAAATTTCATGATAGATATTGGAAAATTTGCATCGGACATGGCAGTGAGGACCAGGTGTAGCTTGCACACGCATACAATTTGCAGGAGGGAATAACAAAGAGGGTTGACAAATATACGGTGCTGTGTTAATCTATAGGAGAACAGATGTTCTGCTCTGGGCGGCGTTTCTACCATCATGGTCGAGCGAGTTGACAAAGGTGATTATTTTCAATGTGGATTTAACCGAAATAATTAGTAGAGAGATGGAATTTAAAGAGCTCCTAGTTTGAGATAATCGCTTGAAATAATTATCTGGGAGTAGTATAATTTTTTATTGCTTAGAGGAGAGGAGGAGACGATATGACACAGTTATTGATGGTTGCTAAACATTTAAATGAACTGTATGTTGGCAGACATGGTGATAATATGGATGAGATGAAGATGCATAAGATGATGTATCTGACACAAAGAGAGTCGCTTATTGTTTCGGGTGAACCTCTCTTTGATGGGGAATTTGAGGCGTGGAAATATGGACCAGTACTTACAGCGGTAAGAAGTGAGTATATGACAGGAAATATGTTTTCAGAGGTGCAAGGAGAGCTTGATGAGAACGAAGCTCGATTGGTCAATAGCGTTTTTGAGAGATATGACAAGTATGATTCTTGGCAGCTGAGTACTCTATCACATGCTGAAAGTTCGTGGTTGAAGGCACGTGGGGAATTGAAGATGGGGGAGCCATGTAAGAATAAAATGAGTCTAAGCGCGATGCGTGTAGATGCAACGAAGGAGAAGTTGCGTCGAAAGGGTGTAGTGTTAGCCTAGTATATGTGTAATTTGATGGTCCACAGGCATAAGCTTGTGGACCGAGTTGCTAATGGGAGGAATTGCTTTGACAATCGAAGAACAAAAGAAGTATCTAAGTGATAGATTGGAAATAGAAAGTTTGTGTGCTTCAGAGCAAAATAAGCGGCAAATTGAAGAGTTCGAACAGGCGGAGAGCGGGGACGTAATTGCTAAATATTTAAAAGAAGATGCATGGATAGATGATGAGGAAAGAAATACTAAGGTTTATATAGTGCGAGATAAAATAACAAAAGAACTGGTTTATTTCTTCGCGATTAATTGTGGTATTTTGTATAGTGAAATAGAAAGTTTGAAGCTTAAGGAAAACGAAAGAGAGCCATTTGAACGGGTTATAAAGGCTATACGGGATGCTAAAAGGAAAAATCTTACTCAGAAACAGCGAGACAAAGCAGAGAATGAGTATTCGGCGGCGATGGAGAATTTGTTCGAAATGATTGATGACCCGGATCGAGTATCGGTTTTATTAAGTTGTGCAGAAGATAAGGCATTGAAGAAGGCGGAGGAAAGCGAATTGTTTTCCAACACGGAAGAGAAAGAACATACTATGAATGTTGATGAGACTTTCCCAGCTATTGACATTAAATTTCTGTGCCGAAATAAAAAGTATAAATTGGATATACAACTTGATTTCAAATTAGGAGTATATGTGTTTTGGGAGTTGATAGTGCCGCTATTGTTGGAAGTGGCAGAAATGGTAGGATGTAAGTACGTATATTTATTTGCGGCTGACAATTCGGATAGAACAGAAACTAAGAAAACAAGACCTCTCATGTATACGCAAGATTATGATCCGTATGCAGATGAGGATGAGGAAGAGCAGAACAATGTTTTAAGGTTGGTTCAGTATTACCAAAACGAACTAAAATTTAATTTTGTTACAAAGTACAAAATATTGAAGCCTAAGTATGAGAGAACCTGTCTTACGCTTGTTCAAGAAGTCAACAAGTTAAGTGAAAATAGAGAAAATGTGTGGTTGACACATATTGAAGATAATTTGGGGGAGGGATAGATGTGGGGCTTACAGTTTTAAATCATAAAGAAACACAGAAATGGAATGAAGTGATTGCTTCTTATAGCAAGCCCGATGTGTACGACTTGAATGAATATGTATGCTCATTGCTATTGGATAGCAAAGACGAAGGATTACTGTTTTGTTTTGAGGGCGAGAAGTCGCGCATGTGTTATGCGATGATTAAGAAGGACATTGGTGAAGACGCTCATTTTGCGGGAGAATTATCAAAGGGAGTCTACTATGATCTGGAAACACCATACGGCTATGGTGGTCCATTGTATGATAATCTGGACGCTCGAGAACTAAAAGCTTTTCGCAAGTGGCTGAAGGATTGGTGTAGGGAGAATCGGATTGTGAGCCAGTTTGTGCGTTTTCATCCGCTACGGAAAAATGCGCCGTCGACGGTGGGGTTTTTTGATGAAGTAAGGTACATGCATCACACGATTTTCATGGATACCGAGACGGAAGACGTGATTGTGGAGAATATGGATTCGAAGAATCGTAACATGGTTCGAAAAGCGCGTAAGAATCAGGTGGAGATTGTGGTGGATGAGGCGTTGGAGCAGTTGCCTGCGTTTAAGGAGATTTATAAAGAGACCATGGATTATCATAATGCATCGGAGATGTACTATTTCTCGGATGAGTATTATGATTACCTGCGGACGGAAATGAAAGATAACATAGTACTTTTGCTTGCCAAATACGAAGGGAAGCCTATAAGCGCGTCACTGTTTTTCTATAACAAGGATTATATGCACTATCATTTATCCGGCACTTTGCTGGAATATCGGAAACTGGCGGGAGCGAATCTACTGCTCTTTGAAGCTGCTTGCCTCGCCGCAAAGAAAGGAATCAAAGAGTTCCATTTAGGTGGCGGTCTGTCGGAAGATGATAGCTTGTACGGGTTTAAGAAACAGTTTTCCAAACCGGGAGTGGTTGATTTTTACATTGGAAAAACGATTTTTATGGAAGATGAATATAGGGAACTGCTGAAGATACGAAATGAAGCTGATGATTCATTTAATATGGACAATAATAGAATGATTCAGTATCGAGCGTAGGAGAGAGAATGAAGAAGATATGCGTGGCAACCGCAACAAGAGCGGAATATGGATTATTAAAAAATACGATTCGCCAAATACAGGAAGATGGTGGTCTGGAATTGTGTCTGTTAGTGACCGGTACGCATTTGGTTAAGGAACTGGGGTATACGGTTTCTGAAATTGAGGAGGATGGTTTTCCCATTGCGGAACGTATTGATATGGGCCTGACTTCCGATGATCCGAGTCAGATTGTACAGAGTATGGGGCGGACGATGATGCTTTTTGGAGATGCGTTTACCAAAGAGAAACCGGACATGCTGGTTGTTCTTGGGGATCGGTATGAGCTATTGCCAATTTGTAGCGCAGCTCTGGTTATGGGGATTCCGATTGCGCATATTTCCGGCGGAGAAGTGACGGAAGGCGCTATAGATGATTGCGTGCGTCACAGCATAACAAAACTTAGTAATTTGCACTTTCCGGGATGTGAAGAATATCGGCAGAGAATTATTCAATTGGGAGAACAGCCGGATTGTGTATTTAATTATGGCGACGTTGGGATTGAGAATATTAAGAAAACCCCGATCATTCCAAAGGATGAGTTGGAAAAAGATTTGGGAGTTTCGTTGGAGAAAGCAATTTCTATGACATTCCATCCATTGACAACCAAGCCGGAAGAGGTAGAGGCACAGATAGGTGAGGTTCTGGAAGCTGTCAGTAGATTTCCGGAATACACTTTTGTCATAACCAAAGCAAATGCGGATGCAGGTGGCAGAAAAATCAATCAGTTGCTGGAGGCGTATGTGAAGGAACATGGGAACTGTCATTTGTTTGCGTCTTTGGGGATTCGACGATACATTAACGTTCTTCGTAATGTAAAGGCAGTAATTGGTAATTCATCCAGCGGTATTGTAGAAGCTCCGGTGTTACGTGTGCCTACGGTAAACATAGGGGACCGACAAAAGGGACGTCTGATGGCAGATAGTATTATCTCTTGTGAAGTAGAGTCTGATGAAATAGAGAACGCTATAAAATGGGCGTTGAGTAAAGAGGGACAGGATATAGCGTCGCAAACAAAGAGCCCATATGAGGCTGGCGAGACTTCAAAATCTATTGTGACAGAGATTAAGAAGTATCTGAATTCGGAAGCTTGTAAGCAACCGAAGTGCTTTTATGATTTGCCGAGAGGAGGAACAAAATGCGAAATCTAGCTATTATTCCGGCACGCAGTGGTTCGAAAGGGTTGCCGGATAAGAATATAATGACCCTTTGTGGGAAGCCCATGATTGCATATACCATTGATGCGGCGAAGCAATCCGGATGTTTTACAGATATTTTGGTTTCAACGGATTCTGAAAAATATGCTCAGGTGGCGCAGGAGTATGGAGCGGAGGTTCCTTTTTTGCGAAGCAAGGAAACTTCTTCGGATACGGCAGGTTCTTGGGATGTGATAAAAGAGGTGCTTACGGGCCTGAAGGAAATGGGACGGGAGTATGATACCGTTTGCTTGTTGCAGCCGACGTCCCCTTTGCGCAAGGCGGAAGATATTCAAAATGCTTACAGACAATTTGAAGAAAAAAGTGCAACTACGGTTGTTAGTGTAAGTGAAATGGGACATCCGGTGGAATGGTCTTTTGAGCTAGACGAGACTTGTTCTATGGAGGCCTATGCAAAATCGCCCTACAGCAACATGCGCAGACAAGAACTTCCGGTACATTATATGGAGAATGGAGCGATTTTCTTGACTAAGACAAAGGTAGTGCTTGCAGGAAAAAGCATTTATGCAGATGGATGCTATGCTAGTATTATGTCGGCGGAGAGAGCCTATGATATTGATAATGCGATGGATTTTTATGTGACGGAAGCAATTATGAAGGCAGGTAAGGAGAATGGAAAGTAATCGTACCTTTGGCGGTTTTTTACAATTGGAGAGATTATCTGGGAAAGAATATCACGATGGATTGTATGCTTTTAATCTAGGCAGAACAGCATTTGCTCTTTATGTTAAGGAAAATGGCTACAAGCGGATTTATCTACCTTATTATCTGTGTGATAGCTTGGAAGAGGCGATTGTGAAAGCGAATATCACAATAGAACGATATTCTTTGTTGAGAAATCTTCACCCGGATAGTAAATCCTTGCCGGGAAAAATGGAAGATACAGATTTGCTGGTGGTGGTTAACTATTTTTCCTGCCTGAACAAGCAAGATATTTCGGATTTAAAGAAAAAATACGGCAATGTGCTTATTGATAACACTCAGGCTTTTTTTCAAAAACCGTTAGATGGGGTAGATACGTTATACACCTGCCGGAAATGGTTTGGGGTAGCTGACGGAGCATATCTTTATACAGCGGAGCCATTGGATAATTATTGTGGACTTCCGATGGACCATTCGGCAGAAAGGTTGCTGCATTTAGCGTTGAAGCTGGAAGATGAAAACGGGGATTACTATACTCATTATCATAGTTTTGAAGAGAGTTTTTCTTACGCTGAGCCAAAACAGATGTCGATGGTTACCCGGAATCTGATGGGAGGCATTGATTATAATGGTGTTGCTGAGCAACGCAAAAAGAACTATGCAGTTTTGGCAGCGCAATTTGACGGAATAAATTCTCTGGCGAACATTATGCAAGCGGGTGCAGTTCCCTTCATGTATCCTTTGTATACGGAAAAGGCGCCGGAGATCCGACTTGCGCTACGGGATAAGAGATGTTTTTTACCTATGTTGTGGCCAAATGTTTTAGAATATTCCGATAACGTTTGGGAAAAGAAGTTGACACAAAATACATTGCTTTTACCCTGCGACCAGCGTTATAACGAAGAGGATATGAAAGTGTTGGCGCAGTATGTTGGGACAGAATTGGAAAAATAAAGGTGTGAGGTGATAGACAGCATGAAAACACTTATCATAGCAG
The DNA here is from genome assembly GCA_015057205.1 of Lachnospiraceae bacterium. Taxonomy (GTDB): domain Bacteria; phylum Bacillota; class Clostridia; order Lachnospirales; family Lachnospiraceae; genus XBB1006. The sequence continues at coordinate 599 of SVEW01000118.1, read as the reverse complement.
AAGCCGGCGTGAACCACAACGGCGATGTAGAAATAGCAAAGAAATTGTGTCTGGCGGCTAAGGAAGCCGGTGCGGACGTAGTAAAATTTCAGACATGGATTACGGAAAAGATTATCACGCAAAATGTGGAGCAGGCGGAGTATCAGCAGGAAAATACTGGGAGCGACCAGTCTCAGTTTGACATGCTGAAAGCTCTGGAATTGCCTTTTGATGCTTTTCGCGAGATTAAGCGGTATTGCGATGAGATTGGAATTTTATTTGCTTCCACGGCTGACGAAATGGACAGTCTGAATTTCCTGATTGATTTGGGGATCCCTTTCGTTAAATTGGGATCCGGGGATTTAGGAAATATTTCCTATTTGCGCGCGATTGGTGCGAAAAAAATGCCGGTTATATTAAGTACCGGCATGGGAACTTTGGCAGATGTAGAAAGGTCGGTAGAAGCATTACGAGAAGGCGGTGCCACTGATATTACGCTTTTACACTGCACCACCAACTATCCTTGCCCATATGAAAACGTGAACCTGAAAGCGATGGATACCTTAGCAGTCGCTTTTGGATTGCCGGTAGGCTATTCGGATCATACTATGGGAATTGAG
>SVEW01000117.1 GCA_015057205.1 Lachnospiraceae bacterium | reverse complement strand
TTCAAACCTACACATGCGCCAACCGGATCTACGTCCTTATTATTGGAATACACAGCCATCTTAGTTCTGCTTCCGGCTTCTCTGGCAATGTTCTTAATCTCAACAATTCCGTCGCGCACTTCGGTTACTTCTGCTTCAAATAATCGCTTAACCAATTCCGGATGCGTTCTTGAAACAAGCACCTGCGGGCCTTTTGAACCGGCTTTAACTTCCAATACGTACACCTTAATACGTTCTGTCGGTTTAAACACCTCGCCACGAATCATTTCATTCTCCGTCAACGTTGCATCTAATTTACCAAGATTAACCTTTACGTTCTTTCCAGCATAACGTTGTACAACACCGGTTACTACTTCATGCTGTTTGGTTACATATTCGTCATACTGTGCTCTTCGCTCTTCTTCACGAATTTTTTGTAAAATCGTATTCTTTGCAGTCTGCGTAACGATTCGTCCAAATTCTTTGCTCTGAACTTCGATGCTGGCTACATCACCAACCGTCAAAGTGGAATCAATCAAGTGAGCTTCATCAACAGCAATTTCTTCTGCCGGATCTTCTACTTTCTCAACTACATTCTTCTGGATAAAAACATGGAATTCACAAGTGTCATGGTTAATATCAACCTTTACATTGTCGGATTTTCCATATTGATTTTTGCAAGCCATAACCAGTGCCGTTTCAATAGCTTCAAGTAATACCTCTTTACTAATATTTTTTTCTTTCTCAAGCACAGTTAATGCTTCTAATAATTCGCTCATCTTCTTTCATCATCCTCCGTTTCTTAAAAATGTACTGCTAATCGAATTAATGCGATTTCGCTCTTCTCAAAGGTAAGCTCTTTATCCTCTTCCGTCTCAATGGTGACGGTCTTTTCATCATATGCTTTCAAATAACCAAAAAATTCTTTTTGCTTATCGATAGCCCGATAAGTACGAATCTCCAACTCTTTGCCCATACTTCGCATATAATCTTTTTCCTTCTTCAGTGGTCTGCCAAGTCCCGGTGAACTCACTTCTAAAATATACGCTTCTGAGATAAAATCCTCTTTGTCAAGCAAGTCACTTAAAGCTCTGCTTACTACTTCGCAGTCATCCACGTTAATTCCGCCCTCTTTGTCAATGTAGGCACGCAGGTAATAGTTGCCACCTTCCTTCACGTACTCCACATCCACCAATTCAAAGTGATGTTCATCCATAATGGGAGTTAACAGTTCTTCTGTTCTACGCTCATAATCTTCTCTTCTTGCCATACGTCCCTCCATTCAAAAACGTTGTATTTGATAACAAACAATTGAGAGTGGACTCACGCCCACTCTCAAACTAATTACTATGTTACCTTAATAGTATATCACGAACAACCGAAAATTACAACCTTGTTTTTCTTATTTCTCGCTATTTTCCGCAGATTCCGGTTCTTTTTCCTGCTCACTCATTTCCGCAAGACATTTTAAATCTGCATCAGTACCAACTACCCATAATACATCGTTAACGCGAATTTCCATATTTGCATCCGGCATCATAACAAAATCGCCATCACGCTCAATTCCAATTAACATACAATGAGCTTCCGACTGTATGCCACTATACTTAAGCTGTTTGCCAACATATGGCTCGTCACCATGCACTGTCAATTCCATACAAGCAAGTGGAGATTGTTTCTCTGTTGCTCCAAATCCCATGAAATCCTTCATGGTGGTCATGGTGTATCTACCGCCTATATCCCAGCGAACGGTAAATCGACGCACCATTTTTTCAATACCCATTGCAAAAACGCGGTCACCAACCAAAACTTTCGTATTTCCGTTTGGAAGCATTAACATTTCCGTACCACGCTCAATTTTTACAATAAAGATACTCTGCGTTTTACCCCATTCCAATTCCATCAATGTCTGTCCAGCGTAATCCGTATCTTCCGGAATCACGAAAGAAATAACACGATAGTTGTCTTCCATCTCATCAACAAAACCCGGCATCTCAATGGATGATGATGCCATACTCGCAAACAGGAACGACGCTCTCTTTAACTTAGAATACTTCTGTCTCTGTCTATAATCCAATACAAACAAAATGACACCAATCAACATCCACCATGCAAATAATATAATGGCTTTGTATCCCATATATACAGGCTGGCCAGGTATAAACAAAAGCACAAACACAGCCAACATAATAATACCGGCAATCCATGCAGTTGTAACACCTCCCGGAATTCGATACGGTCTTTCCAAATCCGGTTCGGTCTTTCTAAGTTTAATCAGACAAAATGCGGTAATCGTCCAGCTAAGCACATACCCTGCCGCCGAGAATGTAGTAAGTGAATCAATAAGTCCCATTCCCAAAAACGGTCCAATCAATGATGCCACCAAACATACACGCAACGCATTAATTGGTGTTTTGTACTTTGGATGCTGTTTTGCCAATACGTTTGGAACAATACTAACACGAGACATGGCCATCAAAATTTGAGATGATGCCATCATAAATCCGTTCCAAGTAGTTAGCAAACCACAAATAGCACCTGCAAGAATCAACGTATACAATGTTACGCCTACCGGTCCTTTGTAAAGCACTTTAAACAAATTAGCTGCAGACGGTCTGTTAAAACCAATAAATTCCTGCCAAGGATATGCACCGCCAATTGTTACTAATAACATGGCATAAAAGATACAAGATAAAATTACGGTAATTACTACCGTTCTACCAATCTTCTTCATATCGCCACCGGCACTTTCAATTCCTTGTGGTATTGTTTCAAACCCAGCAAGGAAGAATGGAGCCGATGCTAAAATCGACAACATGCCACCAAAGAAATTATTGTGAAATGCTCCCTTCGGATGAACATACAACGGTTCAAAATTGGAAAAATCCATTTTCATGCCAGCACAAATCATAGCTAAAATTCCTGCACCAACCAACGCAAGGCATAAAAATTTCTGTAACTTTGCCGATGAAGCAACACCTTTGCGATTGATAAAATACAAAATTACAGAAATACACGTACCAATAATTATGTGGCTTGGATACACATCCGCTCCTGCCAAAGAATACAATGGCTTGCCTGCTCTAAGTTGCGGAATCAATACGCTTAAAATATCTACTACATAAATTGCTTCCCATGGAATAATCGTAATGAATGCTCCAAACGCTGCCCAACCGGAAACGAATGAAACATGATCTCCGTAAGCGCGAAAAGCGTAGGCCATACCACCACCTGAAACCGGAAGCATCGAGCAAAGCTCACAGTAACACAACGCAATTGGTACCATCATTATTATCGCGGCAATATATCCTGCCGCTGCCGGTAACGGGCCTCCGCTTCCCGCCATCCAGTTGTTAATGGATACCGCCCAGCCTACACCGACGATTGCACCAAACCCAATACAGAAAAAATCAATGGCGCCAACACCGGATTTTTTTTGAACTTCTTTCATTTTCGTCCTTCTCCTCCATATGATCATTTTGCCCCACCTTACAACTACATATGGGCATAAAAAAATGCAGAGCCAAATGACTCTGCATTCTATAGCAGCTCGTACGAGAATCGAACTCGTGATTCCGCCTTGAGAGGGCGGCGTCTTAACCTCTTGACCAACGAGCCTTGCAAAAATTATCATACACCATTTAGCATAAAATTGCAAGTACTTTTTTAATTTTTTCAAAAGTTTTTATTTTATCAACTTTTGCCACAGTAAGAACCCAATCACTGCAATGCAGTGACCGGTTCTAAATCCTCTCTTACTTAGGCAATTTTAGATTTTGCAAGTTCTGCAAGTGTAGCAAAACTCTCTGCATCATTAACTGCAAGTTCTGCTAACATTTTACGGTTCATATCAACACCTGCAAGCTTCAATCCATACATAAATTTGCTGTAGGATAATCCGTTTAATCTAGCTGCTGCATTAATACGAGCAATCCATAACTGTCTAAACTGACGTTTTCTTTCTTTTCTACCTGCATATGAAGTAGCCAATGCTCTCATTACAGACTGTTTAGCTACACGATACTGTTTAGAACGTGCGCCCCTATAACCTTTTGCTAATTTTAATACTCTATTATGTCTTTTCTTAGCGCCGATACCGCCTTTAATTCTTGCCATGATATTTCCTCCTTACTTACTTCAACCTATAAATATGGTAAAATTCTCTTCATTGTCTTAACATTTGCCTGATCACAGGTAGTAGCCTGTCTTAAGTTTCTCTTTCTCTTTGTAGACTTCTTTGTTAAGATATGGCTCTTAAAAGCTTTGTTTCTCTTTAACTTTCCTGTACCTGTAGCTTTGAAACGTTTTGCTGCAGCTTTTTTAGTTTTCATTTTTGGCATGATATATTCCTCCTTGAGTGTTTTCTTAGTTCTTCTTTGCCAGCACCAATGACATATTCCTTCCTTCTACCTTAGGTGCCTTTTCGATAACTGCAATATCTTCCACAGCTTTCGCAAAATCCTCTAAAATATACTTGCTTTGCTGCATATGCGCCATCTCACGTCCACGGAAACGAAGTGTAACCTTCACGCGATCACCTTTAGAAAGGAATTTCTTTGCTGAATTAATCTTGGTGTTCAAATCATTCGTGTCAATGTTCGGAGACATACGAATCTCTTTGAGTTCAACCGTCTTCTGCTTCTTCTTGGCTTCTTTCTCCTTACGAACCTGCTCATATTTATACTTACCGTAGTCGATAATCTTACATACAGGCGGCTCCGCCTTAGGGGCAATCTTAACTAAGTCAAGATCTGCATCCTCTGCCATTCTCAAAGCTTCCTTTGTAGGGACAATACCTAACTGCTCCCCGTTCTCTCCTATTAAACGAACCTCTTTATCACGAATCTGTTCGTTGATCATTAAATCAGCTATGTTTAAACACCTCCATTTAAATAAAATCAGCACACAAAAAAGTGGCTAGCAAAGCTATCCACACATCATAATACGACCTAAATCATCCGTCTTATGAACGCTTAGTCACGCAATTGTGCTAAGGTGAGAGTGGAACTCTGCTTTCTTTTTGACCTAATTAATATAACACTATCACAGAGTGTTGTCAAGCATAATTTAATTAACTATTTGCAAGCCATTTACCAATAACTTCTTTCGCGTCCTTATATCCTGCATTTAATCTGCGTTTTGAACCGCTTGCAGAAAAATCCAGCGTTCCATTTACAAGATCCCCAAGTTCCTCACTGGGCTCGATTTCAATAATATGAGCGCCCGGAAACTCCTCTTTTACTATTCTATCTTCTTTTCCAAGATAAACCACAATAATTGTCCGTATACCCATGTCATATACCGGCCTAACCGGAATATTATCTCCCACTTCCGGTACTCCGCCATCGCAATACAAACTTCCCTGATAAGATTCGTTTGGGAAAATAATCGGTAATGCCGATGAAGCAAGTAACATGGTTAAAATATCATTTTTTTCGTAATCGTTAATTCGAAATCTGGTTACTTTCATGTCCGGAACCTTCAGACAGGTTGCGTAGCACGGCACAAGTCCGCTCTTTAGCTTATTGAAATCTACGCCTTCGTTTATCAACGAAATCATACCTGACCGAGAAAAAAAGTAATCCGAATGCATTTTTTGCACTACAAGCGTAGCCATTTTCTTGGCATTAAACAAGGCTCCGCTACTTGCCAAATAAATAAACTTGCTAATTAGTCTGGCAAATGGATTCTTTATTGTAATGTTACTCATAGCAAGCCACTTTAAAATATCCGTTGTGGAAATCTTTCTCGGAGACAAAACTATATCTTTCCGGATATTTAACCAGATTCTCTCGGCTGTCTCATAATCACTTCCGGCAAATAATGCTGCATTCAAAGCGCCCACCGAGGTTCCTGAAACGCAACAAATATGTTCTTCCAAACCACACTCTTTCAAAAACTTCCATACACCAATTTCGTAAGCACCTTTTGCGCCGCCACCGGCAAGAACCAGTCCAATTTTCTCCATGATATTCCCCCTAAAAAATTTTTTCTACACCCTCTATAATACTACCATGTTATAAAGCGCTCTTCAATATTTATTTCAAGCAAATAAATATGCTATAATTATAAAAAAATGCCTATACCTATTGGCTGAAGGGAGATTTTTATGGAAAACGCCATTGATTTACATGTTCATTCTACACACTCAGATGGTACATTTTCTGTTCCTGAACTTGTAGAATATGCTCATAATATTAATTTGCGAGCGATTGCTTTAACGGATCACGACTGTATTGACGGCAATGTTTCTATGCGTACATTATGCCAAAAAGTTGGCATCGATTTTGTTCCGGGTGTGGAGCTTTCCACAGAATTCCAATTTCCAAACAATGGGATTCGCAAAGAAGTTCATCTGTTGGGGTATTTTATCGATGAAAAAAACGAGCATTTTCGCCAGTATTTGTCAGATTATCTGCATAGTCGCCTTCATCGCAATGAACAAATGGTGGAAAAATTGCAGGCACATGGCATATCTATTACCCTTAAAGCCCTTGAAGCACAATATCCTGATTCCGTCATCACACGTGCGCATATGGCACGTTTTCTTCTAGACTCCGGCCAGGTAAAAACAATGAACGAGGCTTTTAAAAAATATTTAGGCGACGATGCGCCTTGTTTTGTGGACAGAAAGAAGGTTCAGACCGCAGACGCCATCCAATTAATCCACGATGCCGGTGGGTTAACCGTTTTGGCACATCCACCACTTTATAATTTATCTCACAAAGCCCTTGATACCATGATTTGCACATTAAAAGAAGCAGGTCTTGACGGCATCGAAGCAGTATACAGTACTTATCACAATAACGAAGAGCAGGACATAAAAGCGTTTGCTCATCAATATGACCTGCTCATTACCGGTGGATCCGATTTTCACGGACGCAACAAAGCCTATATTCACTTAGGAAAAGGACGCGGCAATTTGTACGTCCCCTATGAACTATATGAACGACTTTACGATGCACACATCCGTTAATCGAGTACATATTTTTCGATTACTTCCGCTACACCACCCTCATTATTATCTACGGTCGTAACATAATCAGCCGCCGCTTTGGCTCGATGAATGGCATTGTTCATGGCAACGCCAAAGTGCGCGGCTTCTATCATGGAAATATCGTTCTCCTCATCTCCAATGGCTATGGTCTGGTCCATATCAAACGCTAACAGCTGTGCCATGCGCTTGATCCCGCTTCCCTTACTGACTCCTTTTGGCAATACTTCTAGATAAAATGGAGTCGAAAAA
>SVEW01000116.1 GCA_015057205.1 Lachnospiraceae bacterium | reverse complement strand
GCTATACACTTCCCACTATCTGGGCGTGTTCGGGACTTTCACCCGTTAGAGCGCGCCCATGGCGCGCAAACACAAAAAAGGCGACGCCATTGACGCCACCTTCGTTGTAAGGATTCTTATTTATTGAGTTTAGAAAGCTCGACTGCTGTCTGAGCTGCTAATTTTGCATTGTTATACACAAGCTGAATGTTGGAATCCAAGCTGTCTCCACCAGTGAGTTCCTTCACGCGAGCAAGTAAGAACGGAGTGCTTTCTTTTCCGTGAACGCCCTGCTCTTCTGCTTCTTTCACTGCCTGATCGATTGCCTTGTTAATTACATCCGGATCCATGGAATATTCTTCCGGAATCGGGTTGCTTACTAAGATACCACCCTGCATTCCCATTTCTTTCTTCACATAGATTGCTTTCGCAAGTTCTGCCGGTGAATCAATCTGGTAATCAACAGAAAGTCCGCTGTGTCTGGTGTAAAATGCTGCCAATTCTTTGGTCTGGTATCCTAATACCGGAACACCCTTGGTCTCTAAATACTCTAAGGTAAGTGGTAAATCAAGAATTGCCTTCGCTCCGGCACATACTACCGTCACCGGAGTCATGGAAAGTTCTTCCAAATCTGCAGAAATATCGAAGGTCTTCTGCGCACCTCTATGAACACCACCAACACCGCCGGTTGCGAAAATGGAAATACCCGCCATAGCAGCAATAATCATGGTAGTTGCTACGGTTGTTGCTCCGTCCATACCTTTTGCAACAATAATTGGTAAGTCACGTCTGGAAACTTTCGTTACTTCATGGCCTGCTTTACCAAGATGTTCGATTTCTTCTCTGCTAAGACCTGCTTTTAAACGACCGCCAATGATTGCGATGGTTGCCGGAACAGCACCATTGTCACGCAAAACCTTTTCTACGTTTAATGCTGTTTCCACATTCTGCGGATATGGCATACCATGTGAAATAATGGTAGACTCTAATGCTACTACTGGTTTACCAGCTTTAATTGCCTCTTCAACTTCCGGTGCTACATCTAAAAATTTCTTGTAATCCATGTTCAATACTCTCCTTTACTCTTCAATCTGAGCGCGCTCTAGCGCTGCTTCAAAACTTAACGATGGGTTATTGGTTAATCTTGTCTCCAAAGTGATGCTTGCCGCTGCCATTCCAAGCATTGCGGAATCTGCCAAGGAATATCCTTTGCAGAATCCGGTTGCCAATCCGGACAAAAGCGCATCCCCTGCGCCGTTGCCGTTCACCATATTCGATGGCAATGGCTTTATAATCTGTTGCACTTCACCATCCGTGAAGAAACATCCCTTTGATCCAAGGGTAATCACGACATTCTTAACGCCTGTATCCAACATTACCTGAGCTGCTGCCATTAGGCTATCCTTATCTTCCGGGTCAATGCTGCGCTCTGCCAGAATCTCTGCTTCTAACAAGTTCGGCGTAATTGTGTGAATATAAGGCATTACACTCTTAAACTTCACAGTCTTGGCACAGGACACCGTCTCAGCAAAAATTGGGCTCTTGCTGTTCTTGCAAATAGCGATGATTGTCTCCTCCGGCAGATTCGCGTCCACAATAATTAACTTACTGTGACTCAGCACTTCCCCTCTTCCGGCAATGAATTCCGGTGTCATGCGCTCATAAATGCTCATATCGTTCACCGCTAATTCCATATCGCCGTCTTCTCTGGTAATATAGAGGTAGGTTGAAGTCCGATCCTCTTTCGAAATGATACTCTCATGCGTATCGATACCTAGTTTCTTACAACTCTCCATAATCTGTCTTGCATATTCATCATCTCCCATGGCACTGATGAATTTCACGCTGTTCCCTAACAAGCTCAGATTGTGAGCAATGTTTCTTCCCACTCCTCCAAGGGACGTTCTTACCACGCCCGGATTGGAGTCTCTCTGAACCAATTTCTTATCCGGTGTTCCACCAATATCCACATTCGCCGCTCCAAAAACGGTGATGTAAGTCGGCTGATGCATAATGTATCCTTTTCCAATAATGAAGCCCTTCTTCATTAAATTGGAGATATGCACTGCCACTGCAGAACGGCTGATTCCAGTCTTCTCTGCGAGATCTTCCTGCGAAATCATTGGATTTTCTAAAATCAGTTCGTATATTTCCTTCTCTCTATGTGTCATAGCAAATCCTTCTCCTAACAATTGCTTATTATCCTAAGCACAAATAAAGGATAGCATGAAAGCTACCCTTTGTCAACCACTTTTCTAAACTTTTGCTTATTTGCATTAGCGCAACTAAATATTTCTATTCTCTTTTCCATTAATTCTATCAGTGATTCCTTCATTTCCTTCGGAATATAGGAGTTCCGAACTTCTGTCAAAAATGCCTGCTTATAGCTTGTAAGTTTCTTCATCAGTGTCAACGCCGTTTTATTCGTGATTCCCAAATTCTCTGCCAGCGCAAGAAAATCTTTCTTCCGAATATTTCTCTTCTTTCCATTCACCGTAAGCGCCATTTCCTCTTGATCCGCGGACAAAATCACATTTACCGGCAACATGTCATAAGCTTCTGCCAATGAATAAACACGGCTTCCCGGCGTATCTTCTATAAGAGAAAAATTTTTCAAATGCATATCAGAGTTCCCTATCAAAAAGCAAAACAACAAACGATAATACAATTCCACGATATCCAATCCAACATTTCGCGAGTACTTTTTAATCACTTTGCCGCAATTTTCATACGAACTGCGATATTTGTCCTCCGTCATTCTTCCGGACAGCTGACAAAAATCTTCCATCGCATAACAATCCCCATCTTTTCGATCTATTCTTTTCGTGATATATGCATATTTTCCATTTAGATTTATCAGCGCATTTGGCACTACTGGAATCTTTGCTATCTCTGCCATTCTCATGCATAGCAATTCCGCCTCCGGCAAGCTTTCATACTCATCTGATTGTGGTTTCAAAATATATCCTGTCGGATAATTTACCACAGTTAAACGCGCTTTCTTCCCATCGCTGTCTAGATGCAAAGACAATTTTTTCTGTACTCCCGGTACCGTCAACCCTTGGTTTACCGTTAGATTGGCCAATTTTTCCAATGTCTCGTCTGTGCAATCAAGTTCCGGCAACTGCTTTGTTCCAAAAAAGCGCTTGATGCATCTTTCATGCCACGCGACGGATTCTTCATATTCCTTTGCATTTATTATTTCTTTTCCACAGCACAAACATCTACTCATCGCAACCCCTCAATCCGGACATCACCAATGCAATCGCTGCAGGCAGCCAGTAATAATCCGAATCTATCCTTCCCATCAATTTTCCAGTTTCTTTCCACCACACCAAGCAGCCATCCCTCCGGTATCAATCCGTCAAAAAACGGAAACAACGTATGGGATCTATACGCCTCTTGTGTCAACGGAAGCGTTAGGCTTACCGGTAATGCAGTTTCACTTTGCAGGTAGGCTTCATCATATTGAAATTCGTATCCATTATCTGTCTCACGAATCTTTCCCGCATAGACATTCTGTACAAACACATTTCCTTCTCTCTCCACAACTACAACTCCTCTCTGTCTAGTTCACCCGGAACTGCCTGCATACCAAACATCCGAAGCGCCTGATTGACTTTGTCTAACCGTACTGTCTCCTTTCCCTGTTCCAGCTCTCTGACAAAGCGTAACCCCAGTCCAGAGCGGATTGCAAATTCCTCTTGCGTAAGCCCTGCTTTTTTTCTTTCAAATTTAATAAATTCTGCAATCTTATTCATAATACAAATATACACCCTATCGGGTATAAATGCAAGTACAATTGCACAGTCTATACCCGATAGGGTGTAATCGTTCGTTATTTTTCCACATTATACCCCATCGGGTATATTTCTCCTAATCAATCCCTAATGCTCCACCGGAGCCGTCTGGATTTTCCATCCCTTTTAAAATGGTAATTAGCTTTTCACCATCGTTGTCATCCATTGAATATGACTTATTGTTTATTATGCATATTTCGTCTGAGATAATTACCGCCTTCCAAGTTTTATTTTTATACTGAGCCGTAATTTTATACGCCCACCCCGTGCTTTCCTCAAGCGTTATTTTCTTACACGGGATGGTTTGACATAAATCCAATATTTTTTTTATCTGTCCTTTTGATAATTCCTTCATATTACCATTATTTCCGTTTGTAATTGTGCAACTATCAAATTCTTAACCATTCATATTCCCCTCATCTATTCTCCTCTCAGGCTCACGCCACCAAAGAAAAACATAACTATTGCTTCATATATCAATTTACGTACCCTTTACTCGTATTATATTATTTCGCACGTAGCTCGAATTTCCCGGATTTAATTTTTACGTTCCTATCTATCGCTTCTTTTGCTTTGGCACGTAACATTTCTACCCTTCGACTCATTCTCTTACACTCCGACTTTACTTACACCGCGGTTTAGCACGTAATCGCCACCTTCATCCTCCGTTGGTATTACGTTCCAAACGGTTCGCTTAATCCAATTTGCGCGGAACCAGTGTTTTTCAGCTACGTACCAATTTCCTGTTAGAAACTGTCTCGCACGTAAATTTGAAATCCGGCATCTTTTATGCCATTACTCAGCGAGTAATTCGAATAAATTATTATCAAAAACTTCCGTAGAACCCCAAATCAGCCCTACGGAAGTCTTATTGTTCTTATATTTACTTATCAGCTAAAGCTTCTTTCAGCTGCTGTGTCAATGCCGGCACAATCTTGTTTAAGTCGCCTACGATTCCGTAGTCTGCTACATCGAAGATTGGAGCATCTTCATCTTTGTTGATGGCAATTACGATATCGGATTCTTCCATTCCGGCTACGTGCTGGATAGCTCCGGAAATTCCGATAGCAAAGTATACATTTGGACGAACGGTTTTACCGGTCTGTCCTACCTGGTAATCCTGAGCAAGCCATCCGTTTTCAACAACTGCACGAGAACAGCTTACGGTTCCGCCGATTACCTCTGCCAAGTCTTTTAATAACTTGAAGTTCTCAGCACTTCCAACTCCACGACCACCGGAAACAAGAATCTTTGCATCCATGATGTTCTCTACGGTCTTAGCTTCTTTTACAATGTTGATGATTTCAACATATTTGTTGTTCTTGGTAAATCCAGGGTTGTAATTAATTACTTCTGCTTTTGCACCCTTAACCGGATCAAGTTTCTGCATAACACCAGGACGAACGGTTGCCATTTGTGGACGATTGTCCGGACAAGCGATTGTTGCGATGGTGTTTCCACCAAATGCAGGACGGGTCATAAGAAGCTGATTATGTTTCTGCTCGCTTCCGTCTGCCGGTGGGTTCAATGGGAAATCACCGATTTCAAGAACGGTACAGTCTGCAGTCAAACCGGTTTTTACTCTGGCAGATACGGTTGGTCCTAAGTCACGTCCGATTGCAGTTGCACCAACCAACATAATTTCCGGTTTGTATTCATTAATTACGGATGCCAATGCATGTGCATATGGCTCAGTTCTATAGGTTTCCAGTTCCGGATCATCCACTACGATAACCTTGTCAGCACCGTACTCTGCGAGTCCGTCTACCAGATTTCCAACATTATGTCCAAGCAAAACAGCTGTTACGTCAGTATTTAAATCTTTTGCAAGCTCTTTTGCTTTTCCGATTAATTCGTAAGCAATGCTGCTTACCACATTATCTACCTGTTGAGCGTAGATATATACGCCTTTATATTGTGTTAAATCCATCTTTTTCACCACTTTCCTTCATCGTATTAGATTACATGTCTTTCTTTGAGCTTGCCCATGATATAAGCTACGGATTCGGTTGGGTCTAAAACGACTTTCTCGCCGGCACCCTTTCTAACCTTGTCGGAAGCTTTTGCAATCTTGGTTGGGGAACCTGCAAGTCCGATGTCACCATCGTCAACGTCTTTCAAGTCTTTTCTTCCCCAAACAGTTACCTCTTTATCATATGCGTCAAAAATTCCACCCGGTGTCATGTAACGTGGTACGTTCAACTCAGAAAGTGCGGTAACAAGACATGGCATCTTAGCTTTTAACTCATGATATCTGTCTTCGTACTGTCTCTTAACAATAATGCTGTCACCTTCTACCTTGATGTCTGCAGCATAGGAAATTACCGGTATTCCAAGATGCTCAGCAATCTGTGGTCCAACCTGAGCGGTATCGCCGTCGATAGCCTGACGTCCGGTGATGATTAAATCATAATCGATATTTCTTAATGCGCCTGCGATGGTTGTGGAAGTTGCCCATGTATCAGCTCCTCCAAGTACACGGTCTGTAACAAGGATTGCCTTGTCAGCACCCATAGCCATTGCCTCGCGAAGTACGTCGTCTGCCTTTGGAAGACCCATAGTAACAACGGTAACTTCTGCGCCTGTTTCATCTTTAATTCTTAAGGCTGCCTCTAATCCGGCTTTGTCATCCGGGTTCATAATAGCGAGCATGCCTGCACGATCCAAGGTACCATCTGGATTAAATTTAACGCCGCCTTTGGTGTCCGGTACCTGTTTAATACATACAACGATTTTCACGGTATTCTCACTCCTTATACAATTATTTCAGTAATGCACCAGAGATTACCATTCTCTGAACCTCTGATGTTCCTTCATAGATTTCTGTAATCTTAGCATCACGCATCATACGCTCAACGTCGTACTCACGGATGTATCCGTATCCACCGAACAACTGAACTACCTGGGTAGTAACAGCCATTGCAGTCTCTGCTGCGAAAAGTTTTGCTTTTGCAGCTTCTACGGAGTAAACTTTCTGATTAGCTTTTGCGATAGCAGCTTTATAAACAAGCATCTGCGCTGCCTCAATTCTAGCTGCCATGTCGGCAAGTTTGAACTGGGTGTTCTGCTGCTGTGCAATGGAGCGTCCGAACTGTTTTCTTTCCTTGGTGTATGCAATGGCTCTGTCAAGCGCACCTTCTGCAATACCAAGTGCCTGTGCAGCAATACCGATACGTCCACCGTCTAAGGTATGCATAGCGATTGGGAATCCTTTTCCTTCCGGTCCAAGGATGTTCTCCTTCGGAATTCTGCAATCCTCGAAGATTAACTCGTAAGTAGAAGATCCGCGGATACCCATCTTCTTTTCTTTGGTTCCAAAAGAGAATCCAGGAGCGTCCTTATCCACAATGAATGCGGAGAAGTTCTTTTTCTTTCTTCCCTTCTTGTCTTCCGTAACGCTGGTAATAGCAATTACGATATATACATCAGCCACTTTACCGTTGGTGATGAAGCATTTGGATCCGTTTAATACCC
>SVEW01000115.1 GCA_015057205.1 Lachnospiraceae bacterium | reverse complement strand
AGAGTACCAATCAGGTACCAATGCATGGGCTGGTGCTGTCGGATAATCCGAGAATGCAGGTTCATAAAGCAGAATTTGCGGGAACGTCGGCAGAGATTAATTATGAATTTCATACAGAGGGTTTGGTTGAAGGAGATATTCAGAAAGGCAACTTCGTTCTCATTTGTAACAAGAATGAATATACCCTTTCTTTTGTTGTGTCTATACATAAACCAAAGATTACGATAGATGGAGAGGTAATCAAATCGGCGATGGATGTGGCAATGTTGGCACGACGGGATTATGAGAAAGCGTATGAACTGTTTGTGTCTGACTGTTTTTTCTCAATTATGGATAAAGAAGCAAAAGAATGTCAACTCCTTGCGAGGGGATTAGCCTATCCTGGAGCACCAAAACAGAATTTAGAAGAATTTTTACGATCGGCAGGATTAAAGAGTGCCCTTTCTTATGAGTGTATTTTTGATAATTATGTCTATGAAAATATAACAGAAGATATTCGGGAGGTTGTGGAAGTAGTACGTAGCGGCTGGGGGTATGCCCAGGTGCAGGTTGTGGTGGACGGAACGTTTATCAAGGTTCCAAAGACGATGTATGATACTTCGGATTTCATAGGAAATTCCTGCCGGATACCGGTGTATGTGTTGGCAGAACAACTACATGGCGGAAGGAATTATGCGTCCATAACGATTCACTGCGAAAAGCAATCCTTCACCTATACTTTTCTGGTGCATATGGGAAGACAACATTTTGAAGATAAGGATCATCGGCAATGTTTGGCACAACTTGTAAAATTATATGTGGATCGACGTGTGCATAGAATGATGCCGGCGTCTTGGGCTACGCGTACATTGGAAATTCTGAATCATTTGCTTTCCGATGCGCCGAATTACCCATTGTTGCAAATTGCAAAAGCGCAGGTGCTTTTACTGAGTGAACGGGATAAAGAGGCGCAATGGATGCTTAACAATGCCAAGGAGGTTACGAAACAACCGGATAGCGTAGAATATGGCTATTATCTATATGTAACGACTTTATTGAATACGGATAAGGACTATGTGCATAAAGTGGCAGGGGAATTGCAACGGTTACATATGCAACAGAAGGAAAATCCACTGATTTTCTGGATGTTATTGGTTACAGGGGAGTCTTATGCCAGCAATTTGGCGCGAAAATATCGGGCGTTAAAGGGATTTTGCCTGTTGTATAGTCATAGTCCTATCTTCTATGCGGAAGCCTTTACACTAGTAAAAGAACGGCCGCAGCTGTTGGAAGAATTTGGTGAGTTTGAAGTGAAACTTTTACATTGGGCCTGGAAAGAGGACTTGCTTACGAAAGAGCTGGGGATGGCCATTGCAGAACAAAGTCTGTTTTTGCGAAGTTATTATCCATTGTTTACGCCGGTGCTGCAGTATTATTATGATACCTATGGCACGGAAGTATTTTTATCGGCACTGTGTGCCCATTATGTTACCGGTGGTGTTTATGAAAAGAAAGTATTGCCGGTTTATGAAAAAGCGGTTGAAGCGAATTTAAAAATATACGGATTGTTTGAAGCATACATGCGCTGCGCTTGTGAATCCGGTAAGGCGGAGTTGCTGCCAATGTTGCAGTATTACTTACCCTTTGTGGAGAATTTGCCTTACAATCATCAGGCGGCTTTGTATGCCAGCATTATTCGCAACCGGGATAAACAGGCAACGCTGTATTTTCATTGCAAACAGGATTTGGAGCAGTTTGCTTTAAAACAGCTTGCTGCCGGTCATATGGATGAGAACCTGGGTGTAATTTATGATTTTTATTTTTCACAGGTGCATCTAACGGAAGATTTGGCTCGCCAGCTTGCGCCTCTTTTGTATGTACATAAGCTGGTGGTAGAAGATAGACGTATGCAATGGGTGTTGGTAATTAACCGACAGTTAAAGAGTGTGAATCGGTATCCGATTGTCAATGGGATTGCTTATTTTCCAATCTACTGTAAGGACAGAGTTATTGTTTTCGAGGATGGATATGGAAATCGTTATGCCAAGAGCGTAGAATACGATTTGATGCTTTTGATGCCTTCAGAAGGACTTACTAGAAAATGCATGCGTTTGGCTGACAGAGAGCTGGCTTACCTGATTCATTTTTTTGACTATGAACGGCTTACGGATGGACAGCTTTACGAGATGGACAGTGCGGAGTTAGAACAATTGCAACTATTAGCGGAATCCGAGGTAATGACGGAAGAGTATAAGCGTTATTTACATCCGGTGTTGATGCGTTTTTATCATCAGGAAGATCGTATAAAAGAGTTGGATGCCTATTTAGAAAAATTATCAGTGCCGTCTTTGGAACAAACCGGACGGGCTTTGGCGTGTGAACTTTTGATAGAACGGGGCTTTTATGAAAAAGCCTTTGAAGGTGTTGTGGTTTATGGAAGTCAGACGATTTCTGCCACCGGAATGTTGAAACTTTGCATCCGTATGATTGAACATCTGGATGGGGAGGAAAATCCTTACCTTGTGAACTTATGCAAAATTGTTTTTACACGTGGAAAGTATAATGAGGTGGTTTTGCAGTATCTGGTGAAATATATGGAAGGTTCTACCAGAGAATTGTACGAACTGTGGATGTGTGCAAGAGACTTTGAAGTGCCGACCTTTGTGCTAGAGGAGCGACTGTTGGTACAGATGCTCTATACGGATATGTTTGTCAGCCGGAGCGACGAAGTATTGATTTCTTATCGCAAAGGTGGCGGCAAACAGTTGCTTACGGATGCGTATGTGTCTTATTTTGCATATCAGTATTTTGTGCGGGAGGCACCGTTAGAGGAATTTGTCATGGAATTAATCCGGACGAAAGCCCATCAGCAGAAACGCCTTCCCTTATGTCAGAAATTTGCATTATTGAATTATTTGGCTTCTAAGGATTTAAAGGAAACCGAATTAATGCGCAATTTATATGAGCAATTCGTTTTAGGTGGTTATACCTTTTCGTTTTATGATTTGTTGCCGAGGGAAGTTACGTTTCATTTTCCACGACAACATAAGAAGGTAATTGAGTACCGCACCCGTAAAAAAATGCAGGTTACTATCCGCTATTTGCATACAGATTATGCCGGCAACAATTTGTCGGAGCATGAGTATCAGGTAGAGCAGATGGAAGAAATGTATGAGGGAATTTATGTCAAGGAAATCACCTTGTTCTATGGCGATACGGTACAGTATTACATTAGTGAGGAAAAAAATGGTTGTAGTAACATTGTGACCAGTGGACAGATTTCCCAGAGGGATATTTCCGGACAGGGAGAGGAAGGGTGCTTTGGCCGGTTGAACACGTTGATTATCTCTGAACAGTTAGGGGAAAATCAGGTGTTTGAGAAACGGTTAGAAGAGTATGATGACTTAATCGCTGAGGCAAAGAAGGAGTTTGTATGGATCAGGTAACGATCTTTTCATTGGATTTAAATGAATATTATAGTCAGATAAGTTTTTACCGACAGGGGGAGAAAGAGGCAATCTCTATTAGTCCCTATCGTGACAGTGAAGAGTACCTGATTCCAACGGCTGTTGCCAAGGAAGAGGGAATTTCTCGCTGGTATGTGGGACAGGAAGCATTGGATTATGCCACGCCTGTCTATGGTTTTTTGGAAAAAGCTTATCGGAAGGAGCCGGTAGTTGTGGACGGAAAAGAGATTCCGGCTTTCGAACTTTTGACCCTGTATGTTCGCCGATTGTTATCGTATACCAAGTCGGTTGGTGTGGATAAAGAGAAGGACTTCTTTATGTTTTGCGTAGAACACGCCAGCAAAATGGTAATGGAGACCTTCTTTGAGGTGTGCGACGTGTTGGAAATTCCTCATGACAGGGTGTGGATTTGCGATCACAAAGAAGCTTTTTGCTATTATATGATGAAACAGGAGGCAAGCCTTCGAACCTACGATGTAATGCTTTTAGAATATTGGGAAAAGCAGATGCATGTGTATACGTTGCAGACAAATCGGGAGGTTGTGCCAAACGTAGTTACCGTTAAGGAAACAGTTCTATCAGGAATGGAGCAGTCGGATGAGGTTTTCTATGAAAAGCTAAATGAGCTGCTTCCAAAGAAAACTATGGTTTCAGCTGTTTATCTGGTTGGTAACGGCTTTGAAGGGGATTGGATGAAGAAATCCCTTAGTCGACTTTGCACCGGACGCCGGGTATTTTTTGGTATGAATTTGTATACAAAAGGGGCGTCTTATTATGGCATGGTTAAAAATAAAATAGGCAAGGAAATGACAGGATTTGTATACCTTGGAGGCGGCAACATTCTATCCAATGTGTGCCTGAATGTAACGCATCAGGAAAAAGAGGAACTGGCTACGCTTTTGACGGCGGGGACACACTGGCAGGATGCCGAGGGCATGGTGGAGGTGCTTTTGGCTGGGGAAGAGGATATACCACAGTTAAAAATAAGCATTCGGCCGATGTACAAAGAACCGGAGAAATACTTTTACTTGCCTTTGCCGGGGCTGACAATGACAAAAGAGCGTACCTGTCGCGTACGGGTATTGGCAAAGGCAGTTTCCCGTAAGGAATTTAAGGTGACGGTTACAGAAACCGGCTTCGGAGAAATGATAGCCAATGCCGGCAAAAACTATTCTTTTACATTTGCATTTTAGGAAAGGAGCCAGGATATGACGACAGCGTATTTGTGTCCGATTCCAATGGCGGCACAGCCATACCATTTAAAAAGCATCGATTTAAAATTTTATTCTTTAGAGGAAATTTTATATTTTTATAAGCACCATGAGATTTTGCTTGATAATAGTCTGATGGAGGAAGAGTTCGTATTTTGGGTACGAAATCATTTAAAACAGCCTGCACTTGCAGAAAAACTGCATCAATTGATTGCAGGCGGCGGAACGTTGGCCATGTTTATGGAGGTGCTGCTTGCCCAGGTGAATGTACTTAGCATGCAGGAAAAGGAAGAGTTGCTTTCTTACATTACCAAAATGGAAGATAAAAACGAACTGGAACGTCGAAAAATGCTGGCGGACCAGATGATGGAACGAGGAAAGTTCGAAGCGGCTATTTTAGAATATTGGCGAATACTCAACGGTGAACGAAAACATGCTTTTGATGACGAGTTGCTTGCGAAAATCTGGCATAATTTAGGATGCTGTTATGGACGCATGCTTTACGATGATCAGGCGTTGGAGTGTTTTAAAACTGCTTACAGTTATAAACGGCTTTTGCAGACAAAGCAGGCTGTCAGCTACATTGTGGACAGACGAGAACAGGCAGAGGATATTAAGTCTGTCAAAGAGGACGATTCCTTTGTACATCTGATTTCAAGCAGTGACCAGGCGCAAAGAAATATTCGGTATCAGCAGTTGAAAGAGCGCATCGACGAATATAGGAGGAGTGCATTATAATGGGATTATTTTCTTTTTTTAAAAAGCGCAAAAAAAGCGTAGAATTGAATGAAGTAGTAGCGCACTACGACCAAACAGTGGATATACCGGATAAAACAGAAAAAGGGGATTTGCGCCATCAGATACTTGAGGGGTGTCGGCAAATGGAAGAAAATGCCACGGAGTACCATAACGCAAAGCAAGAGTACCAATCCCTGACCAGCTATTTGACGGATATTCAGATCATTGAGGACTTTTCCCAGGAAGAAAGGACACGCCTTCTTGAGATTGCAACTTCCATTATTACGCTTGAAGACTCTACCCAGAGTATGCGTGAAAAAGTGGAACGGTTGCCGGATTCAAAGTTTTACCAGATGGACCGTGAGAAAAACGAGATTCCCAAGGATATTCGCCGGTTGAAAGAAAATGAAGAATTGCAGAATATGATGAAACGGGATATTGATTATCTTGAGGGTGAGAAAGTAGAATGGACCTATGAAAAAGGTGAAGTAGCAAACGAGAAAAAGGTGCTTGGCATTATCTGTCGCAGTAGTATGATAGTGGAAGGCCTGATTATTATTGCCTTTGTGACTTGTTTTATGCTTGAAATTAAGAATATTTATACGGTTCTGCTTGTGGGAATGCTGGTAGTGGGTGCGGCCGTCAGCGGACTGTTAATTCGGATGCAGAACCTGAAGAGTTTGTTGAAGCGTTGCAATATGAACTATAACCGCGCGGTTACCATTCAGAACTCCATCAAGTTGCGTTATGTTAATATGAAAAATGCTGTGGATTACACCTGCGAACGTTATGGGGTATCCTCGGCAAAAGAACTTGAAAAAAACTGGCAGTTGTATTTGGAGGCTGTAAAAGAACTGGAACGCTTAGAACAGGCAAACGATGACTTGAGTTATTATAAGGAGGCACTGCTTCGCTTATTGCGTCGTCATAGGCTGTATGACGCAAGTATCTGGCCATACCAGGTGCATGCACTGGTAGACCATCGTGAAATGGTAGAGGTTAAGCATCTTTTATTAGAGCGTAGACAAAAGGTGCGTACACGTATGGAAAATGCCACGGCATCCATCAAGAGTACAAAACGTCAGGTGTTGGCAATTGCAAAACAGCACAGAGTTTACCCTGAAGAGATGCGTGGAATATTAGAAAATATTCAAACACTGATTTCTTAGTTTTTGATTGAAAATTTATTGACATATGCTATAATTAGGAAAGCGGATGGTATTTGAGAAATCGAAACTGTACCGAAGATTATTTTTAACGCAAATAGAACAGTCGGCCGATAAGACACACACGCTTGCATTATTGTATCAGAATAAGCGAGACAAAGGGGGTATGTGTATGAGGTTTGGATTTATAGGTGCCGGAAAAGTAGGCGTAAGCCTTGGTAAATATCTGGTAAACGGTGGGGTGCAAGTTGTAGGATACTACAGTCGTACCAAAGCTTCCGGTAAGGAAGCTGCCGATTTTACGGCTACGAGGCATTTTTTTGAGATGAAAGATTTGATAACTGCCTGCGATGCAGTTATCCTAACAGTGCCGGACAAGGAGATTGTTCCGGTGTATGAAGAAGCGAAAGCGTTTATTACGAAACCGACTTGTTTTATTCATTGTAGCGGATTAGAGACATCTGACGTATTTTACGATCGAACAAAGTATAAATCTTATGGATATTCCATCCACCCGTTGTTAGCGATTCATTCCAAGTATGAATCCTATCGGGAGTTATCCAAAGCAGTATTTACAATTGAAGGCGATTTAGAATATCGGGAGGAACTGCGGGAATTGTTTGCCGGTTTGGGAAATCCCATTATTCCAATTGAGAAAGAACAGAAAGCAAAATATCATGCAGCCTGTGTTTTTGGCAGCAATTTGATGCTTGGCCTGTTAGAACAATCTTTTCAGCTCTT
>SVEW01000114.1 GCA_015057205.1 Lachnospiraceae bacterium | reverse complement strand
GGAACAAAATCTAAAAAAAAGTAGTTTTCATCTTTTAATAATTCATCAACAGATTCAGTATCCATGTCATTTCCTCCCAACTCCTTTTTACCTATTGTATCGGTAACCCATGCCTTCTGTCAATTCATTCTTCATTGCTATTTTTTCCTGAAAATGGTATACTAGATTAGGTTTTAATTATTTTATTTTGAAAAAGGGGATCTTAAGATGAGTGACTATTTGATTTTAACGGATTCTACCACAGATCTTCCGTTATCATACTTTAAAGAGCATAACGTACAGTTTGTAACCTTACCATATACCATCGACGGCGAAACCTACGAAGGAGATCACCAACTTGATGGCAAGACTTTCTATGAAAAAATGCGTAGCGGTTCTCTCCCAACCACCTCTCAGGTGAACCCGGAAGTTGCCTTAGAAGCGTTTCGCAATATCGTGTCTGAACATAACTGTGATATTTTGTGTATTGCTTTTTCTTCAGGCTTAAGCGGTACTTACAACAGCTTCCGCATCGCTGCAGAAGAATTTGCCGAGGACGATACCGCTCACAAGATTATTGTAATTGACTCCTTAGCCGCCTCCATGGGAGAAGGACTTATGGTTCACAAGGCAGTTTGTCTGAAGAAAGAGGGCTATTCCTTAGAGGAAAATGCTAAATGGATTACCGAGCATCGCGAGAACTTTGTTCACAACTTTACAGTAGACGACCTGTTCCACCTGCATCGCGGTGGCCGTGTAAGCAAAGCTACCGCCATCGTAGGAACCCTCGCAAGTGTGAAACCGATTCTTCACGTAGACAGTGAAGGACATTTGATTAACGTCGGCAAGGTACGTGGCCGTAAGAAAGCGCTTTCCGCCCTTGTAGACGCTATGGAAAAGCAGATTGGCGAATATAAGGATAAGAACGATATCATCTTTATCAGCCACGGAGACTGCGAGGATGAGGCCAAAGAGGTTGCCACCATGGTAACCAGACGGTTGGGCTTTACCAATTTTCTAATTAATCCTATCAGTCCCACCATCGGCGCTCATGCCGGCCCGGGAACGGTTGCGCTGTTTTATTTAGGCGAATATCGATAAGTAATGAAAATGCAAAGGGGCTGTCGTGCGACAGCCCCGATTTTAATACTCCATATCAACTGCTTCTACATACTGGCCTTCTTTTAACTTCTCCATGGTTATTCCATTCTCTTTTAATACCTGCAACGTATGTTTACAATTTTCATCAATACGGAGTTTCATCTCACAAGCGTCCTCTCCTCTGTTCTCAATCGAAACTCCAGCCAGATTGCCAACTTCATAATGCGCCACATTATTCAAATATCTCGTCTGAATGACAATCACATTCTTGCCGGTAATTGTATCGGTCACGTTTGCGAAATACAATGATTTTAAGGATCCTTCCTCAATATCTGCAAGAATCGCTTTTTTCATTTTTGCTTCCGGAAGCTGGCCTATCGACTTTGTTTCATCTCCAATACTTTTGACAAGGGAAACCTTCTGCCACGTCTGCTCAAATAAAGTCTTTGGCACCCGGTCAAAACCACAGAAATACTTTTCCATCGCTTTTTCTAAGCAGCCCTCTTTTTTGGCATGATTCACGTCAAATGGAAGACAATATCTTCGGTTAAGCTTCTTTCCATTCTTTAACTCATACAAAAAGCTTACAGAGTAAATATTATCCGCTACCGTATCTTCCACGTACTGACGTTCTTCAATTATTTTCTGATTCAAAGCAAGCGCATCATCAATATCCGTTTTTGCTGCAGCTGTACTGTACAAAAAACTTGCATCTACAATCACTTTCTTAATTTCATTCTTTTCCGGAAGATATACTGCTATTTCATCCGCCTTATTTTGAACGGCAAGCACCATACCGCACAACACTGCTGCCATGCCAAAGGCCGGTATATACACCGCTTTGCGTTTCCACACGTGCAGCGTTTTTCTCACAATCATACTAACTATATAATAAACAACTAAGGTAGTCAAAAGCACAATCAGTGAATTTACTTTCCCAAGGGTATTAATACTATGTTTTGTAACCTCTCGATTAATAATGATGCAAAAAATAATCAACTCCACGCAGCCTGAAATTCCCACCGTGAAAAATATCTTCAACCAAGGTTTCGTCAAAAAATCTCCCCAGCTTTCCACCGGTCGCGTGCGATACATCACGTATGCCAATATCGTCATTACCAATGCAGCCACAACATACCACCCGATGAATTTCGCACCCACAAAGACCAGTGTGGAATTCTGCCGCACGGTTATACCGGTTCCGGAATATAAATATTTGAGCGGAGAAAGCATACAGATGTAGCCCATAAATCCATCTCCCCTGCCAATATCAAACCCGTAAAATCCATAAATCAGTCCCTGGCAAATACGGTCAGCTACCCACATAATTCCCAAGAACAAATAGTTAAATATAAAAAATAACACCGGTGGCAGAAATGCTACGCCACAAATCATAATCAACAATACCATCATGCTGTAAAACAGAAACGCTGCTATCATCAATTCCCCATAAAATGTACAACTTACCTCCACCAGGGATGCTTTCTTTAATATAGACGCCATAATTCCCATATTAACCAAAAGCGGAAGTAACAACGTAGCCAAACCATCCATATAGTGAGACACAAACATCTGTCTTCTGCTTACCGGCAACGCATGCATCATCTGCACACCACGCTTATCATACAGATAATGAAAACAAATCAGTGCACAAATAATTGCAAGAATCGCTACGAGAAAAACATGAAAGCTCCCTCCCATCTGACACAAGAAGTTCGTTTTCTCATAAAGGTAATCATTCTTCACGCCAATCTTTGACATACGCATTTGGCGTATAAGGGCATGGGCACCACTGGAATACAAAACAAATCCATACACCCCACAAATCCCAAAAAGGAAGCGCCAATCTCGCTTTATAAGTATTCCCTTAAAGCAGGATATCTTTGACTTCATAGTTCTTTCCTCCCAATTCATAAATAAATATCTCTTCCAATGTCAATGGCAATAAATCATAGAACAATGGTTTCTTAGCTTCAATCTGTGCCGTTATCTGCGCCGCATTTCCTTTTACAATCAGCGTCAGCACCCTTCCGGAACGAGACTTGTGAATCACATCCTGTACATCAGCAAAATCCGGCTCCTCTCCATCAAATGCCATCTGTATCTTCAAAGTGTTTTCCTGCAATTCTTCTAATGAACGCTCCAAAATCACCGACCCTTCCGACATAATACCTACGTGGTCACACACATCCTCTAACTCGCGTAGATTGTGAGAAGATACCAATACCGTAAGCTGACGATCCGCAACCTCTTTCATCAGAATACTCCACACCTGCTTACGCATTACCGGATCAAGACCATCTACCGGTTCATCCAGAATCAAAATCTCCGGCTTACATGCAATGGATAGCCAAAATGCCATCTGTTTCTGCATTCCCTTTGAATAGGTTTTAATCTTACGTCGCTTATCCACTTTTGGAAAAAACGGTTCTAATTTTTCAAACAGTTCATCATCAAAATTCGGATACAATGCCTTATAGAACTTCCGCATTTCCTTCAAGGTTGCACCGGTAAAAAAGAAAATATCATCCGGAATATATGCAATGCTTTGTTTCATCCGAACGTTCTCCCAAATTGGCTCTCCTTTAATCAGAATTTCTCCGGCATTCTCTTTATAGATACCTGTTATATGTCGAATAATTGTGGTTTTACCTGCTCCATTCGGTCCAACCAGTCCATAAATATTCCCCTTCTTTACGTGTAGGGATGTTCCGCGCAAAATCTGTTTTCCATCAAATGATTTCACTACATTCTTTACCTGAATCATACTTCGCTACTTCCCTCCTCAATGCGTTTCTCTAATTCTTCTTTGGTCACTCCAAACACCAAAAGTTCCGCAACCAGCTTGTCAAATTTCATTAACAATTCCTTCCTGCGTGGGCTCTGTTCATGATTCACCTTTGCCACGAACGTTCCACGCCCGGCCACCGTATACAAATACCCTTCCTGTTCTAACTGCCGTACAGCCCGCTGTATGGTATTGGGATTAATTGACAACTCTGCTGCCAGTTCCCGAACCGACGGTAGCTTCTCATCCGGCAAAAGAACGCCTTTTGCAATCTGTTGGCGAATGGCATCTGCAATCTGCTCGTAAATTGGTCTGGAATCGCGATAATTAACTGAAAGCATATTCGCTCCTTTCTAAGTGTACTAATTACCTTAGTACACTTATATCACACAAAGCCAATTCTGTCAAGTCCGTTTTCATTTTTCTACCTGGAAATACCTGAATATGGGGATTTTTGCACGAAATAAAGAGCCCATCAGAGATGAGCTCCTTATTTCTAGGATATATAAAGGGAAAAACGTAAATTGCTTTTGTTGATGATTAAATTATATGCCAGTAAGACTATTTTGTCAACAAATAATTAATAAATTATGAATTTTATCACTATATCTTCACTATTTGTTCACACTCTCACTCACATTTTTACTTTCCATCCTCTATCGAACCCCCGTCACAGTCAGCTGATAATACGTACTTGCATCTTCCTTATTATAGAATGGTATATAATGTGCCCCTACTAAATTATAATCTTTGGTCTCCGACTTAGCCGTTGTTCTCAAATAATTCGCATCCAACACATAGATACCATTATTCTCGTCAAGACTTATTACAATTGCCGAGTGCATCGACTTGTTACCACTTTTTCCATATCTGATAATATCACCCGTTTTTATTACGCCCACAACAGATGCGTAGTTATTATCCACATTCCGGGCAACCAATCCGGAATTAACCTTTGCCGAAGTATCTCCGCCCGTATAAATGTACCATTGTGCAAAAGCGGCAAACCCGGCACATGTCCAGGCCGTAGGATAGATTGAGCCACTATCATTTATATAATGGTACGGGAACTTCGCTGCCGCATCCTGTTCTCCTGCAAATTTGAATCCCATGATGCCTTCAAAATATGCCGAGGATGCCACTGCAGTGTTTTTAGTAATATCATCACCGTTCCCCTTTCCTGCTTCGCCGGTTGTTGTAAAATATTTTCCACTCCATAACTCGCAGAGGTGATTAATATTTGCCATTACCGGGTCTTCCTGGGGTTCCTCCTGGGGTTCCTCCTGGGGTTCCTCCTGTGCTTTCACGATTGTGTAATCGAGACTCACCGATCCACTATAGCGTTTCTTGAAAGTGATTTTCACGTAATACGCCCCCGGCTCTATACTTCCGGAAATGCTTCCATTATCCTTCGAATAGTAAGTCAGCTCATAATTTGCCTTATCAATTGTTTTTCCGGAAGCATCCTT
Source organism: Lachnospiraceae bacterium (assembly GCA_015057205.1). GTDB lineage: Bacteria > Bacillota > Clostridia > Lachnospirales > Lachnospiraceae > XBB1006. Next base: position 2,037 of record SVEW01000114.1, on the reverse strand, counting down.
CACCACCACTACCGGTACCTGTTTCTCCCCGGTATAAGCAAATTCCGAACCCGTAAGGGAAACGCTTTTAATCTTTTTAATTTTGAAATACTTATATGAGGTACCGTAAGTACTGCTGCCATATTGAATGGTCGGCATAATTCTTACCTTTCCCTCTTTTTTCATAGTGGCCTGTTTTAACACCTTCTCATTCATTTTACATGCAAGCTTTAGCTTTTCTCCGCAATTACACTTAAAAATTGCATAACACTTCTCACCCGACCACTTAAAGTCCGGTCTCTTATAGGTATGAAAATGATTATTATCCCCGTAAAGCGATACCTTGCCATCCCACTCACAAACATATCCAAAGTTATCAAGCCCAAACCAGGATTCCCGTCCGAAGGTTCCTTCTTCAACCAAATCATTCCACAGATAAGATTCATCCCCTCCTGCATTTGGGTTGTTGTAGGTATACATCATAAGTGCAGTTTCGTATCCTCTGTCCGGCTGCCCCGGCGCCCAGGATGCAAACTTGAATTTCTCGCCGGTTATCCATTTGAATGCACCCTTGCTGTCCTTATGTCCCCCCAACCAGTAGTTCTTTCTACCCGGTCCATCATCTGCTATCAGCGATTTTACAAATTCATTTTCGGCTTTGGAATTAATCGTTACAAGATGTCCTCCCAACGCAATGCAAGCCTTATTTGCCTCGTTCCATGTAAGCCCCTCATTAATGACCGCATACTGATGTCCCTTGAAAGTGGTTTTTTCCACTTTTGCTGCCTTGGCCCCGGTAGCCGGAATCGCCGCTGCCGCCAAAGCAACCAACGCTAACCTCCAAATTTTTCTCATACAACTTTCCTCCTTGGCTCTAGTTCGTTGTTTTTGCAAACAATTTCTCTGCTTATGATACCATATAAATAACTTTTTGTGAGGTTTTTTTGAAGCTTCACGCAAAAAAATAAAACCCTTGAAAAATCAAAGGTTTTATAATACGGGCAACAGGACTTGAACCTGCACGGTCTCCCACTAGAACCTAAATCTAGCGCGTCTGCCAATTCCGCCATGCCCGCAAATATGATGTTCTCACGAGTATTTATTATAGCAGAAAGCGAAGATCTGCGCAAGTACTTTTTCTCTTCCCGTCATGTCAATGTCCTTACTGTCTCCACATTTAAACCCTATGATAAATCTCGCCATCATTGGCCTTAAGTTTCATCGTAAGACGTCCCTCTTTAGCGCTAACTAATTCCCCCGACAGCAGTCCCTGATACGTACCATCTCCAACGCCTACGCTAATCTGTGCCTCATTGTCATCATTATTCACCGCAACAACCAGACTGCCTCGACCAAATGCAAACTGCCTATTCGTAAGAAACAATTCCCTGTAATCTCCCCAAACAAGATCCTGCTTATATGCTTCATGAATACGCCCCAATGCGGCAATCAGCCTGGTGCATGGGTTCTTCTCATAATCTTCCTTATACTCCTGAAGATTGATAAATGGGCGAAGGGAATCATCCGAGCCCCATTCCTTCTTACCCTCAATTCCAAACTCGCTTCCATAGTAGATAGAAGGAATACCGGGAAGGGTATAAAGCAGAATATGTACCGGTGTAAAATGCGCCTTGTTTAAGAGCTTTGTCATAATTCGCTCCACATCATGGTTGTCCACAAAATTATAGAGTTTGATATGCGCCGGAACCATTTCAAAAGTCCGCTTCACGGTATGGGCAATCTCGAAAAAATTGTGGTCATTTAAACCACTGTAGAGCCCCTTATGAAGTGCATAATTGGTTACACTGTGCAAAGTATGCTCATTAGCCCACCGTTCATACTGGCCATGAATCACTTCTCCCATAAGCCAAAAATCCGGTTTTATCTCCTCTGTGGTATGACGCAACTCCTTCATAAATGCAAAATCAAGCACGTCCGCAGCATCCAGCCGTAACCCATCAATATCAAATTCTTCTACCCAAAACCTAACCACGTCAAGCAAATATTGTTTCACTGCCGGATTGTGTAGATTTAGCTTTACTAAAAGATTGTATCCAC
>SVEW01000113.1:4828-7499 GCA_015057205.1 Lachnospiraceae bacterium | reverse complement strand
TTCCCTTCACAATTAATTTTTCATCGTCCACTACGAGCACTTTCTTTGCCATACATTCACCTTTCGAGTATCTGAGGCTAAACGCATATCAGATTTTTAATTTTTCGAAAAACGCCTTCTTTAATTCCTTGAATCTTCATTATATCTTCTATCTTGGAAAATTTTCCGTTGTCTTCCCGATATTGAATAATAAGATCTGCTTTGCTCTCCCCGATTCCGGGAAGGGTCAATAACAATTGCTTGTCTGCCACATTCAAATTGACCTTGCCATCTTCCGAAGACGATTCACATTCTTTCTTCTCGTTCTTTCTCATTTCTTTCTTCGTATATACATGAATCTGCTGCGCATCCGTAACCTTTTCCGCCTGGTTCACACCGGTAAGACAAGCATTCTTCGTAACACCACCGGCCAACTCAATTACTTCAAACACCCGGGTATTATCATCTACCGGATATACCCCCGGCTTCTTTACTGCGCCATCAATCTGTACATACCATTTCGTGTCTGTCCTCGCCTCTTCCGAAACCGTTTCTTTCCCTTCTTTTGAAGAGAATACGTCTTCCACTGCTGTTTCCCGTCCGCATCCCGTCAAAAGCAACCACAGCACACCACTAATTAAATAAATTTTAACTCTATTCACATTCTACTCCCTTTGCATATCTTCTATACCTTAGGAACTAAAATGTTACAGATAAACTTCAAAACGCCACTACTATTTTACTCAAAAATTACAAGTATTACAAGAGTATTTACGAAAAGAATTTGCCCAGTTCCTTAATTAGCTTATCTTTTTCAATACTTTTGAGCAAATACCCCTCCGGTTTAAGGGAAAGAACCTTCACTACAGACTCTTTGTCATCCTTTCCTGTTAAAAACATTACCGGAATATCTCTGGTATCCGGTTCGCTTCGCAACATTTCAAGCACCTGCGGTCCACTGGTAACCGGCATTTCATAATCAAGCAAAATCAAATCCGCCCGGTTACCTGCCAGCCACTTAAGTGCCTGCATTCCGGAATTTGCCATGGCCACCTGATAATATTCCTTCAACCAGCCGCGAATTAACCCCATGTACGTCGTATCGTCATCCACAATTAAAATACTTTTTTTCGGTTCCGCATTATCATACAGTTGACTTTTTTTCTGAAGCGCCTTTAAAAAAGCATCCGTATCTAACGGTCGTAAAAAAGTGGTCGCCACAATGTTTTTTTCAAAATGTTTCTTAGCAAATTCCAAATCCGCCTCTTCCCCAATAAGAATAATCTGTTTACCGGCCTCATCCAGCTTCTCATTTAGAAAATGCAACGCATCTGCTTTTGCGCTATCTTTTTGATCCATATAATAAGCCACAATGTCTGCCTTCCTAATTTGCGCATTCAGTTCGCTAACCTCCGCCGGGCAGAAAAACTCCTTCCACCCGGTTTGTGCAACCTTCTTTTCCAAAGCCTTGGTTAAAAAGCTTTCCTTTAATCCCACTAGCATTAACGTATACTGTTCTTTCATAAGTACTCCTTTTCTATGGCAATATTGCCTTGATTCCATCCCAGTCAAGTTGCTTCATACGTTTCGTTATTTCTTCCATCCTTGCTGTATCTTCCTTTGACAACCGGTATTGTGCTATGGATTCCACCACCATTTCCATGGAATCATAATCCATGGCTTCGCAAAATTCTTTCATTGCCTCGTAAGCATCGGCAAGCATCGTCTCATCCACAGGCTCCTTATCAGAATCATCCGAAGGATGCTTCCAGGCCTTTAGTTTATCGTAATACTCCAGATAATTCGAAAGCAGCGCTGCATGATGTTTGTGTATAAAATCAAAATCTTTCCGTTTTCCCGCATCCTCTAAGCGCTCTGCCAGATTTGACAAATGCTTCGCACCAATAATACGGGCTGAACTTTTTAAAGCATGCACTTTGATTGTATAAAAATCAAAATCTCCCTTGTGGTATGCATTCGCAATTTCATCGTGGCGGTCTTTTAGTGTTTCATAAAACGTAGCAAGCGCCGTTGCAAAAGACTCCTTTCCTCCGCAGTTCTTCACGCCCTCTTCCACACTAATGCCTTCCACTTCCAAAAGCGGCGCCAACGAATCCTCTTCGTCACGTTCTTTTAGAAACTGTTCTTTATCTGGTTCCTTCTGTAACTCCTTCGGGATACATTCCGCCAGTACCGCTTCTAACTGACGCCCTTCCACCGGTTTCGGCAAATATCCGTCAAATCCCTTCTCTTTGTAAAACTCACTGCCATTTGTCGCAGCATTTGCGGTAAGTGCGTATACCGGTGTCGTCACATTCATTTTACGTAAGTTTTCTAATGTTTCGATTCCATCCATCTGTGGCATCATATGATCTAAAAGAATAACGTGGAAAGTTTCTGTCTTAACTTTTTCAAGACACTCCATACCACTCATAACCATGGTCAGCTGTACTTTTGTTCCCTGCAAAAGCCCCTTGACAACCTGCAAATTCATTTCATTATCATCCACCACAAGCACCTTTGCCTCCGGTGCCACAAACAATGGAACATAGACTTCATTTGCCTGGTCTAAGCTGTCTTTTTCTTCGAAAGCACCAATTGGTGTATCCTCCACAATATCCTGTTCAAGCGCAAAATAGAAAGTTGACCCCTCACCATACTCGCTTTCACAGGAAAGTTTTCCTCCCATTAG
>SVEW01000113.1:0-4818 GCA_015057205.1 Lachnospiraceae bacterium | reverse complement strand
CTACAAACTGTTTTGAAATATCCAATCCCAATCCAGTCCCTTGAATTCCGCTGTTGCGCTTCTCATCGAGTCTTTGGAATGTTCCAAACAGTTTACTCATATCTTCTTCCCGGATTCCAATGCCCGTATCTTTTACTCCAAATAACACCGTAACCCGTTCCTCGGTTCGTTCCATTACCTTCATAATCAACGTCATGGAACCCTCATCCGTATATTTCACTGCATTGGTTAACAGGTTCAGCATAACCTGTTTAATTTTACCATCATCGCCACGCAGCATCCGTGGCAGTTGCTCATCAATCTCATAGTTAAATTCCAAATGCCTCTCATTACTGCGCACCCGAATCATGGTAATCATGGAACGCAGCAATTCAAGGACATTATAGTCACGCTCCACAAGATTCATTTTTCCGGATTCGATTTTGGACAAATCCAGAACATCATTAATCAAATACAAAAGGGAATCCGCCGCTTTCTTGATGGAAAAGGCATATTCATTTACATTCCGTGAATATATTTCCATCTTTTCTTGCGTATCCTCCCGCAAAATCATTTCATTCATCCCCATGATGGTATTAATAGGCGTTCGGATTTCATGGGACATATTGGCTAAAAATCTGGACTTGGCACTATTGGCCCGTTCTGCCTCTTCTTTCGCTTCTCGAATTTCATCGTATTGCCTTGAGATTACCGTAGCCCGCATAATTTTCATTACCGCCAAAACCAGTACCAGCGCGCTGAACAACACAATGGCTACTTTTACCTCCAAACGTTCCAACAACCTTGGCTTTTTATATAGCTGAAAGGTTTCATCCCTAACTACATCACCGGTTGTTGCATCTAACACCCGGATATGCAACGTATAGTTTCCATACGGCAGATTTGTGTAATTCAGTGGCGGCAGGTTTGCCTTGTTATAGGTAGAACCCTTATCATTTGCCCCTTCCAGAAAAATATGTACCAGCGGATTGCTTAGGCGATAATCCAAGATAGCAGCATTTATCCGAATACGCTGGGCATTTGAAGGTATGATATACGTTCCGTTTTTGTCCTGCTTGGCATTCTTCTCCTCATAGGAAACGGAATTCACCAGAATGTTAAAATCATTCTCATTCTGCCGGTAATCCTTCACAGAAACCATCCTAACGCCATCTATACAGCAAAGCAAATAATGTCCCTCATCATCCATTTTGCAATTCCAGGCGTTGGCAGTCAACGATGTATTAAACCCACGCGAATAATTAAGAAGCATGTAAGGATATTTCTTATCCTTCAGCAAATCCTTCATTTTCACAATATAGACACCAGCACTGGAACTTACCCATGCTTCGTTTTCCTCGGAAATAAAAATATCGTAATTATTCGTATACGGAAAATTCTTTAACCGGCGCACTTTTTTGCAATTGTCATAATACAGTGCATTGCTGGTCACGTACAAATATCCATCTTTATATGGGACGATTCGTAGTACCACCAAAGTTTCAAGTCCCCGTTCTTTTTCGATATGCTCCAAAATTTTCCCATCCTTAATGCGGTACACACCATCTCCATCCGATCCGGCAAGAATACTTCCATCCTTACACTCCACCATTGTCAAAATCTGTGGTGCTTTCATGCCTTCCGCCTCTCCAATAACACCCACCACAGAATCTCCCTTAATAATGTTGATTCCCATGTTACTGGCAGCGTAAATAGTTCCATCTTTCGCTTCTAAACAAAAACGAAACCGTCCGCCCAACGTATGTTTGTTCTGCTCATTAAATGCAACAATTTTTCCCTTCGGACTCACTCGTAATAGTCCATCTTTTCCGTAAGTGGATATCCACAAATTCGCCTTGGAATCTTTCATCAAATGGCGCACCCGAACATCCTTAAAATATTTCAGGTAGTCATGTTTTTGCTGCTTTAACGTATCCGCATCCAACATCAATAGGCCATTGTCCATTCCGATGTATAAATTATTTTCAATTACCAACACACTATTGACAACGCCTTCTGATAATCCTGCTTTTGCAAATATATTCAAAAACATATTATGGGAATATTCCATAATGCCTTGTTTATTTGAAACAAACCAGATATTTCCTTGATAATCACGAATCACATCGGAAATCGAACTCTCGAATCCCTCTTTCATCAATGGCGTAACCTGAGCCTCCGCGCTCACATATCCCAGACCATTTTCCGCACAAAAGAAGAACCCGTCTGTCGCCTTATCATACATCAAATCGTTATGATAGTTAATATTTCCTGTATCATAGGCATTTATCCGCTTTAAGCCATTATCTTTTATCTCAAGTCGTTCCAATTGAGCTCCGGACGTTCCCGCAATCACCTCACCACTTTTGGCACAGCATACCGATGTATAATAGATTCCGTCTTCCGGATACAATAATTTTTCCCTCACTACGCCATCTTTCAGAAAAAACAGCTCTCCCGCGTTGGTAACGGCATAGATTGTGGCATCCTCTCCAGCCGCTAGCGAATGCACTCCTACAAGCTTGTCAGACGACCGAAACTCCATAATCGCCCCGTCTTTGTCAATCATCGAGGTTCCCGCTACGGTTCCAACGACAATACTTCCTTCACTGTCCTCGCATATAGCACGAATAGAATACGAAGCAAGCCCTTCCTTCGGTGTATAAAATTTTACGTTTCCACTTTTCGGATTGTAACAAACAACGCCACTGTCATTTGTTCCAATCCAAAGTTTTCCTTTCGAATCCGCAAAAAGCACCATTACATTACAAATTCGGTCATCCAAATTCATCCGTTCAAAGCGCACACCGTCATACCGATACAGCCCTGAATACGTACCGGTCCAGATATATCCCTCTGTGGTCTGCGCTACTGCGTTGATTTCGGCCGACACGAGGCCATTGCTCATGGTATAGCGAATCGATTCATACTCTGCCAGATAATCCACCTTTTCCACTGCTTCTGCAGCTATTACCGAAAGATTACAACTGAACAGAACAATCGCGTATGCAATGATTCCTAAAAAGTGTTTCTTGCGCTTCATGGAATGCCTCCTTTTGGTTACTTTCTTCATTGTAGCGAATAAATGTGGCGAAAAAGTGGTATTATGACAGCGGGCAGTGTGGTTCTTGTGGGGTCGCTTTCGCTTCGTACAAGGCGTAGTGGTACGTAAGCACCTAAGGTGCTAAGTACCAACGTCTTGTAAATCCCCACATAGACCACTCTGCCCGCTGCCATAATCTACGCATTTTTTAGTTTAATCTCAAATTCAACTACTCTTATTTTGTTTTTTCAGTTTCTGAAAGACCCGCAAGATAATCAAGTGATACTCCATAAAACTTTGCTAGGATAATGGCATATTACTTAAGAAATGCTCCTTGTCCACAGATACGATTGCCTTGTATCAATCATACAAGTGCACACAGACGATTCCCGCAAGCACTACTAAAATAGAATTTTTGGAATATCCAATCGCAAACGCAACCGAAAATCCTTGGGAAACTATACAGGTAATTATCCCGAGCTCGATGGGCGGGCAATCCACTCCTGAAAACAGGATGAAAATTACAAACTACAGTTTTTATGGTTTAAATAATTATAGTTATTTCATGAACATAGAATTTCAATGCGTGCAGATTGGCTCTACCTTAAGAAGTAATTGGGGAGAACATTCAGATATGATGCAAGCATTCCATTAGACACAGCAAAAATAGAATTTTTTGAATACCCAGAAAATACTGCAAGTACCAATTTAGAGGATAACTCTACAAGCGAAACCGAAAATGAGACTCCTTCAACTTCACCCGAGGCCACCAAGAAAGATCTCAATTACCTGAAGTCATATCTGTGTTCCCACGGAATAACTTCAACAGACGGGAAAACGAGTATAGCAAAACAATATGATTCTGAAGTAATTGAGATTTATTACAATACAAAAACGGATAGTCTAGGCTTTTCGATGGTTGTAAAATATAATTTAGATTATGATTATTCAATAATGGACTCTATTGAACTCATAATCCCATTGAATTCGCCTCACAAAGGAAGTGTGAAATTCTTATATTCGTTTTCAGAGACAGCGATAGATGCAACCACAACAATATATGTTGATCAATACACAAAGTCTACTATTTTAAATTTTGTTATTTTAACATATGGAAAAAACTATCCCGGCGGTGACACCAAGGCAAACCAATTATGTAATAACATATTAAAATCAAGCATGGTTTATTGGTACAACATCCTTAATGAGGATTTTAATATGACCATGCACGATGTCGGCTTTATTAACTATCCCTAAAAATTATTAGTTGCAATTCAGCAAAATGGGCTAACGCTTATTGTGTTAGTCCCTCTTTCATATTCATCAAAAACTTCCGGATTTGAAATTTACGTGCCACCAAGTCATTTTATGCAGGTCGGAACGTACGTCAAATTTGTCGGTTCCGCGCCATTTTCCCAATTCTATTCATATGGTCCGTAACATGTGCCATGGAATTCGGAATAATTACGAACCAAATCCAGATAATCGCCCAATACGTGTGTACCATTCCCTCAACTTCTAAGCGCGCACTACGGTCGTACTCGCCAAATTGAGGCGAACTGCACGTAATTTTGTAATCCGGAAGATTTTGCCTACGTGCCACCAAACCATACACATAAAAATCGTACGTAATCTTCCCTCTTTCACAGTCCCATTTTACCAAACCGTAGGGCCGCTCGGTATATGGGCGACCTGACAAAGCTATATACCGAGCGGCCCTAATCGAGTAGGAGGAATTTCTCTTGATTGAGAAATTCCGACCTCTCACACCACCGTGCGTACCGTTCGGTACACGG
>SVEW01000112.1 GCA_015057205.1 Lachnospiraceae bacterium | reverse complement strand
CTCCGACATGCTCAATAATCGTTACCAAAGCAATCGGTGCCAGTGCCAGAATGGCATCCACTTTAAAAGTAGGAAGCAAAAGCACCTGTTTCATAATATCCTTATCTGTGAAGGCAATGAAATTCGCCTGTTTAACTGCATCAAAATTCGTAAATCCCATAAATCCGCACACAATGAATCCTACAATAATTCCAAATAAAATCGGCATCAGATTAAAGATTCCTTTTGCGAACACGGAGAATCCAATAATGGTTGCCAAAACTACAAAGCTCACAAGCAGGCATTTCGGATTGAAAATGCCATTTAGTGTTGTTGCATTCGTAACGCCGGAACCACTTAAACGCAATCCAATTACAATGATAATCGGCCCGGTTACAATTGGCGGAAGCAGCTTATTCACCTTCTCATAACCCACCTGCTTAATGATAAGCGCTGCGACTACGTATACGAATCCCGCCACCAAAAGTGCACCTTTTACCGCTGCTAACTTGTCCAAATAATCGGCATCACCCATACGGGAATCGCCAATAATACTGATTACACCACCCATAAAGGCAAAACTAGAGCCTAAAAACACCGGTACTTTTCCTTTGGTCACACTATGGAAAATCAATGTACCTGCACCTGCACAAAACAACGTGATGGATGTGTTTAATCCCGTCAAAGCCGGTACCAAAACCGTTGCACCAAACATGGCTAATACATGCTGCAACCCTAAAATCAATCGTTGTAAACTTGTTTTTTCTTTCATTTTCTTCCTCCTTTGAATCCTTTTTATTACTGTTTGCTTGAAAAAAACACCCTAAGAGTATCTATATGCTCCCAAGGGTGTTTCTTACTATACGTTCTTTAGAACCTCATATGCTTTTTCCAAATATGGATTCTCGATATCATAGAAAACACCTGCGTCTGCTTTCTCAGCAAACGACGGATTAAGCGGCAACTTACCTAACACTTTCATGTTATTGGCTTCTGCCACTTCATCGATTTTACTTGTTCCGAAAATTGGAATTTCCTTTCCACAATCCGGACACTTCAAATAACTATAATTCTCTACGACACCCAGAATCGGAATGTCCATCATATTTGCCATATTAACGGCTTTCTTTACAATCATCTGAACCAATTCCTGTGGAGAAGTAACAATCACGATACCATCCACCGGAAGGGACTGAAATACGGTCAACGGAACATCTCCGGTTCCCGGAGGCATGTCCACAAATAAGTAATCGATGTCGCCCCAAACAACATCACTATAAAACTGCTTCACAGTACCGGCAAGAATTGGACCTCTCCAAATAACCGGTGCTTCTTCATCATCCACCAAAAGATTCAATGACATAATCTTGGTGCCATCTTTCGCTTCAACAGGAATAATACCCATCTCAGAACCAATGGCCTTTTCCTTTAATCCAAACATCTTCGGAATAGATGGACCGGTAATATCCGCATCCAAAATTCCAACTGTATATCCCAGCTTATTCATCTGTGATGCTAAAGAAGCGGTTACAAATGACTTACCAACGCCACCCTTTCCGCTGACAACACCAATTACCTTCTTAATCGATGAATACTGATTCATTTCTGCAAGAAAGCTTTCCTTACTTGCCTGTCCCCCTGCTGCACTTGGACAACCCTCACAGCTCTCTCTCGAACAGCTAGAAGCTGATGAACAACTCTTCTTTTCCTGCTCTACCATGTGTTCCTCCTTCATTTGGGCAAAAAAAACTACGACGCGCGAGTTTTCCCTTATCCTTTATATTACATTTCTCTAATTATAATTCACCGATTCTTCAAAATCAAGTATTTTTTTCATTTTTAAGAATAAATATTCTAGGATTGTACTTTCCTCTACATTGTGATAGAATTCATTATATATAGTACTATTTTGTAGAGGGTGGGCATATGAAATTTGTTAAAACAGAAGATTTAAAAGTCGGCATGCGTGTTGCGAAGCCAATTTACAATCGATTGGGAGTTTTGTTATACGATCGTGAAAGCACATTAACCCCACAAGCTGTCAGCAGCGTTGAGAATTTCGGTTTGATTGGCCTTTATATTCTGGAACCGGCAGAGCCGGCACCTCCAATTACTCCGGAGGAAATTGAATTTGAGCGGTTCCAAACAATCTATATTTTTCGCTTGAAAGAAATTATGGATTCACTGCGAGCCGGCAAAGCTTCGAAAGACATTTATACCTTATCGGAAACCATAATTCAGGAATACGGTTCCCTTGATCACCGATTTCCATTTTCACAGAACCTGCGAAGCAAAGAAGATTATCACTATAAGCACTGCCTGAATGTTGCCATTCTATGTGCCATGATTTGCAAACAGTTAAAAGTGAATCACGAAGACACGCTCGGCGTTGTCTCCGCTGCACTTTTGCATGATATCGGTTTACTTGATATGCCGGAATACATACTCGCCAAGACCGATGACGACTTAACAGATGAAGATGTAGAACTTCTTACCAAACATCTTCAACAGAGTTATCATATGTTACAGCCAGCAACAAATTTATTTGACTTGCCAAAAGAAACCTTGTCGATTATTGTCCAGACAAACAAAGCGTACTATCACCCGAAGTATCCTAAGGATCGCAACGCGCGTTTTACCATGAACGCCAGAATTTTACAGGTTGCCAACGAATACGATACCAAGACAGCCATGCGGCTTACAACACCGCCAATGTCAGACATCAATGCTTTTCGTTTTTTACACGATCATCCAACCTATTATGATGAGCGTGTGGTTAAAGCCTTGACTGATAGTATCTACATCGTTCCTCGCGGTTGTAGTGTTGAATTAAGTAACGGACAGAAAGCTATGGTAATTGAAGCCAACGCTTCGAACTTTATGGAACCGGTGGTATTGCAATTTTCTGACAACCGCATGATTGACTTGTCGAATCGTCGTTCTGCCGGTGGCATTTACATTACCGACATTATGAAGACCATGGACAATCGCATTCATATTGATGAAGATACTTTAAAGCAGTTTACGGTAGATGCACATCTTTCTGCTCAACTTAACAAGCTGCGTTCCAAGAAAACTTCTGCGCGGCTTGTCGGGAATCCGGCCAAACCAGCCGCCGCTTCCGTTGTAAAAGCAGGTTCCGCAGAGGCAACTGCCGCTACAACCCCTACGGCCACCGAAGCACCGCCTAAACCAAAGAAAAAGAAACCTAAATTATTATAAAAATTGCGGGTAACGATAAAATCGTTACCCGCTTTCTTATACCAATACTACCTATGGCTTCATAACCTCTAAACCGCCCATATAAGGTTGCAATGCCTTCGGGATATTTACACTACCGTCAGCATTTAAATTGTTCTCTAAAAAGGCAATGAGCATACGTGGTGGCGCTACTACCGTATTGTTCAATGTGTGTGGAAGGTATTTACCCTTCTCACCATTTACACGAATCTTCAAACGTCTTGCCTGTGCGTCGCCTAGATTCGAACAGCTTCCTACCTCAAAATACTTCTGCTGACGTGGAGACCATGCCTCTACGTCAATGGAACGAACTTTAAGATCTGCTAAATCTCCGGAGCAACATTCCAGTGTTCTTACAGGTATATCCAAGCTACGGAATAATTCGACCGTATACTGCCACATCTTATCAAACCACTCTTTGGATTCTTCCGGCTTACATACTACAATCATTTCCTGTTTCTCGAACTGATGAATACGATAAACACCTCGCTCCTCTATACCATGCGCTCCTTTTTCCTTACGAAAACACGGAGAATAGCTGGTTAACGTCTGTGGAAGTTCATTCTCCTGCAAAATCGTGTCAATGAATCGTCCTATCATGGAATGCTCACTGGTTCCGATTAAGTACAAATCTTCCCCTTCAATCTTATACATCATAGCATCCATCTCTGCAAAACTCATAACTCCACTTGCAATGTCTCCGCGAATCATAAACGGGGGAATACAGTAAGTGAAACCCTTGTTAATCATAAAATCTCTTGCGTACGAAATAATGGATGAATGTAATCTTGCAATATCGCCAAGCAAATAATAAAAACCATTTCCGGCAACCTTTCTCGCACCATCTAAATCAAGACCATTTAATGCTTCCATGATCTCGGCATGGTATGGGATTTCAAAATCCGGAACAACCGGTTCGCCAAATTTCTCTACTTCCACATTCTCAGAATCATCTTTACCAATTGGAACCTGCGGATCAATGATATTCGGAATAATCATCATACGCTTTCTGACTTCTTCCTGCATCTGACCCTCTAACTGTTCTAACTCCGCAAGTTTCTCCGCATCCTTATTAACCTGCTCTTTGAGTGCTTCTGCCTCTTCCTTCTTTCCCTGCCCCATAAGCGCACCAATCTGTTTGGAAATCTTCTTACGATTTGCCCTTAACTCATCCGCCTGCTGCTGAGCCTGACGCGCTTTCTTATCATAGTCTATTACTTCATCTACCAACGGCAGCTTATCGTCCTGAAATTTCTTGCGAATATTCTCCTTAACCACCTCAGGATTCTCACGCAAAAACTTTACATCTATCATGGATATCTCTCCTCCTATACGTTTCTACATTTAATCATTATATACAAAAAATTCATATATGACAAGGGGGGCTGCCACTCAGCAGCCCCCCTTCGCCCTTATTCTATGAAACTTATACGTTCTTTGTCTCTTTTTTTACCTTAAGCATGTACCAGATTGGTCCGGTTAAGCATACGGAAGAATATGCTCCGGCCACGATACCTACCATTAATGGCAAGGAGAATTCACGAATGGATAATACACCAAACGCATACAAGCAAGCCACCATAACAAAGGTCGTAATAGAAGTATTAATACTTCTTGACAATGTCTGTGTAATACTGCGATTAACAATTTCTCTCAAACGCTCCGGATCACGTGTAGTGCTTCCGTTCAAGTTCTCTCTAATTCGGTCAAAGATAACGATGGTTGCGTTGATAGAATAACCTACAATAGTAAGCATAACTGCAATAAATGTATTACCTACAGAAATACGTGCTACAGAGTAGCATGCAAGTACTACCAATACGTCATGCAACAATGCAATAACCGCTGCTGCAGAGAAGCGGATATCTTTGAAACGGAACCAGATGTAAATCAACATCAATACCAACGCGATTGCAACCGCTACGATAGCATCCTGTCTCATTTCGTTGCTGACTACAGAACTAATACTTTCAAATGTAATTGTCTTCTCTTCTACGCCAAGTTTCTCAATTAAAGCTTTATCTAATGACTTACGCTCATCATCACTTAAAGTCTTAGTCTTAATAACAATCTGTGTTGTATCAGAAACTTTCTGTGTCTGAACGTCAGTTGCACCAACTGCCTCTTTAACAACCGGTACGATTTCTTCGTCAATCTGCTCGATGGTATAGTCTTTACCAAAGTCAGCAGTTGTAGACGTTCCACCCATGAACTCTAAGCTGTAGTTAAGGATTCCTTTATTCTGACTGTTGTTAACACCCATAAAGATAAATCCAATAGCAATAACTGCTACTGCTATGCAGATCGTTACAACTCTCTTTCCTACGAAGTCAATGGATGCACGCTCTTTTGCTTCACCATAGAACTTCTTATCCTGGAATCCACATGCATATAATCCTTGCATAATGTAACGGGTAATTACAATCGCTGTAAACATGGATAATATGATACCAATACCAAAGGTGTAAGCAAATCCCTTAACAGTACCGGAACCTAACATTCCAAGCACAATTGCTGCGATTAATGTAGTTACGTTACCATCTACGACTGCAGACAATGCTTTCTTATAACCAACCTTAATAGCAGAAGTTACGCTCTTACCAGCTGCAAGTTCCTCACGGATACGAGCAAAGATGACAACGTTTGCGTCTACCGCCATACCCATGGAAAGGATAATACCTGCGATACCCGGTAAGGTTAATGTAATACCGAACAATTTCAATGCAATCATCATTAGTCCGGTATAAATAGCAAGACCGATTGCGGATGCAAAACCTGGTAATAAGTACATGATAATCATGAATACCATAACAATTGCAAGACCGATACCTGCTGCTGTAACACTGTTAGAAAGTGCCTTAACACCTAACTGTGCGCTAACTTCTTTTGCCTGTAACTGTTTCAAGGTAAGATCCAATGTACCGATACGAATAAAGGACGCTAATTTCTCAGCAGACTCCTTGTCGAAATTACCACTTACGGTAGCAACACCGCCGGAAATAGCACCATTAATTCTTGGATCACTTAACATTTCATCATTGTAGTAGATAGCAAGTACATCACCTACATGTGCTGCAGTGTACTCATAAAAACGCTTTGCTGCCTTATCTGTTAAGGTAAGCTCTACTACATCTTCTTTAGCCTGTGTGTTCTGGTCACGATGCTGAACTGCTTCTGCAGTCTTAATGTCCTCACCGGTAAACTGTACGTTACCATCTGCATCACGGAACTCAATCTTACCAGGCTCCTGTAACTCTGCGAACATGTCGGAGCTACCACCAGGAATGTCTACATTGATACGATTGTTTCCTTCTGCATAAACCTGCGCCTCGGTAATACTACCGTCAGACGCTGTCTGCACACGCTGCTGTAACTTGTAAATTGTGTCGTTTAACTGTTCGGTAGTTGGTGTCTTACCCTCTACCTCGTAAGTGATGCTTACACCACCGGCCAAATCCAGTCCCAAACCGATTGCATCACCGCTGCAGGATTTTGCTCCTGTTGTGCCTCTTACGATTCTCGCTCCAAAAAAGGAGGTTGCTCCTAATACCACTATGGCAAGGAGAAGAATCAGGGCTCCTTTACTCTTCTTCATTTCTTTTACCTCACTTTATAGCTTACATTATTGCGTAGTCTGGGACTAATCTTCCATCTCAGCTTCCGCAACTTTTATCATAATGGCACACTCGATACGCTTCTTCTGTAATTCACAGCCTACTTCGTATGCATTATTGATATCACCCGTAAAGTTGTAGGAGTTGGCTGCACAGCCACCACTACAATAGAACTTTGCAAAGCACTCTCTACACTTCGGCTTTGCATAGACATTACATTTCTTGAATTTTCTCTGTAAATCAAGATTCTTAATGCCTTCATCCACGTTACCCATGATAAACTCTTCCTTACCAACAAACTGATGACAAGGATAAAAATCGCCCCAAGGGGTAACGGCTAAATATTCGGTACCGGAACCACATCCGGACAACCGCTTGGCAACACATGGACCGCCTTCCAAATCAATCATAAAGTGGAAGAAATTAAAGTCCTTACCGGCCTTCTTGCGTTCCACCATCTCTTTGGCCAATTTATCGTATTGTTCAAACAATACCGGCAAATCCTCTTCCCGTAATGCGTAGCTATCTGTTTCCTCCGCAACTACCGGCTCAACGGAAATCTGTTTAAACCCTAAATTTGCCAAATGAAGTACATCCTCAGAAAAATCCAAATTGTTCTTAGTGAATGTACCACGTACATAATACTTGTCCTGTCCACGGCTCTCAGCCAGCTTCTGGAATTTAGGCACGATTAAATCGTAACTTCCGTCACCTTTTCTAAATGGACGCATCTTAT
>SVEW01000111.1 GCA_015057205.1 Lachnospiraceae bacterium | reverse complement strand
AAAGAATACGAAGGAACGTAGATTTGCCGGCACCGTTGGCACCGATAATTCCATAACAGTTCCCCTCCGTAAACTTAATATTTACATCTTCAAACAATGCTTTTTTCCCAAAACGCAGGGAGATATTATTTGCACTAATCATATAGGTTCCTTTCTATTCAAATCTATCAATTATTCACTTTTCTATTGTACAAGATTGTCAATTTTTTGCAAGTGTTTTTATGGGAATCATTGCAGTATTCGCAGCAGCGATGCTTTTGATTCAGGTTAATGTAAGTTTATAAATAATATGATCTCTCGAGAAAAAGCCTTTTGCCGAAGCGAAAGGCTTTTTTGTGTCAAGAATGTATAAGTATGCGAAAAAGGTGATTATTACAAAAATAACAAAATATGTCTGAAAACTATGAAAATATATCAAATATTTTGAACAATAACAACACTTTGCTACTATAACAAAAAACAAGTGACAAAATAACTGAAATTATACATCAAAAATTGACACATTTGTTCAAAATGTGAAAAAACCTTGACAAAAGGGGGAACTTAGGGCTATTGTTTATATATACACTGATGGCATGGCTATATCCATACATTGGCGTGACAAAATTTTAGGGAGGAAGTAAGAAACAATGAAGTGGAGAAAATTTATGTGTGTTGCATTAGCAGCATCCACAGCATTTAGTGTTGTTGCTTGTGGTGGCAAGAGCCAGGAAAGCAACAATGGCGGAGGCTCAGACGCTAAGAAGCCAGCGTCTAGCGAGAACATCCTTAAGCAGCTGGAAGGCAAAGAGTACGATGAGCAGAGTGACATCGTATACAATGCCGTTTTGGGCGAGTATAGTGCTGCTTATGATGAGGCAAAGAAAATTACTGACAACAATGATGAGCGTTTTGTTAAGATGGCAATCGCAGAGGCAAAGTTACTGGAAAGTGGTGTTCTGTTACCATTAGAAGGTAGTGGCGGTGGATATCGTGTTACCAGAATCGCACCTCATAGCGCTCCGGATATTGCTTGGGGTCTTGAAGCAGACAAAGCTTATCAGTGGTTGGCAATCGACGGAAAAGGTTTCGTTAAACCGGCCGATGTTGACGAAATGAGAAAGAAATGGAATGAAATGAGAGGAACCGGCAAGTACAGAGATTGGCAGATCAAATACATGAAAGACAAGGGATACAAGTTCAAAGACGAAGTATCTATGTTGTACTCCAGTGAGCCAAAGACCTGGGATTGCCTTGGAACATCTTTACAGGCAGATACAGATGCAATTCTTAACACTATCGATCCATTGGTTGGATACGATGTAGAAAGCCAGATGGTTGGAAAGCTTGCAGAAAGCTGGGAAGAATCTGATGATCACTTAACCTACACTTTCCATCTTCGTAAAGGCTTGAAATGGTATGATAACCAGCAGCGTGAAGTTGGCGATGTAACTGCTGATGACTTCGTAGCTGGTATGCAGCATATGTTAGACGTTAAAGGTGGTCTTGAAAGCTTAGTTGCAGACGTAATTAAGAACGCTAAGGGATACACCAATGGTGACGTTGTTGATTTCGCTGAAGTAGGTGTTAAGGCTGTTGATGATTACACCTTAGAGTACACACTTGAGAAACCAACCCCATACTTTATGAGTATGCTTGGATACAGTGTATTCTTACCAATGAACAGAGAGTTCTACGAGTCCAAAGGCGGTAAGTTCGGTCAGGAATATGACAACTCTGCTAAGGATTACAAATATGGTAAGAGCCCTGACGATATTGCTTACTGTGGAGCATTCGTAATCAAGAGCTACACAAGCAAGAACAGTATCATTTACGAAGCAAACAAGGGTTACTGGGACAAGAAGAACCAGACAGTTAAGAAACTTAACTGGAAATACACCGATGGTTCAGACCCAACTAAGATGTACAAAGATGCAACAAGCGGAGTCGTAGATTCTTGTGCAATTTCTCAGGAACTTATTCCTGTAACAAAGAAAGACGGAAACTTTGATAAATACGTAAGTATTTCTCAGGTAACCGGAACTACTTTCGTTGGATTCTACAACTTGAATCGTCAGTCCTATGTAAACTTCAACGATGGCAAGGGATTACCATCTCCGAAGTCTGATGATGACAAGACTAGAACCAAAGCTGCATTACTTAACAACCATTTCCGTAACGCATTGAACTTCTCCGTAGACAGAACTGTTTACAGAGCACAGAGATACGGTGATGATTTAGCAGCAACCGCTCTTAAGAACTTATATACCGGATGGAATTTGGTATATACCGAAAATGAAATTACAGCAAATATTGGCGGAAAAGACGTTACATTCGAAGCTGGTACTCCATATTCTAAGTTAGTACAGGCACAGTTAGATGCAGATGGATTCCCAGTAAAAGTTTACGATGAAAAAGCTGAGAACGGAGCAGGATCCGGAGAAGGCTACGATGGATGGTATAATGTAGACAATGCTAAGAAAGAACTTGAAGCAGCAATTAAAGAATTAGCTGCACAGGGTGTAGATGTTGATGAAAAGAATCCAATCTACATTGACTACCCAACAGCTTCTGCACCAGCATACTTCAAGAACCAGGCTATGGCATACAAACAGAGCGTTGAAAACGCGTTGGATAAGAAAGTTATCGTTAACGTAGTTGAGACAGCTGTTATTGATGACTGGTATTACTGTGGATACTATGCAGAAAAAGGTAGCGATACAAACTATGATATTTATACCTTCTCTGGCTGGGGTCCTGACTATGGTGACCCACAGACATTCTTGGATACCTTGTTACCGGCAGGAAACGGTTACAGCACCAAGAGCTTAGGTATTTTCTAAAACTAACAAAGTAGAATAATAATGCACCGGAAGAACGGGCACCCGTCCCGTTCTTCTGCTGTGTTAGAAGAGTGGGCGATTATGACAAAATATGTTATTAGAAGATTTATACACGGATTGATTTCCGTTTCAATCGTTATTGCGATTGTAATGATTTTGATTTATGGATTAATGAATAAAGAACTTCTTTTTTCCAGCGACCCTGTCTTTACCCGTGTTGGTAATAATAAGAAAACACTTTACATGTATGCACGTTGGCAGGATTATGGGTATTTAAAATTTGAAAATTATACCACCTGGATGCAGGAGTTGAAAAAAAGTGGGAAAATTGATGAAGACACAAGAAGTCATGCGGTTATATTGGGAAAAACTTCCGCACAAGACTCGGATTTAACAAAAGAATACATTGAAAAATTTACTGAAGAATATACAAAAAAAGGATTCACTGTAAAAAGACTGGAAGCAGTTACAGAACTTAGCGGAAGAATCGCTAAGGGTGGTGAGCCGGCTATATTCGCATACAAAGACATCCCGTTGCTAAGCAGATTGGGAACCTATTTCTCACACTTCGTGCATATTGATAACATTCATTATGCGAAAAATGTAGAAGGAAAACGTGGATATACCTTTACATTACATGACCCGGTATACGGAGGAAAGAAATTTTCACCGGCCATTATCGGAAATGGAACGGAGTATAAGTATTTGTTATACTTTGATGGTCGATTCCCATTTTTACATCAGAATCTGATTAAGATTCGCCTTGGTGAATCTTATTCTATTAACCAGGGAATTGACGTTGCTGATACAATGATTGAGCCACAGGGCGGTTATGTAAAATCTATGATTACTTATCCGACAGGCTTGAAAGAGAAATCAGCAGATGATATGCATTCGGCAGCTTATGTAGCAGGATCACGTAAGACAAGCCGTATGTTAAAAGCTCGTTTTACTGACGACTACACCAACACAAAGACTGTTAAGAATCAGAGATCTAAAATGGGATTCTCTTTCGTAAACGGTATTTTATCCTCTATGTTGGCTTACTTAATTGCGGTTCCGGCTGCTATTTTGATGGCACGTAAGAAGGATAAACTGGCTGATAAGATAGGTACGGTTTATATCGTAGTTATTATTTCCGTACCTGCGTTGGCATATATCTTCCTGGTAAGAGCTATCGGTGGTGCTTTGGGATTGCCGACGGCCTATGACTTGGAGAAAGCGAAGTTGGCCATGTACGTATTACCGATTATTTCCCTGGCATTGCCAAGTATCGGAAATATTATGAGATGGTTACGTCGATTCATGATTGACCAGATGAACATGGATTATGTTAAATTTGCTCGTTCTGAAGGTTTGTCAGAGAGAGAGATTTATAGAAAGCATGTTTTGAAGAACGCAGCAATTCCGATTATTCAGGGTATTCCTGGAACCGTCTTGTTTGCATTGGTCGGAGCACTTATTACGGAGCGTTGCTACGTTATTCCTGGTACCGGTGGTATGCTGGTAGAAGCTTTGGCAAAACATGACAATAGCGTTATCGTCGGTGTTGTATTGTTCTATGCGTTGTTAACAGTAATTGCTTCTATTTTAGGCGACGTATTGATGGCTACCGTCGATCCGAGAATTTCATTTACTACGAAAGACAGGTAAGGTTGGGTTGATATGAATAATGAATTTGAAAAGTATGGCTTGTCTGAGGAAGAACTGTTTGCCAGAGTAGATAGCAGATCAGCAAGTTCAGAGAAGATTACGGCACCGAGATATTCCTATTGGAAATCCGTGTTTCGTGTATTTTTTAGAAAAAAAATAAATTACTTTATCTTAGGATTATTGGCGGTTGTATTGTTGTTGACTTACGTTTATCCGTTATGTGTTTCATATGATCCGTTTGCAAACATTACAGATGCATCCATGAAACATTTAAGTCCTGGTAAAGCAATTGCAAAATTAGGATTTAGCTTACATAGTATGCTTGGAACCGGTGGACAGGGACAGTCAACATTTGACGCAATCTGGTTCGGTTCCAGAATTTCCATTACACTTGCACTTGTGTGTGGAGCCATTAACATGACAATTGGTGTTGCAGTTGGATGTTTGTGGGGATTTGTAAAGAAAATTGATATTTTCATGATTGAGGTTTATAACATCATTGCCAATGTACCGGTTATCTTATTGGTATCCGTTATGATCATGATTTTGGGAGCAAGCTTCTGGAGTCTTGTATTTGCAATGTGCTTGACTTCATGGTTATTCATTGCGTTCTTTATACGTACGCAGGTTATTATCATTCGTGATAGAGAGTATAACCTGGCATCCCGTTGTTTGGGAACCCCGGTTTCGCGTATTTTGACGCGTAATGTACTTCCATTTATGACCTCCGTTATCGTAACCTATTTAGCAGCGGAGATTCCTTCCTACATTAGTTACGAAGTTTACCTTTCCTACATTGGAATGGGACTTACGGAAGACTCCTTAGGTAAGATTATTCAGAACGCACAGACTGCTATGGTTACCCCAGGTTGGGAATTTGAATTCTGGGCACCGGTAGCTGTATCTGCGATTATTACCGTAGTATTGTTCGTTGCAGGACAGAACATCGGTGATGCTGCGGATCCTAGAACACATATGTAGAGGTACGAGTAAATGGAAAACAGAAAAGTATTATTATCCGTTAAGGATTTGGAGGTTAAGTTCCATGTTCGTGGAAGAATCTTAACTGCGATTCGTGGAATTTCATTGGATATTTATGAAAATGAATCCATCGCAATCGTAGGAGAATCCGGTTCCGGTAAGTCCGTTTTTACGAAGACCTTTGCCGGTATGCTTGATTCCAATGGATTCATCGACAATGGAAGCATTATTTTCAACGATAGCGAGTTAGCAGACACCGTAGTGCCATTAAATCAGGCTGCAAGAAATGACATTGCCAGAATTAAAGCGGCATTAGACGAGTGTGCAAAGGCAGAAGCCGGAGCGAATACTTATCGCGAACTTGAAAAATTAGAGAAGGAAAGAATGGCAAGAGAAAGCTTTTCCGAAGAAGAAATGGAAGAGTATGAAGCTAAGTTAAAAGTAATGCGCGATGATAAAATCGACTTATTTAACTTAAAACAGACTTTCGCTTCAAATGAAAAAGATAAGATTAAAGAAACTCAGAAGAAGATTGAAGAATTAGACTCTCAGATTAAAAACTTCGAGAAACTTCATGAGATGGAAAAGAAAAAACGTGCAGAGATTTCCAAGACCGACATGGTTTACATGAAATCTTATGAAGAAAAGAGAGCAAAACTGGATGCTCAGTATAAGAAAGAGATTGAAGCTCCGGTATCGGAGGAAACCAAGAAGAGAAATGAAATACTTGCAAAAGAAGTGTATCTCTCCGTTGGTAGATTCAGTACTTTCAAAAGAAAGAAAGCAATTGATGGCTTACTTGAGCAGTTAACCAAGGCTTATAAGGTTGGCGTTGACTTGAATGATGACAGTCAGAGAAATGCAGTATTTGCACCGGTAACATTCCGCGTTCGTTATGAAGATGAAACAGAACAGCAGTTACATGGTACCGCTGTATTGGATTTGGCTAAGATGAAAACACAGGCAGACTGGTCTAAGGTTCGTGGACGTAGAGTTGCAACCGTATTCCAGGATCCTATGACTTCTTTAAACCCAATTATTACCATTGGTAAACAGATGACTTCCGTTATTATGAAGCATCAGGATTGTTCAGTAGGTGAAGCAAGAAAACGTGCTGTTGAATTAATGAGCAAGGTTGGTATTCCGAATCCGGAGAAACGTTTTGACGATTATCCGTTTGAGTACTCCGGTGGTATGAGACAGCGTATTGTTATTGCGATTGCTCTTTCCTGTCAGCCGAAGATTCTTATCTGTGATGAGCCTACAACCGCACTTGACGTTACCATTCAGGCACAGATTTTGCAGTTGATTAAAGACTTACAGAAAGAATTTGGTTTTACCATCGTGTTCATTACTCATGACCTCGGTGTTGTTGCCAATATTGCAGATCGTGTTGCGGTATTATATGCAGGACAGATTGTAGAAGTAGGAACGGTAAAAGAAGTATTTTATGATCCACATCATCCATATACATGGGCACTTCTTTCCTCACTTCCACAGTTGGCGCAGAGAAATACAAAACTTTTCTCAATCGCTGGTACGCCGCCATCACTCTATAACAAAATTAAGGGTGATCCGTTTGCACCACGTAACCAGTATTGTTTAAAGATTGATACCCTTGAAGCGCCGCCTATGTTCAAGATCACTGATACACACTATGCCAGAACATGGTTGTTACATCCAAGCGCTCCTAAGATTGAGAAGCCGGATAGTATCAAGGATATTCATGAAAAATTAATAAATGCATTTAACATATAGGAGAATATAAAGTGTCTAAGCAGAATAATGTTTCAATTTTACCGGAACATGGCCCATTGGATGAAAATGGCAGAGAGGTATTACTGTCAATTAAAAATATTGATATTACGTTTGGAAAAGGCGAAGAAGCAGTTAAAGCTGTAAAAAATGCTTCTTTCGATATCTACAAAGGAGAGACTTTCTCACTGGTAGGTGAATCCGGATCAGGTAAGACTACAATTGGTCGTGCGGTTATCCGTGTTAACCCACTTGCAGCCGGCGAGATTCAGTACAAAGGTGTAAAAATCTCCGGAAAAATTTCCAAACAGCTTGACAGAGAAGTAATCAGAAATATTCAGATGGTATTCCAGGATCCGGCAGCATGTTTAAACGAGCGTGCTACAGTAGATTATATCGTTTCAGAAGGTTTGC
>SVEW01000110.1 GCA_015057205.1 Lachnospiraceae bacterium | reverse complement strand
TAAACATTGCTTCTACTACACTCATTGATAACGTTTCTTCGTGCAAAATGTTATCCGTAGCGCATTCATAAATCAAACCACCATTGTAAGCTAAAATATAACAGCCCGGTTTGTGTAACCCGGCATTTTTAGCTCCTATAATGGCGGATTCTAAAGGACGTCCCGTTGCAGTTATAACATGATGTCCTTGTTCAATGGCCTTTGCAATTGCTTCAGCATTGCGCTGGCAAACCGTTTTCTCATCTGTTAATAGTGTTCCATCTAAATCAACAAAAACATATTTCTTTTTATTCATTCTTTGACCTCATTTGTTGTATTTGTTATAATAAAAGTAAGTATAAAAAAGGTAGGTGCGTATAATGAAAAAAACAAAGATTTTATCCATTGCTATTCCTGTCATACTTATAATAGGCATTGCTAGCGGACTGCTTATTTACCATTTGAATCGTCAAACGAAGTTTCCATCCAACTTCAACACCGGAAATTCCGGCGGAAACCTTTATAACGGTGGTTATTTCTGCGAACGGGACGGTATTGTATATTTCGCCAACCCAAATGATAACCTGGCTTTATATTCTACCAATCGAGTCGGTGGCGAACTGCGTAAGTTATCCGCTGACAAAACCGCATATATCAATGTAGACGATCATTATGTTAGCTATACACGTAATAACAGCGATGACCATACATCGTCCTTTTCCTTTTTGAACATCGAAACCTGCGCCCTTTGCAGGGTTAATCGTTCTAATGGTAAGAACAAGAAATACTTAGACGGAGATCCCTGTCTGTATGCCACGCAGGTTGGCGAATATATTTATTATATTCATTATGATAAAAAAGAGGCTTCTACCCTTTATCGTGTTCGCCTTGATGGATCAGACAAAAAGCAGGTTGCCAAAGCTCCCATTATTGCAGTCGCTTCTGAGGGTCCGAGTCTATATTACGCTGGTGTTAAAGAAGATCATAACCTTCACCGCATTGATGTCCGAAACGAAGCCAATATTACACTCATAAACGGTAATTTTTTTAATCCAATCGTAAGTGACGGCTATGTCTATTATATGGACCCGGATGAAGGATACGCACTTTCTAAAATGAATTTATCCACTCAACAAAAAGTTGTTCTGGTTAAGGAACGTGTTGATTGTTTTAATTTAACAGGCAGTTACCTATATTATCAACGCAATTCTTCTGATCCTGCATTATGTCGTATTAAAACCGATGGCACAGAATTTGAAGAAATCATAAGCGGAAATTATGCAAATATTAACGTAACCAATTCCTATGTATATTTTTCAAAATATCAAGATTTATCTACCTTTTATTACATGCCCACAACGGGCAAACCGAAAGTCAGCGTTTTCAATCCGGAGGTTATTTCCAAATAACCTCCGGGTTATTTTTTAAAAATCAAACAATGAAAGCTGATTACTTTCCGGTAAATCCAAAATTCCAAGCTCAGACATCAAATCAATACAGGTCTGTGACACCTTTGTTCTTGATTTAAAGTCATCCTTCGACAAGAATGCGCCTTGTTTTGCAGCCGCTACCACTGCGTCGGCCGCATTACCGCCCATTCCATCTATGGAGCAAAGTGGCGGCATCAATTTTCCATCAATGATAGATATACGCCTAGCCTGGGCTTTGTACACATCAATTTTCAAAAATTCAAATCCACGAGCATACATCTCCATGACATTTCGCATATCTTTAAGGACATCTTCATCTTTTTTGGAAATCTGTTCCTGCCCTTCTATTTGTTTCATGAAAAATTTAAGTTTTTCAGGACCTTGACACATCAACTCATAATTAAAAGCACTTGCACGGATAGAAAAATATGCCGCATAATAAGCCAGCGGATAATATACTTTAAAATAAGCAATGCGCCATGCCATCATAACATATGCCGCAGCGTGTGCTTTTGGGAACATGTATTTAATCTTTTTACAGGACCAAATGTACCAATCCGGCACCCCATGCTCTGTCATAATCTCTTCCCATTCAGGTTTTAATCCTTTTCCCTTACGCACTGCCTCCATAATGGTAAAAGATTGTTCACTTTCAATTCCCATACTAATAAGATAGGTCATGATATCATCTCGCGTACATATTGCCGATGCAATTGTCGCTTTTCCTTCCTCAATCAACGTTTGGGCATTCCCAAGCCACACATCCGTTCCATGAGACAATCCGGAAATACGAATTAAATCGGAAATAGATTGTGGCTTTGTATCTACAAGCATCTGAATTACAAAATCGGTTCCAAACTCAGGAATTCCCAATGATCCCATGGGACATCCGCCAATATCCTCCGGCATAATTCCAAGTGCTGATGTATTCTGAAACAAGGACATTACTTTTTCATCGTCTAAGGGTATGGTCTTTGCATCCAATCCCGTTAAATCTTCCAACATTCGAATCATGGTAGGATCATCGTGTCCGAGGATATCAAGTTTTAACAGATTATGATCAATGGAATGATAATCAAAATGTGTTGTAATAATATCCGTAGTCATATCGTTGGCCGGATGTTGCACAGGTGTAAAAGAATAAATTTCTTCACCCAAAGGAAGCACTATAATACCCCCCGGATGTTGTCCTGTAGTTCGCCGGACGCCTACACATCCTTGGACAATTCGTTCAATTTCAGCTGTTCGCTTATGGATACCGCGTTCCTCATAATACTTCTTCACATAGCCAAATGCAGTTTTTTCAGCAAGCGTACCAATGGTTCCGGCACGAAATGTTTGACCATCTCCAAAAATTACCTCTGTATACTTATGTGCCTTACTTTGATAGTCTCCGGAAAAGTTTAAATCAATATCCGGTTCTTTGTTTCCTTTAAATCCAAGGAATGTTTCAAATGGTATATCAAATCCTTCCCTTACAAGCTCCTTTCCACAATTAGGGCAATTTTTACGAGGAAGATCACAACCGGAACGTCCGGCCAATGCTTTTACTTCCTCCGACTCAAAATCACTATAGTGACATTCTGTGCAATAATAATGTGGCGGCAATGGATTAACCTCCGTAATTCCGGCCATAGTTGCTACAAAAGATGAACCAACCGAACCACGGGAACCAACTAGATAACCATCTTCATTAGACTTCCATACCAACTTCTGTGCAATTATGTACATAACGGCAAAACCGTTACCAATAATGGATGTAAGTTCTCTTTCTAATCGCTCTTCCACTACTTTTGGCAAAGGATCGCCATAAATAGAGGTCGCTTTTCGATAACATATACTGCGCAATGTCTTATCAGAATCCGGAATAACAGGCGGACATTTGTCTGGTCGCACCGGTTCAATATACTCGCACATATCTGCTATTTTATTTGTATTTTCTACTACCACTTCCATTGCTTTATCCCGTCCGAGATATTCAAATTCTTTTAACATCTCTTCTGTTGTACGCAAATAAAGTGCTGACGGTTCGTCTTCAAATCCTTTTCCCACCAAAATGATGCGTCGGTATATCTCATCTTCCGGATCCAGATAATGAACATCACAAGTCGCAACCACTGGCTTTTGGAAAGACTCTCCCAACTTAACAATTCGCTTATTAATATTTTTCAAATCCTCTACCGATTCAAACCTGGGATTCTCACCGCGAATCATAAATTCGTTATTGGCGAGGGGTTGTATCTCCAAATAATCGTAAAAATTGACAATATTAGCAATTTCCTGATAGGATTTTTGACGAACAATTGCCTGGTATAATTCTCCCGCCTCACAGGCCGAACCTACAATGATGCCTTCCCGATACTTAGCAATCAAGCTCTTCGGAATTTTGGGGAATCGGTGAAAATACTTCAAATGGGATATGGATACTATTCGATATAGGTTCACACGCCCCACTTCATTTTGTGCAAGCAGAATGATATGATACTGAGGCAATTTTCGAATGGTATCATCGGATGCCTGTGCCAATTGATTAGCCTCATCCAAATTAAAACAGTTCGCATCTTTTAATCGCTCACATAACTTTATAAAAATATGGGCAGTACATTCCGCATCATCTACTGCTCTATGATGATGTCCCAAATCAATTTTTAATGCTTTAGCTACCTGGTCTAGCTTATATTTTGCAATCGTAGGAATCAACGTTCTGGCCATAGCCACCGTATCAACAACGGTGAACTCACACGGTATACCCTGTTTTTCACATTCAGCAGATATAAATCCCATATCAAATTCAGCATTATGGGCTACCATAATCGCATTCTTACAAAATTCCATAAACTTTGGTAAGATATCTTCTATAACCGGTGCATCCATAACCATTTCATCATTGATGGATGTCAATTGTTCAATTCGAAATGGAATTGGTACTTTCGGATTAACAAACGTTGAAAAACGCTCGGTAATCACACCTGCTTCCACTTTTACCGCACCAATTTCAATAATGGTATCGGAAATAGCACTCAATCCGGTGGTCTCTAGGTCGAATACAACATAGGTATCATCCAAGGACTGTCCATGGCTGTTTACAACCATTCCCTTTGTATCATCCACCAAATAACCCTCTACACCATATATTACCCTTGTTTCTGCATCTTTCATATCGCGAATAGCATGAAATGCCTCTGGGAATGCCTGTACATTCCCGTGATCAGTAATAGCTATCGCCTTGTGTCCCCATGATACTGCTCTCTTTACAATATCTTTTGCATCTGAAACGCCATCCATATCGCTCATTTTGGTATGACAATGTAACTCCACACGCTTATTTACCGCAGTATCCATACGAGTAATGCGAAAATCAGGTATTTTTTTAATTCCAAATATATTTTGAAGTGTCAGTTCGTGGTCATAGCGGTCTGTCATGACCGTTCCCTTAACCTTAAAAAAACCACCCTTTGTAACACCATCCAATATTTCTTTCACCTGTTCATTTGCCGCAAACATTTTGAAACATATGGTATCGGTATAATCGGTAATATTAAACATCAAAATCGTACGTTCATTTCGAATTTCGCGGCTATCAATACTTAATATGCATCCGCGAATGGTTACTTCTCCAATTTCGCCTTCGATATCTCCTATATCCATTGATTCGTTATCAAAATCGCGTCCATATACAACATCCGGGTTATTCGACATAATAACCGGTCTTGGTCCACCCTTCCTGCCGCCTTTTTCACTTTTATCCGGTTTATCCGATGTATTAACCGGCTTCGTTTTTTCTTCGGACGGATTCGTTCCCGCTGTTGAACTATTTACGCCATTTGCAGGAACAGCATCCTGTCCTTCTTCGTCTCGATGGGCAAAAGAAGAATTACCAACAATCTGTTGAACACGTTGTTTAATCTGACGCTCATTTTCCTCTTCATGAAGTGCCCAATCCGATGCATAATAATCCGTATCAATAATAACTGACAATCCACACCGTTCCAAAAACACTTTATTTAGATACTCCACCAACTGCGGTTCGAGTTCTTCGGAAACCAACGTTTTTTTCAACGTCAGTTGCATGGTAGAATCATCCTCAAATGAAATTTTCGCAGTTTCCAAAACACTATACAAAAGTGCATTTTTATGATGCAGTTCAAGTAACATGCTGTCCTTATAGTCATTGAATAACGTACTTGGTCTATACTGTTTTGACAGATGAAATTTTTCTATAATTATCACTTGTAAATTCGGGTTTTTAAATATCTGCTTCTTCAGTTCTTCCTCTATGGTATATATTTTTTGTTTAAAAATAAGCCTTGGACTCGAAAAATAAATACGCAAAAAGTCTCTTGCAGAATTCGTGGAAATCTTATCAATCTCCACATCCTGCAAAAGACTCGTTATTTCAGCATCTAATTTCAAATCTCCAAAGACGTCAAAAAACTTCTTTGCCATATATTACTCACTCCAATGATCCAGTTCGTACTTCAATGTACGCAACAACTCACTCTCCGGTATTTTTCGGATTATTTTGCCTTTTTTTATCAGCAAGCCCTCACCAATACCTCCGGCAATTCCAATATCCGCTTCTTTGGCTTCACCAGGTCCATTCACTACACATCCCATTACAGCAACTTTAATAGCAAGGTCATATTGGGAAACCAGTTCTTCAACCTGATTAGCCAATGGAATCAAATCAATTTGCGTTCTACCACAGGTTGGACAGGACACTACTTCTATGCCACCTTTGCGTAAGCCTAAGGTACGTAAAATTTGCTTTGCAGACAATACTTCCTGAACCGGGTCTCCCGTTAAGGAAACGCGAATAGTATCACCGATTCCCTGATTAAGAATCAATCCAAGCCCAATGGAAGATTTGATGTTTCCTGACCATACAGTACCGGCTTCCGTAATACCAACATGTAATGGATAATCTATACGGTCTGCAATTAATTCATGTGCTTTTACACACATTAAAACATCCGAAGTTTTGATGCTAACTACCAAATTCTCGTATCCCATTTTTTCGATAATGGCAACTTTATCAAGTGCACTCTCTACTATGCCTTCAGCCGTAACACCATGATATTTCTCTACTAATTCTTTTTCCAAAGAACCACTATTAACGCCGACGCGAATCGGTATATTGCGCAGCTTTGCTTCATCCACAACCGCCTGTATCTTATCAAGATTACCGATATTGCCAGGATTAATACGTATCTTATCTGCACCGTTTTGCATAGCAAGAATAGCCAGACGATAATCAAAATGTATATCCGCCACTAACGGTATAGAAATCTGCTTTTTAATTTCCTTTAACGCTAAAGCTGCCGCCTCATTCGGCACTGCACAACGAATGATTTCGCAACCGCATTCTGTTAATTTCTTAATCTGTGCAACTGTAGCCGCAACGTCTTGGGTTTTGGTATTACACATGGATTGAATTTTAATACTATGATTGCCTCCAATGAATACATTTCCAATTGCAATCTCTCTACTTTTTCTTCTCATAGCACTCCCTTATTTAAAAGAATATCTTTCGAATATCATTAAACATTACAAGCACCATCAATCCTAGCAAAAGTGCAAGGCCTACCAAATGTACCATGCCTTCCTTGTTCGGATCTATGCGCTTACCACGTATTGCTTCTACAATCATAAATAATAGTCTTCCGCCGTCTAGTGCCGGAATCGGTAATAGGTTCATAACTCCCAGGTTAGCCGATAAAAGAATGCACATCGTCGCCATATTTAAAAATACGTATAGCACACCGCTTTTTTGACTTTCCTGATAAGTCTGTCCTATCGAAGATACAATTCCTACCGGGCCAGACAAGTCATTTACACTTACACCACCGGTTACAAGTAACTTCAAGCTGGTAAGTGTTGTATCAATATAATACTTTACATCATAAAAGCTGTATCGTAAGACGTCCAGTACATTTCCCTTTTCATAAGGGGAACTGGTTACACCAATTACATAGCGCCCGCTCTTTTCGTCTTTCGTCGGTTTCAAAAGTGCCTGATGCTCTTTCCCGTCACGCTCATAGGTTACCTTTACATTTTCGCCATTATGAACAAACATATAAAACGTTAATTCTTTAAACAGATGGACATTCTTTCCGTTTAACTTGGTGATACGATCTCCCGCCTGCAACCCGGCTTTCTGAGCACTATAACCATCGGCTACTGCTCCAATCGTACTGGTACCATATCCGGCAATTACAATA
>SVEW01000109.1 GCA_015057205.1 Lachnospiraceae bacterium | reverse complement strand
TCTCTTTTGCCCACCACCACATAATTAATGGGCAAAAGCGATTTCAACAACGCCTCTTTTGCCCACCACCACTCTTTTAATGGGCAAAAGCGCCTCCGACTACTCCTCTTTTGCCCACCACCACATAATTAATGGGCAAAAGTGCCTCTGGCTACTACTCTTTTGCCCACCACCACTCTTTTAATGGGCAAAAGTGCCTCCGACTACTACTCTTTTGCCCACCCACACATAGTTAATGGGCAAAAGCGATTCCACCAACATCTCTTTTGCCCACCTACACTCTTTTAATGGGCAAAAGTGCCTCCGACTACTCCTCTTTTGCCCACCACCACATAATTAATGGGCAAAAGTGCATCCGACTACTACTCTTTTGCCCACCACCACATAGTTAATGGGCAAAAGCGCTTCCACCAACATCACTTTTGCCCATCATCTTCTTAATCTAATTTGATTCCACTCAGCAAACTTCCCAACGAAGTACTAATTTCCTCTTCTGTATGCTCTAATACCTCAATTTCATCCACTTCCACGTCATCCATAGACTCTTCAAGTTCCTTCATACTTAAAGATATCTTACCATCTTCCACCTTTAAAAGCTTCACCTTCACCTGCTGACCTTCTTTCAAAACTTCTGCAGGACTGTTTAATCGTTTCTGACTGATGCGTGAAATATGTAAAAGTCCGGACAATCCATTTCCGAGATTGATGAAGGCACCGTATGGCATAATAGAATCCACCACACCTTCATACACATCCCCCGGAATCAGGCTCGCCATCTTACGGGCAATTTCTTCCTCTTTGCGTTTTTTAAGAACAACTTTTGCAGAAAGCACTAGCTTATTATGCTCCTGGTCAACGGTAATTGGCGTTACTTCTAATGTCTTATTAACAAAAACATCTACATCTTCCACATACTCTAAAGAAAGCTGGGATGCCGGGATAAATCCACGAATGCCTTTTGCATAAGCAACTACACCACCGTTTACACTCATAAGAACTTTTACACTGAATACATTTTCAGCTTCCTTATCCGCCAAAAGCTCGTCCCAAGCAAGGATTCCAGTAGCCTCCTTCATCGATAATAAAATGTTACCCGCGCCATCATCCACGCGAATAATGGTCGCTTTTATCTCATCACCCACTTTGTAATGTTCTTCCACAACAAATTGCGGATCCTCTGTAATTTCCTCCATGGTAATGATTCCCGGTGCATAATAATCAAGATCTACCGTCAAACTATCCTCCGAAATAAAAATAATTGTACCCGTTACAATATCTCCCACCTTTAATTTCCGGAATGATTTCTCAAGCTCCTCTGTGTAGTCTTCCATTCTTTCTAAGTCACTCATTGTTCTTCTCCTTCTCTAATGTTTTATCAAACTGTAATACCATCTGAAACCGGTATGGTTCTTTCTTATCAAAAACAGGCTTCGCCAATCCTTCCAAATGCACGGCATCCGGTGCGTATTGCGGTTCAAAACAAAATCCATGCAAAGGACCATACTTTGCCCCTTCTTTTCCATCTTGCTCCTCAATCCAGTTTCCGGTATAAAACTGCATGCACGGGCAATTGGTACGCATAGACATATGAATGCCACTTTCTTTACAAAAAGCTTCTGCCGCCAGCTCTTCCGGCTCATCCAAACAATAATTGTGATCGTAAATTGTATCTCCAATCTTACGCATGGCACGAAAATCAAAAACCGAATCATTCACCGGGCGAATTTCACCGGTTGGTGTATTCGTATCGGCACGGGGCGGCGTATAGTTTTCTGCCACTATGCGAACTTCCTGTCCGGTAATCTTGCCACTGGCATGTCCAGCCAAATTGAAATACCCGTGATTGGTTACATTCAATATGGTCATGGCATCGGATACCCCTTCCACAGTTAACGCTACCGTCCCCTTAGACAAAAGCGCATACCTTGCAGTAAATGCCACATTTCCAGGCAATCCGCCTGCCTGTTGCTTATCCAACAGATGCATACACAGACAAGTTGCATCCGATTGTTCCTCGTCAACTTCCCACACCTGATGTGCCGTACTAAAGGCCCCACAATGAAGTACGTTCTCTCCTTCATTTTTCGTTAAAGGATACGTCACTCCGTTTAGCGTAACATCGCCATGAATCCGATTTGCACATCGTCCAACGACTGCACCAAAAGACCCTGTTCCCTTTTGATATCCGTCTAAAGAGTCATATCCTAAAAGCACATCCAACGGCCTGTTCTCCTTATCCGGAACCCGAATGCCCACCAACGTTGCGCCATAATTGGTCACAGTTACTTCCATCTCATCTTTACGCAATGTAAAGCACCAAACATCTTTTCCATCTACGGATCCCCAATATTCTTTTTCCATCGTTTTACTTCCTATTATAAATTGTTTTTTCTGTAATTACATGCTGTAATACCACATCATGCTGATCCGTGGGAACATAATCCATTTTCTGTGCCTCAAAGGCAATTCCCACAATCTTTGCATTCAAACACTGCGGCAAATACCGGTCATAAATGCCGGCACCCATGCCGGTGCGCCCGCAATTCTCATCAAATGCCACCAATGGCGTTAACACCAAATCAATGTCCTCCGCATTTACCTTCTTAGATTTTTCTAAAAGTGGCACCTTCATACCATACAAATCCTCGCCCCAGCTTTCCTCACTCTCCGGAATCAGCGCAACCATGGTTGTTTTATCAAGGCAAAAAGGAAATGCCAACAACTTTCCATCTTCCTTTGCCCATTTTTTCAAAACATCCAATTCCACCTCACCACCAAAAGCCTGGTAACTAAGAATAATTTCGGCTTTCTTATAAGCCTCACTTTCACGAATGCGCGCACAGATAGCATTCTGGAACTGAATTCGCTCCTCGCCCTGCACACTCTTTCTCCCTTGCTTTCCTAACTTACGTATTGTCTCTTTATCCATTGTATCTTCCCCTTTTTTATTCCTATCTTTTAGTATAAAAATAATTGCTCGAATATACAAGACTTTTCGCAAAATTTCTTTGACTTATCCCAAATTTTTTGATACGATTGCACTTAGAAAGGATGATTCAACCATGAATTATAATCGTATATTACAGGAAATTTTAGATATCGGTGTTTTATTAAAACAAAGCGGAGCCGAGAACTTCCGCACCGAAGACAGTCTTTATCGAATGTGCGAAGCCTATGGTTTTGTCAGATCAGACGTTCATGTTATCCCATCCAATATTCAGGCAACCATTGAAACCAAAGATGGGGAAATTTACACGCAAATCCGTCATATTCGCAAAACCGGTTTTGATTTTAACCGCCTAGACCACTTAAACCATCTTTGCCGCATAGTATGCCAGACCACGCCATCAGAAAAGGAACTCAAGCAGATGCGTTTAGCCATTCTATCCGAAAAGCCACAACGCCTGCTAGTCACCACCATTGCCGCACTATTAGGTGGAGGTAATTTTACCATATTTTTCGGCGGTGGCGTATTGGATGCCATATTAGGTGGTGCTCTGGGATGTATCATTGCCCTTGGCGGACACTACCTTTCAAAAAAAGAAGACAATGTATTTATTTACAATTTTATTTTAGCAGCCATCTGCCAATTTCTAATACTTTTAATAGTCCCCCTTTATCCCGGGTCTCACTCCGAAAGTGTTACGGTTGGCATCGTTATGCTGTTAATATCAGCTTTGACTACAACAAACGGTATTCGGGATATGCTACAAAGAGACTTCCTTGCCGGCATCCAGAATATATTTAGCTCCATTCTTGGTTCCGCAGGAATTGCCTGTGGCATTGCAATTACCATGATGATTCTAAATGGACAGGACCGTAGTACTTCCTTAATTACCTCCTTCCCATTACAATTGGGAAGCTGTACCATCGGCTGTATTGGATTTGCCATTCTTTTCCATGTACGTGGAAAAGCACTGTTCTATAATGGTATCGGCGCCTTTTTCACCTGGGTGATTTATGCACTGTTATATTATAGAATGCATGTAAGCGGATTCTTTTCAACACTGCTAGCCGCCTGTTTTGTTGCAGCTTTTGCTTATGTTATGGCTAGAGTTAATAAAATGCCATCCACTATCTTCCTAACGGCTACGGTGATGCCTTTGATTCCGGGATCCAATCTCTATTACATGATGTACGCCGTCACCCGTTCAGACAGTGCCATGCTACGAAGCGAAACCATAACACTACTACAGACCTGTCTGGCCATTGCCTTAGGTTTTCTGGTATTTGATGCCGTTATGCGCTATACCACAGATATTCATAAAAGTTCCATTTTTGCAAAATAGTAAAAGGACATCCACCACAAAGGCAATGTCCTTTTCTTTCTTATTTGTTTATATTAATTCGGATAGCTTTTCTCGCACTTCCATCGTTACATCGGAAACACCCTCCGTTGCTTTAACAATTTCTTCCGACGAACGTACCAGATTTTCTACCTGACCGCCTACTTTCTGAACCACTTCTGTCAATTCCGTTGCATTTCCAAGCAACTCTGAAATGGCAACACCAATATCTTCCTTGGTCTGATTACTTTCGCTCGCCGTATTTTTAGAGTTGTCCGCAAGCACTTTGATTTGTTCGGCTACCACCGCGAAACCACGTCCCGCTTCTCCTGCGCGGGCAGCTTCAATGGATGCGTTCAGTGCAAGTAAGTTTGTCTGATTAGCAATCTCAATAACATCTTTGTTATTTTTCTCCAGATTTCCTAAAAATTCTTCAATGCTCTTCAACGACTGCTCAAGTTCTTCGGTAAAGGCTCTCACATCATCCATAACATGGAGAATCTCTGTGCTTTCCTGCGCATTTTTCGCAGAGTTCTGCGACACCCCTGCTACTGTATGCTGCAATGATGCAAAGTTTTCGTCGATGCTCTGACTCAAAAGCTCGTGATTTTCTTTTTCTTCCACCCGCATATTTTCCATATCCGTTACAAGTTGGGCATTTTCTTCTTTTTCCGCTACCACCACATCCTTGACGTAGTGTACACAGTTGCCTTTATAGTTCATGTCGTTAAAAATGGCTTTTGCCATGCTTTCACACTTGGAATATCCACAGCATGCGCAGTTGATTTCCCGCTTTTCCTTCGTGTCTTTCAACATATCCTTATAAATTGCATCAAGCTGCGCAGCCGTAGGCTCCTTCATAATGCAATCCTTACTCTTATTCGTATAACGACGTATGAAGTCCTCCAGATTCAAATTCGAAAACTCTTTATTCAATCGTTCCATACGCTGCTTCGGAGTTAAATTTTTACCCCATGCTGAACGCTTGCTGTCTTGTTTGCTCTCTTCCTGAATCTTTCCAATCATATAAAATGCATCATCCGTCAGCCCGCTTTTTTCTTCAATTCCTGTTCCACATAGGCAGCCTTCCGGACAGTTCAAGGCATCTACAAACAAATACGGTGTTTTGCCATTCTTAATTCGCTCTTTGTTATGTTCAAAATATTCAATCATGCGCGCTTCGCCTTCTACTTGACGAATCAACACATCATCGCCTAATAACCAACGTACATTTTCCTTTAATCCCCCCGGCATTGGATATACCGCCCCTAAACCGTAAGGAATTTCGTCCCCCACCGGTTTACCGGAAATATTGTGTTTTCGAACATACTCCATCAAATGTGAAAACGTTAGGTTATAGGATACCATTCCGTGGGTATTAGGGTCGGTAATTTCATTTTTCTTTGCAATACATGGGCTGATGAATGCCAGTTTATCGGATATCTGCATGTACTTTTTCGCATAAATAGCTGCACACATCATCGGACTGTGGACCGGCATCAGTTTCGGTAATAATTCCGGCAAAAAATGCTCAATATACCCCACTACCGCCGGGCATGGCTGAGAAATCCCCCCAAGGAAATTGTGTTTTTGAATATAATGAATGTATGCCCAGGTTGTAATGTCCGCACCAAAGGATACACTTAAAATTCGGTTTACGCCCATGGCCTTTAATCCGCCTAGTACCGACTCGTACTCCCGGTAGTAATTTGCCTTAAAGGACGGCGCCACCAATACTGAGATTTTCTCACCTTTTTTCAAATCCTCAAAAAACCGCTCTGTGTCATCATAATATGCTCTTGCACCATGCTCACAGGCATCAAAACATGCGCCACATGCAATACACTTCTCCGGATTTACATCGATGATATTCCTTCCATCCACGTTTCTAGCCACATTGGCTCCCGGGCTATTACACGCACGAATACAACGATTACACCCTACACACAAATCATTGGTATAAATCAGCTTCTCCATAGAATCATCCTCTCCTATCTTCTAGCACTCGTTCCCCATAACAGTATCATAGCATATCTGTTTTTTTAATTCACATGATTCTACGAAAATTTTTCGAAAATTCACATTCTTTTCCGAAGCAAACTGTCTACATTCCAGAATAATTATTACTCCGCTACATAAAAAAATGCCACCATCGGTGACACTTTCCTTCCTCAATTTTTATTATATACTGAACCCCCATTCATTACAAGACTGTAATTTGCCATACGCTCGTGGTAAGATTGCTTTACACAATAGGCAATTGCCTACTTTACAAAATAGGTATTTGCGAAACTGCTCTGCAGCGAATGCCGCATGAGCAGTTTCGCAATTAACTATTTACAAAAATTTAGGAGGGAAGACTATGACAAAGGGATTTTTTCAAAGAGAATTCAGCAGACTTGGACTGGGCACCCATCTGGGGGACGTTACCCCGGAATTCTGTCAGAAGCAGCAGGAGGCCATCCGCTACGCACTTTGCCACGGCATGAACATTGTGGATACCGCCATCAATTATCGGGGCAACCTGGCAG
This sequence comes from Lachnospiraceae bacterium, assembly GCA_015057205.1. Classification (GTDB taxonomy): domain Bacteria; phylum Bacillota; class Clostridia; order Lachnospirales; family Lachnospiraceae; genus XBB1006. Next base: position 831 of record SVEW01000109.1, on the reverse strand, counting down.
AAAAGGATGTGGGCGTCGCCCTTGCGGAATTATTCCGCACCGGAAAGTGCAGGCGGGAAGACGTTTGTGTTGTCTCCAAAGCAGGTCTGCTTTTTGGGGACATTACGGAAAAACGCAATCCGAAAAAATATTTTGAAGAGGTTTTAGAGCCTGCCGGAGTTGCCTGGAGCGATTATGCTGAAGCCGACGGATTGTACCAGACGTTGAATCCGAAGCACTTTGAAATCGCTTTTGAAAAATCACTTCGAAACCTGCAACTGGAAACCTTAGACGTTCACTACATCCACATTCCGGAAATCACTTTTGCCAACTGCGCCAACGATAGTTTTTACCAACAGATGGAAGACTTATTTGCATGGTACGAGGGCAAAATCGCCGCCGGTAAGCTTCGTTCCTACGGTCTGGCTCTGGAATTTACCACCATGGAACCGGAGGAGCCGAAGTGGAATTTTTCTCTGGAAAAAATAGTAGCACTTGCCAGAAAAGCCGGGGACGGTTTTCGCTTTGTGCAGCTGCCTTACAGCATTTTTTATCCGGGTGCTTTTACCCATAAAATCCAGACCGTTGCCGGTCAGTCCTTCTCCATGACTGAAGCCTGTCATGCCTTGGGTCTTACGGTAGTCGGCAGTATGCCCTACGCCATGGGAGATGGTTTTACCAGGCATACCGCCTCGGAAATGCTGCAGTTTGCCTTGGATGGAGTGGATATTGTAAACATAGGAAGCAGCAATGTTGAACATATTGCGGAAGCATTAAAAAGGGGCTGTCGCACTAGATGATTAAATCATCTGGGCGAGGCCCCCTTTTTCATCCCCAAAATGATGGCTTTGA
>SVEW01000108.1 GCA_015057205.1 Lachnospiraceae bacterium | reverse complement strand
TTTGCCATTGCGATGTTAATTTTGTTTTCATCGTTAAATATTACTATGAATATAGTGACACTGATTATTTCCCACGTTACCTTCTCCATGCCCTTTGTGGTGATTACGGTGCGATCCCGTATTGCAGGTTTTGACCGTAGTATCGAGGAGGCGGCAAGAGACTTAGGAGCCAACGAGTTTCGCACGTTTTTCAGGGTAACACTCCCTATGATTATGCCGGGTGTTTTATCCGGTGCCATGTTGGCGTTGACGCTGTCATTGGATGACGTAGTGGTAAGCTTCTTTACCGCAGGCGTGGATAGTCAGATTTTGCCACTTCGAATTTTAAGTATGGTGAAGAAAGGCATCTCCCCGGATGTGAATGCATTGTCGACGCTTCTGATTATCGGAAGTGTGTTATTATTAACGGGAACGACGTTAATTCAGCGGAAGTTGGAGAGAGATGATGCGGTGTAGCAAAACCACATATAAAGATAAGAAAGAACTTGCTAATTTGGAACGTGAAAGACTGTGAAAATAGGTTATTGGGCAGTATTTAATTACGACGAAAAAGATAAAATTGATTATGGTATTTCTATTTATTTCCCCGATGTATCAGAAGCCTATACATGTGCAAGTGATGACGAAAATGGCAAAAAGATGGCAAAAGAAGTTTTGGAATTAGCTACATACGATTTGAATGCAAAAGAACTTCCGAAAGCGTCTGATTATGATACTTTAGCGAAAAATCTTACGGAAAACGAAAAATTATACTGGATAGAGTATGATACGGATGAAATTCAAGTAATTCGTGAGTTTCTGTAAAAAAAGAGTGACAATTCTGTGTCTTTATGGTATAATATCTTCATAAAGCGAGAAGTATTGCCGGAGGGTATTATGAAGGGGATTGTTGGAACTGCATCGGGCAAATTTCATAGAGTTATGATTAGTGGATAGTTTATTGGCTATCCACTTTTTGTATATTTCGCTTTTGTGTTGTAACACTTTAGTATAGTAAAGGAGATAAATATGAAAGTTATAATTACTGGAAAAGATTTAACTTTGGAACAGGTTCGTGCTGTTGCGAGAGAAGGCGCAACCGTGGAATTATCTGCTGAAGCGAAAGAGAACATTGCGCGCAGTAGAAAAGTGGTAGATGATATCATTGAACAGAAAAAAGTGGTATATGGTGTAACAACCGGATTTGGAAGCTTTTGTAATACGGTGATTGCTACCGAGGAGTCGAAGTTATTGCAGAAGAACTTAATAGTTACCCATGCTGTTGGTGCGGGAGATCCGTTCCCATCTGAAGTAAGCAAGACCATCATGTTACTTCGTGTAAACAACCTTGCAAAAGGATTCTCCGGTGTTCGTATGGAGACCGTAGAGACACTCATTGCCATGATTAACAAGGGCGTTATTCCGGTAATTCCGGAAAAAGGATCCCTTGGAGCAAGTGGTGATTTAGCTCCACTTTCTCACATGGTTCTGCCGATGTTAGGACTGGGAATTGCCGAGTACAATGGGGAAGTCATGAGCGGCGAAGACGCCATGAAAAAAGCCGGCATTACACCAATTGAATTAACTGAAAAAGAAGGACTTGCTTTAATCAACGGAACTCAGGCAATGAATGCTGTTGGTGCATTAACCATGATTGATGCATTAGAGCTTGTAAAAGTGGCTGACGTAGCTGCAGCACTTAGCTTTGAAGCACAAAACGGTGTAACAGATGCGTTACAGCCAAGAATGCATACCGTAAGACCGCATCAGGGGCAGATGGATTCCGCAGCAATCATCAATCATTTATTAGAGGGAAGCAAAAACACCACCAAGCAGGGTGAAATCAAAGTGCAGGATGCTTATTCCTTACGTTGTGCACCACAGATTCATGGCGCCAGCAAGGATGCCATCAATTATGTAAAAGAGCAGATCGAAATTGAAATGAACTCCGTAACGGACAACCCAATTATTTTTGCAGACACCATGGAAGGAATTTCCGGTGGAAACTTCCACGGACAGCCAATGGCATTGTCCTTTGACTTTTTAGGAATTGCATTATCCGAGATTGCCAATGTTTCCGAGCGTCGTTTAGAGCGTCTGGTAAATCCGGCATTATCCGGACTTCCGGCATTCCTTGTAGAAAACGGCGGATTAAACTCCGGATTCATGATTGTACAGTATTCTGCAGCCGCATTGGTATCTGAGAATAAGGTGCTTGCACATCCGGCATCCGTAGACAGCATCCCATCTTCTGCGAACCAGGAAGACCACGTAAGTATGGGAACCATCGCAGCAAGAAAAGCAAACAACATAATGAAAAATGTACGCCGCGTATTAGCAATGGAGCTTATGTGTGCATGTCAGGCCATTGACCTTCGCGGAGACAAGGGCTTAGGACTTGGAACCAAACCGGCATACGAAACCATTCGTAAGGTATGTCCGAAGTTAGAAGACGACAGACCACTTTATGAAGACATTAACAACTGCGAAAACACCATTATCAGCGGTGACTTATTAAGTGCTGTAGAGGGCAAAGCCGGCGAGATTAAATTCTAGATTTATACATAGAAAGCGGAATATTTAGGAGGAAAAAAGATGCTTACAAATCAGCAGATTGCAGAAGCAATGACTATAAAATTAGACGACGTATTACCGGAGTATCCGACCTTTGACCCAAACGTACGTCGTGCACCAAAAAGAGAATTAACCTTAACCGATAGAGAGATTAAATTGGCCGTAAAGAACGCCCTTCGTTACGTTCCGGAATCTTTGCATGAGCAGTTAGCACCGGAATTTTTGGACGAGCTTTTGACCAGAGGACGTATCTACGGATATCGTTTCATGCCGAAGGAGAAAATCTACGGCAAACCAATCGATGAGTACAAGGGAAACTGTATCGAAGGTAAAGCATTCCAGGTCATGATTGACAACAACTTAGATCATGCGGTAGCCTTATATCCATACGAGTTGGTAACCTACGGCGAGACCGGTCAGGTGTGCCAGAACTGGATGCAGTATCAGTTGATTAAAAAATATTTGGAGCAGTTAACCGATGAGCAGACGTTAGTTGTTATGTCCGGAAACCCATTGGGACTTTTCCGTTCTCATAAGACCAGCCCACGTGTGACCATCACCAATGGTTTGATGGTTGGTATGCATGACAATCCGGAGGATTGGGCAAAAGCAACTGCTATGGGTTGCTCCAGTTACGGTCAGATGACCGCCGGCGGTTGGATGTACATTGGACCACAGGGTATCGTACATGGAACCTTTAATACTATTTTGAATGCTGGACGTTTGAAATTAGGCATTCCGGCAGACGGTGATTTAAGAGGACACTTATTCGTAACCTCCGGTCTTGGCGGTATGAGTGGTGCACAGCCAAAAGCAATCGAAATCGCTAACGGTGTTGGTATCGTTGCTGAAGTTGACATGTCCCGTATTGAAACCAGACACAATCAGGGATGGGTATCTCTCATTTGTGAAACACCGGAAGAGTCTTTTGCAAAAGCAAAAGAATATATGGATAAGAAGGAGAGTATCTCCATTGCTTATCATGGTAACGTAGTGGATCTTTTGCAGTATGCGGTTGACAATAACGTACATATCGACCTTTTGTCCGACCAGACATCCTGCCACGTGCCATACGATGGAGGATATTGCCCGCAGGGAATCAGTTTCGAGGAAAGAACCGAGTTATTAAGAACGGACAAGGAAAAATTCATTAAATTGGTAAATGAATCCTTGATTAAGCATTTCCATTTGGTAAAACAGTTGACCGAAAGAGGAACCTATTTCTTTGATTACGGAAATGCATTTATGAAGGCATGCTTTGATGCCGGTGCAAAAGACATTTCCAAGAACGGAAAGGATACCTCCGAAGGATTTATTTTCCCATCTTATGTAGAAGACATTATGGGACCAATGTTATTTGATTACGGATATGGACCATTCCGTTGGTGCTGTTTGTCCGGCAAGCCGGAAGACTTGCACAAAACAGACCAGGCAGCTATGGATGTCATCGATCCGAATCGTCGTGGTCAGGATAGAGATAACTACATTTGGATCCGTGATGCAGAGAAAAACAAATTGGTTGTTGGTACACAGTGCCGTATTCTTTACCAGGATGCTTACGGAAGAAGAGATATTGCCCTTCGTTTCAATGAAATGGTACGTAACGGCGAAATTGGACCGGTTATGCTTGGTCGTGACCATCATGATACCGGCGGAACTGATTCTCCATACCGTGAGACAAGTAACATCTATGATGGATCCAACATTACCGCAGATATGGCAGTTCAGTGCTATGCCGGTAACGCAGCCCGCGGCATGAGCTTAATCGCACTTCACAATGGTGGCGGTGTTGGTATCAGCAAAGGTATCAACGGTGGATTTGGTCTTGTACTTGACGGAAGCGAGCGTGTAGATGAAATCTTAAAGAAAGCCATTCCGTGGGATACTATGATAGGTGTTTCCAGAAGAAACTGGGCTAGAAATGAGCACTCTATGGAAACTGTGGCAGAATACAATAAGATTACCAATGGAACAGACCACATCACCATTCCGTATGTTGCGGATGATAAGTTGATTGATGAGGTTTGCAGTAAAAAAGGAATTAAATAGTTGATTTGAAAAGCAAAGTTAAGTTCTTAGTTGCTGTTTGCATTATTTGCATCGCCATTGTAGGTAGTGTATGGTCAAAAATACATTCAAAGAAGCCGGGTAAAATGATTATTTCGGGATGCGCAAAGCAAATCACTGTAACATATGAAGGAAGGAAAATCAAATTAAGCAAGGCGGAGAGTGAGCAGGTTGTTGCGTGTTTTTTGCCTGATCCACAAGAGGATTTTTCTATTGGACTGTATGACTATGACACCGAGAATTGGGTAGAGGTAGACTTTGGAAACGGAAACAAGGCATTGGTTTCTGACAAGGAACCCTTAGTATTGGTTGGTGTTTACTATCGAAAGATGATACAAGACCGACACGATAAATTAAATGATTTATTATCAAAGATAATTGAGAATAATGAAAGAAACGGTACCGGGCAGTAATGTCTGGTACCGTTTTGTACTTGCACATTTTTTGTAAAACTTATACAATGAAAGTATGGAAGTGCCTGAATCTTGGCGTATCGGTCACAGGCAAGCTGCGAAAGACCAGTGACCGATATTTTGCCCATCATAATGGGAAATTCGGTCAGGGAGAAATGGGCATGTGTCTGTGACCGTTGATTTGGCAAAAAGGCGGGAAATCCTCGGTCACAGGAGCATTTGAACAACGCTGTGACCGATACGACGCGTAAAATGCCATTTTTCTCGGTCAGAAGGAAGAGGATATTGCTCTGTGACCGAGAGGAGAAAAGGTAACAAAAAATCGGGGCTTGAACCCAGCAAAAAATAGGAGGAAGCTACTATGAGAAGTAAGAAGAATTGGATGGCGGGGATGCTTGCCGCATCTTTGGTGATGTCAAGTTTTGCAGGAGGGACAGTATCAAAGGCTGCCTTTAACCCAAAGGGAGAGAATGCGAAGCTGGCACAGTATCAATTGTATGATGTAGACAGAGATGGCTACAAGGAAATGTTTATCGGGTATGCGTCGGGTGAAAAAATTAGCGTGGACGTGTATGGCTATGATAAGAGTTTGGGTGCGATAACACGGTTAAAAACATTTAACAAGGTTATTGCTTTTAAGAAAAACAGTAAGAAAAAACAAATTGTGGTGGCAACATCCGGTTCAGCTAAGGCAGAAACCTATACCACCTACAAGATTTCAAAAAACAAATTAAAGAAAGTGGTAACCTATAGCAAGAATAAGCAGGTTTATAAGAAAAACGGAAAAAACGTTAAAGCGTCTGTATACAATAACTACGTAAGAGGCGTAAAGAAGTTAACGGATTTAAAGGGCAAGGAATACAGTGCTGCGGAAAAGAAAACTCTTTTTAGCAAGAAGAATTGGGATTTGGCGGATGGATTTGGTAAGAAAATAGAGAATGTTTTGAAATATGTTCCATTTAATATGAAAAAAGACAGCTCTATAGATGGTTCCATGCCGGGACCGTTTTACACACTGAATAAGACAAGCCACAAGATTACGGAAATCTATTATGGCGGCAAGCAGTATTATGTAGAAGGTGTCAAGGTGGGCAACACCATGAAGAAAGCATCCGATAAGTTGAAAAGCGATGGATGGAAATTTCATGAGGTAACCTTTGCTCATGGTACCGCCAGTGCAGTGGTATCCTACAAAAAAGATGGAAAAATAATTGACATCATTTCGGATACCGAGGGAGATTTTGATAACGTAACTGAAGAAGCAAATGTAAAAAACGGAAAAGTAGGAAGTATTTTTCTTCGTAAGTAGACGACAATGAAACGGATAAAAAAGAAAATACTGGATTTTTATACAAATGAAAAAGAATTAGACATCACGTTTTTTAAATTACTAGGAACCGGCGGGATTCTGGTAAGTTTGGTGGGGGCCATACAGGCGATTATCACCATACAGGATTACCAAAGTGCCATAATCAATGCAGTGGCCATGCTAGCCAGTTTGGCGCTAATATGGTTTGTGCATGCCACGAAGCGTTACACGTTAGGCTATCTGATTACGTCGGTAACCATCTTTATGGGATTGTTTGCGTGGCTGTTTTTCGAAGGTGGCGGAATGAACGGTGCGAATCCGTATTTTTTTACCTTTGGTATTGTATTTACATTGATGATGTACCGGGGATGGCTGCTAATTGTTATGACTGGATTACAGATTGCTTTCTATAGTGCTGTATGCTACATATCCTATATACATCCGGAATTGGTGGAGGCATATGATTCGCCAAGAAGCCAGTTTATCGATCAGCTATCGGGAATTTTGATTTCCAGTTTCGGACTGGGTGTGATTTTCATGATGTATATCTGGGAATATCGTAAGCAACAGAAAGTGGCATCGGAATCCAGCCAGGCAAAAAGCGAATTGCTGGCAAATATCAGCCATGAAATTCGAACGCCCATTAACATGTTGCTTGGAATGAACGAAATGATATTGCGTGAGTGCGAAAATACCCAGATTAAAGAATATGCCAAAAACGTAGAAAATGCCGGACAGCATCTTTTGTTTATGGTAAATCAGTTTTTAGATTTGTCCCGTATTGACATGGGAAAAGAAAATCTGTTTTACGCGGATTTCAATTTGCTGGAAATGATGTATGGGTTAGGGGCATTTTTTGAGAACGAAGCCGATAAGAAAGGTTTGGAATTTGTTCTGGATTTGGATAAAAAAACGCCTGCCTACGTGCACGGCGATATGCAGAAACTGTCGCAGATTCTGTCCAATCTTTTATCCAATGCGGTAAAATACACGAAGGCCGGAACCATTGTTTTTTCCATTCAGCCAATTCAGGAAATGGAAGATAGCACGGTGATTCATTTTGAAGTATCGGATACGGGAAGCGGTATTTCCGAAGAGGATCAGGAAAAAATCTTTGAAAGCTTTGAGCGTGCCGACATCATTCGTAACCGAAGCATTGAAGGAACGGGACTTGGACTTGCGATTTCCAGTAAATTGGCAGAGATGATGGGCTCGGAAATCAAGGTAAAAAGTGAATACGAAATCGGTAGTGTATTTTGGTTTGATTTGGAGTTGAAATTGGGAGATGCCCAGGAAATCGCCCTGAACGAAGAGCGTTCCTTTATTGCACCGGAAGTAAGGATTCTTGTGGTGGACGATAACAGCATGAACTTGACAGTGGTAAAATCGCTTTTTAAACGAACGCTGGT
>SVEW01000107.1 GCA_015057205.1 Lachnospiraceae bacterium | reverse complement strand
TATGAAGATAACGGACATCGTTACTTAAGAATCAGCGTAAAAGACAACCTTGGACTTTCAGGTGTTGCATTGTTAAAGGATTCTGACTGGTATGATGATTATGCATTTGCTTCTATCGCATTTGACTACAGAGATGAAGTTGGTGCTGATGAAAGAGAAATCGTTGTTGATCTTGGTACAACTGCTGAGTTACAGAAGAAAGGTATTAAAGACAACTTCGTAATGCAGGCATTTGACTTTGCCGGAAATTATCAGAAACAGAGAGTTTATCTGTCTACTAAGCCGGAGGATATTGAAAATCCGGATCCGGAAGAACCAACAGAGTTAGAAACACCAACCATCACAAAGGTAGAAAATACCGGTGTTGGTGAAATGACCATCTCTTACAATACTGTAAAAGATGCAACCGGATACGATGTATATCGTTCCGTAGATAATGGAGAATTCGAGAACATCGGAGTATCCAGAAACCGTACATACTATGTAGATAAGAATGCAACCAAGAAAGGTTCTACCTATGCATACAAGCTGGTAGCATTCAATGACAACCTTCGTTCCAAAGAATCCAACGTAATGAGCGCTGTTTCCGAAATGGATGAAACCAATCCGGAAGAGCCAAAAGAATTGGAAGCTACAACGCTTTTGAGTGCAAAGAATGTTAGCTACGGAAAGATTCGCTTGGAATACAAAGAAGTTAAAGGCGCAACAAGCTATGCAATTTACCGTAAGGTTGGAGAAGGAGAAGGTAAATTTGAATATTTAGATAATACAACTTCTACTTCCTATACGGACACAACTGCAACTAAGGTTGGAGAGCTTTATACCTATTATGTAAATGCGTACAACGAGACACAAACCGCTCCGTCTTCTAACGAAATGAGCTGTGTTTCCGAAATCGAGAAACCACAGGAAAATGTTTTAGAAGCACCGGTTCTTACTTCTGTAACCAATACCAAGAAGAAAGAAATGACCATCACCTGGGAAAAGGTTGACGGCGCAAATGGATACTGGGTATACTATACAACCGATGATGATGCTGATGTAGAAGACTTCATAATGGTTGATTCCACATCCGCTACGAAGTATGTTGATAAGAGTGCAAAATACTTAGGCAGAACTTACAGATACTATGTTGTTGCTTACAAATGGAGTGGTTTGAAGAGTGAGCCATCCAACATCATCGCTTGCGAGAATGAGATTGGTGCAGTAAAAGCTCCAACCATTACCAATGCTTACTATGATGCAGAGAACAAGAAGATCGTTCTTGAGTTTACAGAAGTTGAAAATGCTTTGCGTTACAACATCTTCCGTGCTGTTGACGACGAAGAGAGACTTAAAGAGTGGGCAAAAGCAGACAATAGCCCATGGGAAGATAAGTGGGAGTTAGAAGCTGGACATACTTATTCCTACCGCATTGAAGCAGAAGGAGCAGGTAGCGTCTTCAGCAAACCATCTAACGAAGTACACGTTGAAATTCCTGCAGAAACAGAAACCCCAACCCTTGCAGCAACAACATTAGAGAGTGTTGAAAATACAGGTGTTGGCGAAATGACACTGAAATTCACAGCAGTTGAAAACGCAACCGGATACAAGGTATATCGTGCAGTTGATGCAGGACTCCTGGTTCCAATTGCAGATGTAACAGAGACTACATACGTTGATACAACTGCTACCCAGACAGGTGCTGCTTATACATACTGCGTTGTTGCATATAACGATGAAGTAACAGCTGAACCGTCTAACATGATTAGCGCTATCTCTGAAAAGGTATTGCCAATGGAGGCAACGACCATTACAAGCGTTAAGAATACCGATAAGTACACTATGACCATTGCTTTTGAGCCGGTAGTTCGTGCAACCGGATATCATGTATATGGTAAAGTTGGAAACGGTGAATATACGCTTTTAGGCGACACGGAAGACGTTACCTATGTAGATAAGACCGCTAAGAAACTTGGTGCAACCTATACCTATAAGGTAGTAGCATTTAACGACAAAGAGACTGCACCGGAATCCAACGAAGTAAGCGCGGTATCCGAAATCGGATTATTGAAGGCTGCTAAGGTTACCAAAGTTGAAAACACAGCAATTAAAGAAATGACCGTTACCTTCGAAGCTGTTGAAGGAGCAACGAACTACAAAGTTCTTCGTTCTGTAGATGGTGGTGCTTTTGCACAGGTTGCAGACGTAACTGAAACCAAATACGTAGACAAGAAGGCTGACAAAGTAGGTTCTACCTATGCATACAAGGTAGTGGCTTACAATGAAGAGACAGAAGCTCCGGAATCCAACGTTATGAGCGCTGTATCTGCTAAGAAAGCAGAAGAGCTTGGACAGGTTACCGGACTTAGTGTAGACCGTCACCTTATTAAATTCTACAGCATCAGCTGGAAGAAAGTAAAAGGTGCAACCGGATACGAAGTTTACCGTATGGAAAAGGGCGATAGCTATGAGATGATCGAGCGTACCAGTGGTACATTCGTAATTGATTTGCCTTCTCTTAAGAAGAACAAGACCTTTACCTATAAGGTAAGAGCGTATAAGACTGTCAATGGTAAGAAAGTTTACGGAGCATTCTCCAAAGAAGTTACCATTAAGACAAAAGGATTATTATTTTAATCAATTCTCTCCTTTCATTTTGTTATAATAATAAAAAAGAAAACCGCGGCTTACGTGAACTCGTAGGCTGCGGTTTTTAACTATATGGATTCACGAAGAATCAGGGAGCTCCCAAGCTTTTGTGCATGGAGTGATGCATTCGGGTTATCGATGCGTTCGAATAACGCTTTTGCGCCGTCAATACCGCTTTCTCTGTACAAAAAGTGAATGGTGGTAAGAGACGGTGTCAAAATGGAAGAAGGGGCACTATCTCCAAAACCTGCAAGCGCTATGTCCTCCGGAATGCGGTAACCCTTTTCCTGCAATGCTTTCATGGCACCAAAGGCAATGGTGTCTGTGGCGCATAAAATGGCATCCGGGCAGGCCGTTTCATTTATCTGCTTTGAGGCGCCGTTGTATCCGTTTTCAACAGAAAAGCTGCCAACAGTCAATCGGTTATCGGAAACGGTTAGACCGGCCTTTTGCATGGTGTCCAAAAAGCCCTGCAGTCGGTCTTGCCCTACGGCTTTATCCTTGGGCGTAACGCCTAAAAAAGCGATGTCCCGGTATCCTTTATCAAGCAATGCCTGGGTTATAGTACAAGCAGCGCCGTAATCATCATGGTACACGCAGGAAAAGTCTGCTGTGTGCTGCCCGAGAATGATTACAGGCAAAGGAATTTCTTTTAATAGCTGGCGATGTTTATGAGTTAGCTCAGTTCCTAACAGAATCAGTCCGTCTACCATGTTTTGGGCAAAAATATGGATATAATCTAATTCTTTGGCTGTGTTATTCTCGGTATTGGCCAGTAGCATCTGGTAGCCTTTTTCCGCCAAAACCGAACTGATTCCGGCAACTACCTGTGAGATGGAGCTGGAATCAATCTTTGGAATAATTACGCCAATGAGCTTCGTTTTCCGGGTGCGAAGCATCTGGGCCTGGGAAGAGGGGGTGTAGCCGGTCTCTTTGATGACCTTAGCGATGCGCTCCCTTTTTTCCTGACTAAGGTATCCGTTATTAAGGTAGCGGGATACCGATGCCGGAGAAACCCCGGCTAATTTTGCAATTTCACTTATGTTCATAGGGTATAACTCCTTGTTCAATATCTCCAATAATGTGAAAACGATTTCAACACTATTATACAAAAAATGTGCTCATTTGGAAAGGGGTTGGTGAAAATTACTAAAAAAATGGTTGGGAAATCGTCTGTTTCGATTATTTACAAAAAAGACAGGTGTCGCTATAATGAAAACATAACTGAAATCGATTTCACAACAATGTGAAACAAACGTGTAAGGGAGGTAACCATGGATTATAGGAATTGTGCGAAAGCAATCTATGAAAAAATTGGCGGCAAAGAGAATTTGATTTCGGCCGCACACTGCGCGACACGCTTGCGTCTGGTTATTGGAGACAATGGCAAGGTGGATGTGAAGGCGTTGGAAAATATTGATGGCGTTAAGGGAGTGTTCGATGCACAGGGGCAGCTGCAGATTATTATCGGAACCGGAACTGTCAATAAGGTGTACGATGAGTTTATTGATATTGCAGGTATTTCTGCTGCTACTAAAGATGAGGTGAAACAGGCAGCAGCCAGCAAAGCTGTATGGTGGAAGCGTGCGATTAAGACGTTGGGAGATATTTTTGTTCCGATTATTCCGGCGATTGTTGCGACAGGTTTGCTTTGCGGACTTCTTGGAGGACTGGTTCAGTTGAATCCGTCCATGGCAGATTCTCAGATTTATAACTTGTTGAATATGTTTTCCAATACGGCGTTGACATTCCTGCCAATTCTGATTGCGATTTCAGCTGCGAAGATTTTTGGCGGAAATATTTTCCTGGGTGCGGTTATCGGTATGTTGATGATTCACCCGAATCTGGTCAATGCCTGGAGCGTGGCCAGTGGCGCTGAGACAGAGACAATGTGGTCCTGGTTTGGTAGCTGGAACATTGCGAACGTGGGTTACCAGGGACATGTTATTCCGGTTATTATTGCAGTTTGGTTGATGGCAACCGTTGAGAAATGGCTGCATAAGAAAGTGCCGGAGATGTTTGATATTTTTGTTACTCCATTGTGTTCCGTTTTGGTAGCAGGATTTTTTGCCATGACCATTATTGGACCGGTATTTGCACAGGTTGAGACCTGGGTGTTATCCGGAGCACAGATGTTGATTGCCATTCCTTTTGGAGTAGGTGCCTTTCTTATGGGTGGTGTGTATGCACCGACGGTTGTTGCCGGTGTGCATCATATGTATAATGCGATTGAGATGATGATGCTTGCTGATAATGGTATGAACGTGTGGATGCCGATTGCAACTGCGGCAAATGTGGCACAGGGTGCGGCTGCGTTGGCAGTGGGTATTAAGACCAAAAATGCAAAGACTAAGTCCATGGCTCTTCCTGCATCGTTATCTGCTTTTCTTGGAATTACGGAACCGGCAATTTTTGGTGTGAATGTCCGTTTTGGAAAACCGTTTATTGCAGGTATGATTGGTGGTGCGGCCGGTGCGGCTGTGGCAGCGATTACAAAGGTATATGCTACTGCAAATGGTGTTACTGGTGTGTTTGGTTTCTTGATTACGACCAATAGTTTTGTGGGATATTTGTTGACTTTTGTAACAGCGACGGTGGTTGCTTTTGTCTGCTCCTGGGCACTGTATCACGATGAGCAGCAAGCGTCTGCAAATGTGGAAGAACATACAAAGGAAAAGGGGGACGTCGTGCTTGCTCCTATGACGGGTGAGGTTATTTCTCTTGCAGATGTGGAGGACAAAACATTTGCAAGCGGTTCTCTTGGAAAAGGAGTTGCGATTCTTCCGGCAGAGGGTAAGGTTGTGGCACCGTTTGATGGAGAAGTAAAGATGGTGTTTGATACGAAGCATGCGCTGGGGCTTGTGAGTGATGGCGGTATTGAGCTTTTGATTCATGTTGGATTGAATACGGTGGAATTAAAGGGTGAGTACTTTACTACGCATGTGAAACCGGGGGACAAAGTAAAAGCGGGACAGACGCTTTTGACATTTGATTTGGATGCAATTCGTAAGAAGAAGTATCCGCTTACGACACCGGTTATTATTAATAATGTGGATGCGTTTGATGCGATTTCTTGTGATAAGACCGGTTATGTTCAGTGTGGCGAGGAGTTAATGAAGGCTCACTAAGAACAGAGGGAGATTTTTCATGAATAAAGAGAGACGTTATTATCCTGCGTTTCATCTGGGACCGATGGCCGGATGGCTGAATGATCCGAATGGATTATGTCAGCTTTCCGGGGTTCATCACATATTTTTTCAATATTCTCCGGATGACCCGCGCGGGGGAAATAAATGTTGGGGACATTATGAGACAAAGGATTTTGTGACTTATAGGTTTACCGGAACGTTTTTGGAACCGGATACGAAGTGGGACCGAAACGGAGTGTATTCGGGGTGCGCCTATGTTAAGGATGAACAAATGTATTTGTTTTATACCGGCAATGTGAAACATGTCGGAGAACATGATTATGTGCACTCCGGACGGGAGGCCAATACCATGCTGGTGATATCGCCGGATGGCGTTGCGGCTGGCCCTAAAGAGTGCTTGATGAGAAATGGAGATTATCCGGGGAATCTTTCCTGTCATGTACGGGATCCAAAGGTTTTTTTACATCAGGGGCGGTATTATATGGTTCAAGGTGCGCGAACGCTTGCGGATGAAGGCTGTGTGCTTTTGTTTTCGTCAATGGATTTGCGGCGTTGGGAATTTGAACGGGCAATCCATAAACCGGAGTTTGGCTATATGTGGGAATGTCCGGACTTGTTCTGGATGTCCGGAAAGGCCTTTCTTTCCGTGTCGCCTCAGGGCCTTGCATCGGAGGAGTTTTGTAATCAGAATGTGTACCAGTCCGGCTATTTTGCCCTGGGAAAGTGGAACACTGCGGAGAATATTTCTCTTGGTGATTTCTACGAGTGGGATTATGGATTTGATTTCTATGCGCCACAGACTTACGAGGACGAGCAAGGCCGTCGCATTCTGCTTGGCTGGATGGGCGTTCCGGATGCTCCATATGATCATGACCCGACGATTGAAGAAGGGTGGCAGCATATGTTGACGCTTCCGCGGCAATTATCGGTGGATGATACAACCGGACGGATTCGCCAAACGCCCCTTCCGGAGCTTTCCGCTCTTCGTGTTGGTTTACTTTTTGCGTCTCGACTGGAAGGAAAGTGCATGGAGCGGACGATGGAATGCGGCTATGAGTTGCTGCTTTCGGATATAGAAGGGCCTTTTGTAGAAATTGATTTCTGCGATGGCCTGACGTTTGTCTATGATGCGACGCTGGCGACGTGTCGCTTGATATTTACGAAGGATGCAGTAGGCTATGGACGCGACGAACGTCGCCTGCGTCTGGCTTCCGGTAAACTCTCGAACTTAAGGGTTTTCGTTGATCGCTGCAGTGTTGAGCTGTTTATGAATGATGGCGAAGAAGTGATGACCACGAAGTATTTTCCTTCGGAGTCTCCAACATTGCGCCTGCGCGCTTGCGCGCTGGCGCAGGCGTGGGAGCTTGCGGAGTACAGAGTGTTGAACTTGAAAAGTTGATATTGCGGATACCTGCCCCCGCCCCCGGCGTTGACGCCGGGGCGGGGGCACTCTTTATTGGAGAAGTTATGTAATGGCGGGGATTCTAGTAGGGGTGCAGGCTTTGCGAGAGTGAGCTACCGCTGGGGAGTTTGAGAGGCGAAAAAAGAGGTAGAGATTCCGGCTGGAATGGTCATGGGGTACCGCTGTATGGTTTGAAAGGCGAAAAAAGAGGTAGAGATTCCGGCATGGAGAGAGTGAAGCTACCGCTGGGGAGTATGGGAAGTGAAAACAGGGGTAGAGATTTAGGCTGGAAGGGTCATGGGGTACCGCTGGGGAGTTTGAGAGGCGAAAACAGAGGTAGAGATTTAGGCTGGAAGGGTCATGGGGTACCGCTGGGGAGTTTGAGAAGTGAAAACAGGGGTAGAGAATCCGGCATGGAGATTGTGAAGCTACCGCTGGGGAGTTTGGGGTGTGAAAACAGGGGTAGAGATTTAGGCTGGAAGGGTTATGGGGTACCGCTGTATAGCTTGAGAGGCGAAAACAGGGGTAGAGAATCCGTCATGGAGAGAGTGGAGCTACCGCTGGGGAGTTTGGGAGGC
>SVEW01000106.1 GCA_015057205.1 Lachnospiraceae bacterium | reverse complement strand
CCTACCGCTGGAAAAGGGAAGATACTAAAGTAGAGGTAGAGTACAGATGTGAAATAGGAAAATCCCTACCGCTGGAATATGAAAGTTGTCAAAGCAGAGGTAGGAGAAGAAGGGGGTATAGAAAAAGCCTACCGCTAAAATGAGGAAATCCTTACACCAGAGGTAGGAAAAGAAGGGGGCATTAAAAAGCCTACCGCTAAAAATGTGAAAATCATGAAACTAGTGGTAGAAAAAACTATCGTTAAAAGTAGGGCGGCGGTAGGCTTACTAAGATGTTTTTAGAAGTTGGGTAAAAGAACTTGACAAAAAGTAAATGACTGTTTACAATTAAAGTGAACGGTCGTTTATTTATACGAATAAATGCAGAAGAAAGGAAGGGGTAAATGAAAACAAATAAGGAAGAAATCATGCTAACCGCATTAAAACTATTTGCGGAGCGTGGGTTTGAAGCGGTGTCTACCAGCATGATTGCAAATGAGCTTGGTATCACAAAAGGCGCGCTGTATCGCCACTATCAAAGTAAACAGGAAATTTTTGATAGTATTATTCAAAAAATGTTTGAAAAGGATGGAAAGCAGGCTGCAGATAACCATGTGCCGGAAAAAGAATATGAAGAGGAAATGAACAGTTATGCGCAGACCTCACTGGAGGACTTTTGTGAGTTTGTGAATAGCCAATATCGTTACTGGACGGAGGATGAGTTTGCGTTGCTGTTTCGAAGGATGATCACATTGGAACAGTTTCGAAGCGAGGAAATGAATAAGCTTTATCAGGATGTGCTGGCTTTCGGTCCGGTAAAGTATTCGGAGAATCTTTTTCGTGAGATGTTGAAGAATGGACAGCTTAACCGGGAAGCAGAGAAATTTGGGGCAAGAAATCTTGCAATACAGCTTTACGCACCGTTGCAACTGGCCATTCAGTTGTTTGATGCAAAAGGGAATAAGGAAGAAATAGGTGACAATCTGCGAATAATCACAAAGGAATTTGCAGAACGATGGAAAAAGATAGAATAGGAGATAAAAACATGAAGACAAAGAATTATAAAATCCGATTAGAAGAAAAGAAGGAACACAGAGAAGTTGAGAATCTCGTTAGAGAATCTTTTTGGAATGTATATCGTCCGGGGTGCAGCGAGCATTATGTCCTACATGTGTTAAGAGATGATTCGGCATTTATTCCGGAACTTGATTTTGTCATGGAGGAAGATGGGCGTCTAATCGGGCAAAATATGTTTATGAAGACCATCATTGAAGCGGATGATGGCAGAACCATTCCGGTGCTTACGATGGGACCGATTGGCATTATTCCGGAGTTGAAACGTAAGGGGTATGGAAAGGCGTTGCTGGATTATTCCCTGGAAAAAGCCACAGAAATGGGATTTGGAGCAGTTTTGTTTGAAGGAAACATTCATTTTTACGGAAAGAGTGGATTTGATTATGCGAGCAAATTTGGAATCCGTTACCATGATTTGCCGGAAGATGCAGATGCGTCCTTTTTCCTGTGTAAGGAGTTAAAACCAGGATATCTGGACGATGTGACCGGCGTATATCAGACGCCACAGGGCTATTATGTGAGGGACGAAGATGTGGAAGTGTTCGACAGGGAGTTTGCGCCAAAGGAAAAATTAACGTTGCCGGGGCAGCTGTTTGATGATAAGGGGGAACGGAAATACAAAGAATAGTCACGAAAGAATGGTAGCATTGAGAGTATCAAAAACAATTAGGGAGGGTTCAGAATGAAAAAAACAGTTGTAAAAAAGAGCGTGACTATGATGCTGGCATTTATAATGGTGATTACGTTGCTTCCTGGTTTACCGGCAATGAAGATTCAAGCAGCAGATCAGGTGATTACTGAGGCACAGAGGACCATTTTAAAGGGCGTGTACGAGAAACTAAAGACGAATGGAGCGTACAAAGAGTATAAAGAGCAAGTTGCAAAGATGGCTACAGTAACAGAAACCTATGAAGAGAATGAGGATGGCACTGTGGTTATTACCGTTAAGCAATCACCGTTGCCGGAATATGAGCAATATGCGGATGGTGATCATACAGCGCTGTTTTATATTGACAAGGATAACAATATTTACTGTTATACAAGTGGAGGTAATTATTTCCCATCGCTGATATTACCTTATGTTGCAGAGGCAATCTGTGAGTATTGTGGAATGACGCTTACGAAAGGTGAAGTGCGGGATTATTTATTTGCGGTAGATGCAAATGCTGAAAATGCGGATGACTTTGGAACGAAGTTTTACAATGTGAAGCTTGAGGATAAAGATTTTGGCATTAAGACCATAAGACTGTATGCCGGTGGCAAGTGGAATCAGACAGAAATGAAGGAACTTGTAGAGCGCACATGGTTTACGGATCAAGTAATTAAAAACTATGGCATTGAGGCATTGAATAACAATCATATAAGTGGTTTTTCAACTGCCGGAAATTATACAGCCTATTATACCGGGGATAAAAATGAGTTCAAATTGTATCTGGCAAGCAAGGGAAGCTATGGGGAACTGGGGTGGAAATCGATTAAGAATCTTGTGACTGCATTGAAGCCTGTCGGCTATGAGGATTTTGATTATGCCGGTGAAAAAGAGGCAGCGAAGGCAAACTGGACAGTTAAGGTAGTGACAGGAGAAGAGATACCGGATACACTTTCTACATATAAAGACGGGTATGAAATTGTCTGTGTCACGTTTGAATCTCCGTATATTTTTGGCGATACGAACATTAAACTGTCAGCAGGAGACTTTTATTATGTCGTAGTATCAAATGGCTATGTAAAGAAATGGACGTCCTCAAACAAGAAAATTGCGAAAGTATCAAACGACGGAAATGTTACGGCTCTTAAGAAAGGAACCGTAACCATTACTGCGACCCTGGATGATGGAACCAAGCTTACCTGCAAAGTGACGGTTAAGAACAGTCCGACAGTCAAGGTGGGAGGCAAAAAATTTGTAAGTTCCAAGACCTATACCATAAAACGAGGTAAGAACTTAAAGGTTGCAATTTCAGGAAAAGCGGCTTCCGTAAATAATAATTATGCCAGCACCAATGCAAAGGTAGCCAAGGTAACCTCCAAGAAGTCTGTGGATACCATCAATATCAAGGGCTTAAAGAGGGGCAAGGCAACCGTAACCGTAATGGTTAATGGCGTAAGTTTCAAGATTAAAGTGAAAGTAGTATAACGAAATAATAATTTTAAACCTAATTTTATAGGAATCGATGGCTAACATGAGTGATATCGTGTTAGCCATATTTATTTCCGGAATCCGGAGTGAACAGTAATGCTGAGTTGTGAGAAAAAGTGTGAAAAAAGGACGAATTGTATGTACGGTTTATGGCAAAACAATAGCCATGTGTTATAATAGAAAGACGAAAGTTGTGTAATTATAGGATGAGATTTCGAGTTATATTCAGAATAAACGTAAGGAGAATGGTATGGACAAAATGGATGCAATCAACCTGGATAATCAGGAAAAAAGTGTAGCAAAAGCAATTGCAAAAGTGGATGGTTATCTTGATAATCAGAATTTAGAAAAGAAACAAAAACTTCACCTGCGCCTTCTTTCCGAAGAAGCAATTGGTATGGTTAGGGCTATGACCGGAGAGTTTAAGGCACAGTTTTGGATTGAAGAAGAGAAGGGTGAGTATAAAGTACACGTACTGGTAAAAACAGAAATGAGCCGGGAAAAGAAAAATGAAATTTTATCTGCTTCAAAGAGTGGTAAAAATGTATTTGCAAAGGGTTTTATGGGCAAAGTCCGCGATATTGTGGAGAATTGTCTTTTGAATTTCGATGAAGCGTTAGAATTACAGCAGGAGTATGGTAGTAGCTTTGTTGATTATGGACTTATGGGTGGCATGCCGGGAGAATTGACATCTTCAAATGCGCTCAGAAGCCAGGCGCTGATTTGGTCACTTCGAACCTATAAGGAAAACTTAGAACAACAGCAGGAGAAGCCCATGGCAGAGGAATGGGATGAGCTTGAAAAATCAGTGGTTGCAAGTATTGCTAAGGATGTCGTAATTGGAGTGCGTAAGGACAGTGTGGATATTACGATTTCACTTTAGTAGGAAAGTAAGGCGAGAACTAAACTTAAGGAGCGGGGGTTTATGGAACACTACAAGGAAAACGATAATAAAAGGATAAGACTCTATCTGTTTTTGGGTTCAGTACTTACCATCGGGATTGTGGCAGGCTTTCTGGTTATATTAAATGTGAATGAACCGGCGGAGTATACGTCGGTTCCTATTCAAGTTTTGGTAATCCTTACGATTTTATCTTGCGTGGCGTTGGCGGTTTTTTTTGCAAAAGGACCGGTGTTTAATATAGATGGAGAGTTAGAGAGCGTAAATATTAACGCAATGCTTTTAACGGTGCTCATTATCATACAGGTCGCTTTTTTCTTTGAGATACTGTCTGTTCGAAATCAGATTATGAATTATCAAAAATATGAGGTGATCCGCAAAGATATAGCTTTAACAGAGAAAGTAAGTGGAGAAAAATTGGCTCAGAGTCTGCCGGAGCTTTGTACAAACGGTATATATGAGATTACCATTGTAAATGAAAAAGGAATAGCCCAGTATTCTTCGAAGGAGGATATACTGGGGAAAAAACCTTCTAAAACACGGTATACCTATCCCTTTGGAAGAGGGAAGGAAATACGGTTTTATTATGATGAGGGTCACAGCAGAAAAATGATGCAAAATATTCTTTTGAATTTACTGACAGTACTGGTAACCTCTGTTTTTTTTACGGTGGAAACAGTTCTTCTTATGATTCGGTTAATCATGAGGAGTATGGCTAAGAAAAGAGCATTGGTCAGTCAGGAAAAGCCGATGCTTTCCTCGCTTTATTATATCCGACAGATTGCCTTTTTGTTTTATTTTGCTTCAAGGCTTTCCTCTGCCTTTATTCCGATATTGACGAAGACTTTGGATAATCCGTTCCCGTGGTTGTCGGGGACAGCAGCGGCAGGATTGCCACAGTCGGCAGAGACCTTGCTTACCTGCTCGGCAATCTTTATTACGACGATTATATTGGAGAAAAAAGGGTGGAAACTACCGTTTCTTTGGGGACTTTCCATGGTGGCAGCCGGAACTCTTTTGTCAGCCTTTTCCGGAAATTTGATTTTATTCATTCTGGCAAGGGCAATTGTAGGATTGGGCTATGGTTTTTGTTGGATGACCCTTCGGAATCTTTCTCTTTTTGGAAAGGATAACCGGGAGCAGCTGTTGGGATTCGCACTTCTAAATACAGGAATTTATGCCGGAATGAATTGCGGATCTTCCTTAGGCGCGATTCTTGCGGAATTATTCGGCTACAAGGCTGTATTTGTTATTTCGGCAGGTATGACCCTTTTAACCTCCCTTTTTATCATTCGGATGGAGAATGCACTGCTTCCTCACAAGGAGGTCGTGGAAGAACCGTCTCAAGAACGATATAAGCAGAAAAGGGGTGCTAGTCTTCAACAAATGGTAGCCTTACTGTTTGTGGTGCTGATGATTGCACCGTCTTGCATTGCGGCATCTTACTTAAGCTATTATCTGCCCCTTTATTTTTCTTCTATCGGAAGAAGTATAACGGATGTGGGACGTGCCCAGCTTTTATACGGACTTGTCATCGTATATGGTGGCCCGTTTCTTTCGGTGCTTATTGCCGGATACAAGCAAAATGCCCTTAAGAATATTAACTTTGCATATAACGTGATGATTGCGGCAAGTCTGTTCCTTCCGGGAGTGGCCGCAGGCTTAATTCTGCCATTTGTGGGAGCGGCGCTTTTAGGAACCGCGGACAGCTTCGGGTTCGGCGTGCAGAATAATTACTTTTTGGCACTGCCTGCTGTTAAAAAGCTAGGGGCGTCAAAATCTCTTTCCGTATTATCATTTATTAAAAAATTATTGGAAATGATGGGACCTATGGTGTTTGCATTGGCAATTTCCTTTGGTTACCAAATGGGTATTCGTGTGCTTGCCATTCTGTTTGCAGTCATGGCAATCACATTTATGGTATTTAGTGCTCTGACGAGCCGAACAGAGAAGCAGGAGGTTTAATTTTTATGGTTGTAAGTGTGGTTTATGGAGGCTCAAAAGAGGAGCGGGGAGCTTCGGAGAAAAATGCGAAGGATATTGCGCAGGCTTTAAAGAATCGAGGATATACAGCAATACTTATTCCATATGGCGAGGATATTTTGCAGACCCTGCGGGAATGTGAGACAGATGTGGTATATGTTTGTGTGCAGGGAAAGGGGTATGGAGACGGCTCATTGCAGGCAATTCTTGAGCAGGCGAAGATCCCGTTTACCGGAAGTGACATGCGTGCTGCTTGCCTAATCAATGATAAGATTCTTTGTAAAATGGTTTTTGAACATTATGGAATTAGCACGGCAAAATGGGATATATTAACCAGGCATAGATATGAGGCGGGAGATTATAACTATGAGGCATTTGGATTCCCTTTTGTGGCAAAGGCACCAACGCAGGGAGGGAGTTTTGGGATTGAACTGATACATAATAAGGAAGAACTTGAGCGGATTAGAAAGGTATTCGACTTTGACAACCCCATTTTTTTGGAGCGTTTTGTTTCTGGAGGTTTTTATACAGTTGGATTATACGAAAGCCATGGAAAACTGGTGGTTCTACCGGTTGTGGAAGGATTGGATTTGCGGAAATTTAATGACGATAAAAATGAAATGATTAAATTTACCGGAGAATATGGCATCGGAGAATGTAAACTTCCACCGGCACTTACCGATGAAATGTCCGACCTTGCAAAGAAGGTGTTTCAGGTTACCGGCGCAAAAGGCGTGGCGAGGGTAGATTTTATGGTGGAAGAAAGCACGATGCGCCCTTATGTTCTGGAAATCAATGCGGTTCCGGGATTAAAGAGGGCAAGCCTTATGCCAAGGGAGGCTGCCATGGCAGGGATTGACTATGAGGATATGATTGAAGACATTTTAAAAGCAGCATTATAAAATCTTAATAACGGAGGAAGCGGGCTATGTTTAAAAATATGAAAATCAGTATCAAAATTCTTCTGGTAATCATCATTATGTCACTGGGGTCTTTATTAGTGGTATTTGGTGCATCCTACTATTTTATGAATTCCATGGTAGATGAGTTTGAACAGACCAATATCACATTAGGGTTAAAATCATCAGAGGTTACCAAAGAGTCGCTTTTATCCCAGGCGGAGGACTCACTGCATCAGTTGGTAGACAAGCAGGCGCAGGCTGCCAATGAGGAACTATATGCTGTTAACCGAATTGTTACACAGTCAGCGCAATATACGCAGAGTCTCTATGAAAATGATGGGAATTTCGTGGGGAAAAGTATGCCAAGGCCGGACGAAACCCAAAACGGCGTGGCGTGTTCCAAGTATTTTTTGGTGAAAGGTGTTAAGAGAACGCCGGCAATTGAAAAAGAGGTAAAGATTTTATCCAATTGTGAGTATATGTTTGCTCCTTTTTTGGAAAATAATGAGATGCTTGATAACATCTATATAGGAACGGTAAGCGGAATATCGTATCGTTATTCCCGTTCCAATTTGTTTGATGAAAATTACGATCCGAAGCAGCGTGGCTGGTATCAGGCAGCCATGGCTTCGCCGGATGAGCTGGTGTGGCTACCTACCTATAAAGATACTTATGGAAATACATGTATTACAGCAGCTATGACCTATCGGGATAAAAGTGGTAAAATTGCGGGTGTTGTAGCATCGGATGTGTTGGTGACCAGTATCATTGATGATGTTATGGGTCTAAAGGTTGGAAAGTCCGGAACCTGCTTCGTTCTAGACGCGGATCAGAATTTTATTGCCCATCCGGATATGGAAAAGAAGGACTTTAGAACCCTTCTTAAAAATCACTTTTCGGATAGTAAATTCATGGATGCACTTGTGGGGGCTGACACAGGGATTGTGGAGACCGTTTACGATACAAAGAATTCCTATGTGGCGTTTTCAAAATTGAAGGAGACTGGATGGATATTCAGTGTGACCATTGAAACGGC
>SVEW01000105.1 GCA_015057205.1 Lachnospiraceae bacterium | reverse complement strand
AAGGAGGAGAAGGTGGATTACGCGGTATTAAGTCACGCGCATTACGACCATGCCAACGGCATACCGGGGTTTATGGCGCATAATGCGAAGGCAAAATGGTATGTGCGAGAGGCTACGGCGGAGGACTGCTATTTTAAAAAATTTATTTTTCGGAAATACATCGGGATTCCCAAGGGAATGGAGGAACAGTATCCCGCAAGAATCGAAAAAATCAGCGGTACTTACCGGCTGACGGAGGGGGTGCATCTGATACCGCATACGACAAAAGGGCGGGATGCATCTGTTTAATAAGAAGGAGTCCGAAATCCGGGCTGTGGCGGAAGCCTTGAAAAGCGAGGACGTGAAGTTTGTCTGTACAGGGCACTGCACGAAGGAGCGAGCTTATCGGATTTTGAAAGAAGAGCTGGGGGAAAGACTTGCGCAGCTGAAGGTGGGACTACAAATTGAATTTTAAGGGAGAAGAAAGACAAAGATAGAAGGGTAAGGAGCTACGAACCATGAACAACAGTGTTTTGACTATAATCCGCGAAAGCGAAAAACAATCCCATATCGCAACCTACACAAATGAGAAACTATATCAGTCGGATTCGTGGCTGAAAAAGCCAATCAAAACGGTGGATTTTCTGGAAATAGCAATCGAAAAGCTTTTGGAGAATGCGAAAGAACACAAGGTGGAGATGTCGATTCGTGGTGTTGCGAAGGCGATAGAAGATTTTGTGATTCCAAAGGAAAACTATGACTTCATTTTGGCGGTGTCGGCGCTGGAACATGTGGAGAGTGAGGAGATTTTTGCCAGAAAACTTGTAGAAATAGCCGAGGGAAAATGTTACGAGTAGATTGACCACAAGGGTGGTAAGTTACGTGGTGCGAAAATCTGCATTTTGAAGTGATGGAAGGAAGAAACAGCGTGTATGCGTGGTTTAGAAAATAAAAATTAGAAAAATGCGCGATTTTACTTGACCCTAAAGCGACTTTAAGGTGTAAATTGAGGGCACAAGGAGGAGAAAAACGATATGAAAATCAAAGAAGTAGAAGCACTTACAGGAGTCAAAAGTGCAAACATTCGTTACTACGAAAGTAAGGAGTTATTAATTCCACTTCGTGGTGACAACAACTATCGCGAATACACGAAGGAGGATGTAGCCATGTTACAAAAAATCAAGGTTATGCGACTATTGGGGATTTCTGTGGATGACATTCGTAAGATTAAGATGCAGGAGTGTTCCATGGATGATGTCGTAGCAACACGCTTAGAAATGCTGGAGGCAGAGGAGCGAACCATTAAGGAAACAAAGAAGATATGTCAGACCATTGTAGAGAATCATCTACAGATGGAGGACCTGTCAGAAAACATGCTGGGAGGCGATAAGAAACAGTGGGAGGCAAAAATGCGCCATATTCGCGTTACGGATATGGATAAGTTGTTTTTGCTAAAAGGAATGTTGTTGATGGGTATTTTTCCTATCTTATACTGGCTGACAACATTGGGAGGTTCCGTTGGCAACTATCTGAACACCGGCAACCCGGATGGAAACCGCCTGGTGATTGGGGTCGGAATTTTCCTGTTGGTATACGGATTGGCACTTGGAACCTACGAAGGCTACAAAGGTTATAACCTTAGCTGGGTTATGGGTGCGGGCAAAAACTGGGCAGCGCCGGGTCTTGGCATATTGTCAAACGGATTTACCATTAGCGGAATGGGATTGCCGTTTTTTGGAGCGATTTTCGGCCCGGTGGTATGCGCGTTGCTCTACCTTGGTGTGGGCGCTGTGTTGTGCCTGATTCGAATCTATTTTGTAAGGAAAGATATTCATCCGATAAAAAGAGCCGTGGAAGTAAAATAGTTCTAGATTTTCAAGAAAGCTTATGGTATAATTAACTTTGAGTGTATATAAGATTTAAGAGGTATGCCTTGGGGTACTCAAGAATCTTATAAGATTTGTAAGAGTGCAGGGCATTCTGTATATAAGGAGGATATCGTTTTCATGAGCGTAAAAGTTGAAAACCTAGAGAAAAACATGGCCAGATTAACGATTGAAGTGGCCGCAGAAGAAGTAGAGAAAGCAATTGAAGCTTCCTATCAGAAACAGAAGAAGTCTATCAGTGTTCCGGGATTTAGAAAAGGTAAAGTGCCGAGACAGATGATTGAGAAGATGTATGGTGCAGCTATTTTTTACGAAGATGCAGCGAACATCTTAATGCAGCAGGAATACCCGAAGGCTATGGAAGAAAGCAAGTTGGACATTGTTTCTCAGCCAACTGTAGACATTGTACAGATTGAGAAAGGAAAGCCTTTTATCTTCACAGCTGAAGTTGCTGTAAGACCGGAAGTTAAACTTGGCGAGTACAAGGGTGTAGAAGTAACGGATGTTGACACATCTGTTGTAGCTGCTGATGTAAATGCTGAGATTGATAAGGAAAGAGAAGCAAATGCCAGAACTGTCACCGTAGAGAACAGAGGAATTAAGAAAGGTGATATTGCAGTTATTGATTTTGAAGGATATGTTGATGGCAAGAAGTTTGAAGGCGGTTCTGCTGAGAACCACAGCTTAGAGATTGGATCTCATTCCTTCATTGATACATTTGAAGATCAGTTGATTGGTAAGAAGACCGGAGCAGAAGTAGAAGTTAATGTTACTTTCCCGGAAGATTATCATGCTACAGAACTTGCTGGCAAACCGGCTATGTTCAAAGTAAAAGTACATGAGATTAAAGTGAAAGAACTTCCGAAGGCAGATGATGAATTTGCACAGGATGTTTCTGAATTTGATACATTGAAAGAGTACAAGGCTGATATTAAGAAGAAATTAGTAGAAGCTAAGAAGAATGCTGCTAAGCGTGCACAGGAAGATGAAGCTATTCAGAAGATTATCGATGCGTCTGAGATGGAAATTCCGGAAGCTATGATTAGCTATCATGTAGATGATATGATTCAGGGCATGGCTCAGAACATGATGCAGCAGGGACTTACTTTGGAACAGTATATGCAGTTTACCGGCATGACCATCGAGACATTGCGTGAGCAGACCAAGCCGGAAGCATTAAGAAGAATTCAGGCTAGTCTTGTATTAGAAGCAATTGCGAAAGATGCCAAAGTTAAAGTTACTGAGAAGAAGATTAACGAAGAACTTGAGAAGATGGCAGAAATGTACCATATGGAATTAGACAAGATTAAAGAGATGGTCGGCGATGCCGAGAAAGAGTCCATTAAGAGAGATCTTGAAATTCAGGGTGCCGTTGATTTGATTATGAAGAACGTGGTTGTTGTTAAAGCTGACGGAGAAGAGAAAGCAAAGAAGACAACCAAGAAGACAACTAAGAAAGCAGAGAATAAAGACGAATAGTTGGAGGGATGAATATTGAGTTTAGTACCTTATGTCGTTGAACAGACAAGCAGAGGCGAGCGTTCCTATGATATTTACTCCAGACTTTTAAAGGATCGTATTATTTTCCTTGGAGAGGAAGTAAATGAAACAACAGCGAGCCTTGTGGTTGCACAGTTGCTTTTCCTTGAGTCCGAGGATCCGGATAAGGATATTCATTTGTATATCAATTCTCCGGGTGGTATGGTAACGGCCGGTTTGGCAATTTATGATACCATGCACTATATTAAATGTGATGTATCTACAATCTGTATTGGTATGGCAGCAAGTATGGGAGCATTCTTACTTGCCGGTGGTGCAAAAGGTAAACGTTATGCACTTCCAAATGCGGAGATTATGATTCATCAGCCTTCCGGTGGAGCGAGAGGACAGGCTACCGAGATTCAGATTGCTGCAGAGAATATTTTGAAGACTAAGAAGAAATTGAACGAAATGTTAGCAGCAAATACCGGTAAGCCGGTGGATGTCATTGCTGCTGATACGGAGCGTGACAACTATATGTCTGCGCAAGAAGCGTTAGAATATGGTTTGATTGATAGTATTATTACAAGCAAGTAATTAATTAAGAAGGGACAGTGTGTTTTTGCACTGTCCCAACCATCTTTACAGATGGAAAGGGAAGCTTTAGTTTTGAAGAGGTAAGAAATGGCTGGAAAGAATAGTGATGATAGAATCAGATGTTCCTTCTGTGGGAAGACGCAGGATCAGGCAAGAAAGTTGATTGCAGGACCCAATGGAGCATACATCTGTGATGACTGTATTGATATCTGTGCAGAAATCATTGAAGATGAGTTTGACGATATGGAACCGGTAGATATGGATTTAGATATTAATCTATATAAGCCGGAAGAGATGAAGAAGTTTTTGGATGAATATGTGGTTGGTCAGGAAGAGGCTAAGAAGGTATTGTCTGTAGGTATCTACAACCACTATAAGCGAGTTACATCGGAAGTTTCGAAAGATGTAGAGATACAGAAGAGTAATATTTTGTTATTGGGACCAACCGGTTCCGGTAAGACTTTGTTGGCGCAGACATTAGCAAGAATATTAAACGTACCGTTTGCCATCGCAGATGCTACGGCATTGACCGAAGCAGGTTATGTAGGCGAAGACGTTGAGAATATACTGTTGAAATTGATTCAGGCTGCCGATTATAATATTGAGCGGGCACAGCTTGGTATCATTTATATTGACGAGATTGATAAGATTTCCAAGAAGTCGGAGAACGTTTCGATTACACGTGACGTATCCGGAGAAGGTGTACAGCAGGCACTTCTTAAGATTCTGGAAGGTACCGTTGCATCCGTGCCACCACAGGGTGGAAGAAAGCATCCGCAGCAGGAGCTCATTCAGATTGATACGACCAATATTTTGTTTATTTGTGGCGGAGCATTTGACGGATTAGAGAAGATTGTAGAAGCACGTTTGGATAAGCAGGCCATTGGTTTTAATGCGGAAGTGACGTCCAAGAAGGAACGTGATTTGGGCGAGACATTTGCAAAGGCACTTCCGGGTGATTTCGTGAAGTTTGGCTTGATTCCGGAGTTTATCGGACGTGTGCCACTTACAGTAGCATTGCATGGCTTGGACAAGGAGGCATTGGTTCGTATCTTGACAGAGCCGAAGAATGCGTTGACCAGACAGTACAAGAAACTGTTCGAAATGGATGGTGTGAAGTTGGAATTTGAAGAGGGTGCATTGGAAGCGATTGCTGAGAAATCCTTAGAGCGTAAGACCGGAGCAAGAGGTTTGCGTGCGATTATGGAGAACAGCATGCTTGATTTGATGTATCACGTGCCATCGGACGAGACGATTAAGAAATGTATCATCACCAGAGAAACCGTTGATGGTGGTGAGGCTAAGATTGAACACAGTAAAGCGAAGAGCGCTTAAAGGAGCGATTTGTTTGAACGAAAATAGACTTTTATTCCCCACAGTGGCACTGCGGGGAATAACCATATTACCGGGAAATGTTGCTCATTTTGATGTGAGTAGAAAGAAATCCATAGAAGCTTTGGATGAAGTTATGATGGGCGACCAGCAGATTTTTCTGGTGGCTCAGCGAGATGTACAAACAGATGAGCCTGGAAAGGATGACGTGTTTGAGGTTGGAACAATTGCCAATGTGAAACAGGTTATTCGTATGCAGGGTGGCTTGGTGCGCGTTCTGGTAGAGGGAACAAAGAAAGCCAGAGTTATGGAATATGAGGATGATGGTAAGGTCATTCGATGTGAAGTTGAGGTGATTCCAAGAGCTGACGTATCCGATTATGAAGACGTTATGTTACAGGGAATGGCTCGTAGTTTGGAAGAATCTTTTTCTCATTATGCGGGAGCTCATAGAAAGCTTGGTAAAGAGTTTGTAGGGCAGGTTATGAGTCAGACGGATCCTTTAAAGGTAATGGATATGATTATCGGTGGACTGCCGTTTCCTTATCAGGATAAGCAAAGATTGTTGGAGGCCGAAACCTTAGAAGAGCAGTTTGGGGTTGTGCAGGATATTTTGATTCATGAGACCAGTGTGTTGGAAATTAAAGATAGTTTTCAGAAACAGGTAAAAGCACGGGTGGATAAGAATCAGAAGGATTATATTTTGCGCGAAGAAATGAAAGTAATTCAGAAGGAGTTAGGAACCGATGAGGAGTCCGATGCGGATGAATTTGCGGTAGCTATTGATGCGCTTGAGGCAGATGAATCAGTAAAGGAGAAACTCCATAAGGAATTAAAACGTTTCCGTACGGTTTCCGGCAATTCTTCAGAAAGCACTGTGATTCGTACCTATATTGAGACGATGCTGGAACTTCCGTGGAATAAGGAATCGGAAGACCGTCTGGATTTGAAGCTTGCCAAGGAGATTTTGGACGAAGACCATTATGGGCTGAAGAAAGTCAAGGAACGTATGCTTGAGTTTTTGGCAGTACGTGCTTTGACCAAGCAATCTGACAGTCAAATTATCTGTTTAGTGGGACCGCCGGGAACCGGTAAGACCAGTATTGTTAAGTCCATTGCCAAGGCGTTGAACAAGGAATATGTGCGTATTAGTTTAGGCAGTGTGCGGGACGAAGCTGAGATTCGCGGACATCGTAAGACCTATGTAGGCGCTATGCCGGGACGTATTATTTATGGACTTCGTCAGGCAAAAGTGGCCAATCCGGTAATGCTTTTAGATGAAGTAGATAAGGTGAGCAGTGACCACCGAGGAGAGACGGCCTCGGCTTTGCTTGAAGTGTTAGATGGAGAACAGAACCATCAGTTCCGGGACCATTATATAGAGGTACCGGTGGATCTGTCTAAGGTATTTTTCATTGCAACGGCCAATTCTACTGCGGAGATACCGGGACCTTTGCTTGACCGTATGGAAGTGATAGAAGTAAACAGCTATACGGAGAACGAGAAGTTCCACATTGCAAAGGAACATTTGATTTCTAAGCAAAGAGCTAAGAATGGCTTGACTGCAGAACAATTTTCTGTTAGTGATAAGGCATTAAAGAAGTTGATTCATGCCTACACCAGGGAGGCCGGGGTGCGTTCCCTGGAGCGTAAAATAGGACAACTTTGCCGTAAGGCCGCCAAAGCAATTTTGATGAATGAAAAGACAGGATTGAAGGTTACGGAGAGTAATCTGAAGGAACTGTTAGGAAAAGAAATCTATCATACCGATACTGCAGCGAAAGAACCGCAGGTGGGAATTGTGCGTGGGCTTGCATGGACCAGTGTGGGTGGCGATACATTGGAAATAGAAGTCAATGTGATGCCGGGCAAGGGTGAATTAAAGCTTACGGGTCACATGGGTGATGTGATGAAAGAATCGGCAGAAATCGGCTTATCCATGATTCGTCATATAGGGAAAAAATATCGTGTGAAACCGGAATTTTTCTCGGAGCATGATATTCATATTCATATTCCGGAGGGCGCAGTTCCGAAGGACGGTCCGTCTGCCGGTGTGACTATGGCCGTGGCTATGCTTTCGGCGATAACCGGTAAGAAAGTAAATCCATACGTAGCCATGACGGGAGAGATTACACTGCGTGGACGCATACTTCCGATTGGTGGTCTGAAGGAGAAATTATTGGCAGCGAACAAGGCGGGGATGCATATCGTATGTGTTCCGAAGAAGAATACAGCAGACGTGGAAGAACTGTCAAAAGAAATTATCGGAAATATGAAAATTTGTTATTTAGAGACCTTCGAAGAGGCAGTGAAAATTGCTTTTCGAAATAAATAAAGGCAGGATTTCCTGCCTTTTTGCGAAAGAAAGGATACAGCATGATTATCAAACAGGTAGAATTGGAAACCGTATGCGGAATTACAAGCACTATGCCGGAGAATGTATATCCGGAGATTGCTTTTGCCGGCAAGTCCAACGTGGGCAAATCATCCTTGATTAATGCATTGATGAACCGCAAATCCCTTGCGAGAACCAGTGCACAGCCAGGAAAAACGCAGACGGTGAATTTTTACAATATCAATGATGAAATCTATCTGGTGGACTTACCGGGTTACGGATACGCCAAGGTTTCTCAGAAAGAAAAAGAGAAATGGGGCGAACTCATTGAGCGGTACCTACATGAATCAAAGCAGTTAAAGGCGGTATTTTTGCTGATAGATATTCGACATGATCCGTCTGCAAACGATAAGGAAATGTACGAGTGGGTCTTGTATCAGGGA
>SVEW01000104.1:7261-8052 GCA_015057205.1 Lachnospiraceae bacterium | reverse complement strand
GATTGGAATGAATCTGCACCGCATGGATCCGGTAGAAAGTACAAAAGAACGGAAGTAAAAAATCAGTTTACGGTTTCGGCGTTTAAAACGGAAATGAAGGGTATTTACAGTACCTGTATTGGGGAAGATACCCTGGATGAAGCACCATTTGCGTATCGAAACATAGAGGATATCTTAAAAGTGGTTGAGCAGACGGTTACTGTAACAGATACGCTTAAGTCGGTTTACAATTATAAGGCAGGAGATAAGAAGTAATGTTAATTCAGATTAGTGGCGGTCAGGGGCCGGTAGAGTGTTCCATTGCCGTAGAAAAGCTCTGCAACGAGCTATTAAAAGAAAATAAGGATGCAAAGATTGTTTCCATCAATAGAGATCACTCCGGAAGCGGCTACAAATCCGCCGTCATGGATCTGCCGGAGGAGGTTGCTGACATCGAAGGAACCGTTCTTTGGATTTGCAAAAGCCCTGTTCGTACCAACCATCCACGTAAAAACTGGTATGTGGATGTGAGTGTTATCGATGAGGTGG
Organism: Lachnospiraceae bacterium; assembly: GCA_015057205.1. GTDB lineage: Bacteria > Bacillota > Clostridia > Lachnospirales > Lachnospiraceae > XBB1006. The sequence goes on along the minus strand of SVEW01000104.1, from coordinate 7,524 downwards.
AAGAGATGGAGGTTTTCAAGGAATCCGACTGTCAGATTGAAACCATGCACAGTGGCGGAAAAGGCGGCCAGAATGTCAATAAAGTGGAAACAGGCGTGCGCATTCGTCATATTCCGACAGGAATCGTGGTTGAGTGTACCGAGGAAAGAAGCCAATACCTGAATAAGCAAAAGGGATTTCAAAGGCTTCGCGCATATATTAAAGCGCAAAACGAAGAAAGCAAGGGCGAAGTCGTAAATGATGCATGGACTAAGCATGCTCAG
>SVEW01000104.1:0-7251 GCA_015057205.1 Lachnospiraceae bacterium | reverse complement strand
ATCCGGTACGGACGTATGAGGGCGCGAAGTTTTGGAGGAAAATATAAAGCTACCATACAACATGGCATGTTGATAGCTTGCAGCTATATATGGTTAGGATTGAATTCATTACAGGAGTCTACATTACGTGGGCTCCTTTTTTTGCGAATTTATGGGGAAAATCGCAGAAAATGTGAAAAGTTTATGAATTTTTACAAATCCACCTTTCTTTTTGCCTTGTCTCAGTAGGGATAAGTAGAAGGACATTTTAAATGTCCGCACAGATTCTTCTACAAACATGAGGGAGGTGATGCTTACAACGACATATGGTATAGGCAAAATGGTCAAAGAAAGGAATGGAGGTAATATGTACGAGGATAAAGGAGTGCCTTTATGGAAGAAATATTCGCTTAGTATTCGGGAAGCTGCGGAATATTATGGCATTGGAGAGAAAAAATTGCGGAGCATAGCTTATGAGAATCGAGGCGAGGATTTTGTATTGGAAATTGGTTCTCATCTTAGAGTGAAGAGAAAGTTGTTTGAGCGGTTCCTAGATAATACAACTTCTTTGTAAACGCTTTCCTGCAAAATATGCAATTACAATGACAGAACAACCATCTCGTGTTACAATACTCTTAGCCGAGATGGTCTTCTGTTTGATAAGGATTAGCAAAGGAGACCAAATTATGAGTGAAAAAAGGAGAGATAGCAGAGGAAGAATTTTGCATAATGGCGAGATGCAGATGAGCGACGGAAGATATCGCTTTAAATATTTGGATTCGTTCGGTAAAGAAAAAGCAATTTATAGTTGGAGACTGGATCATAATGATAAAACTCCGGCAGGTAAGAAAAATGGACCAGCCCTTCGCGACATAGAGAGACAGATTCAGGCGGATATGTTTGATCGTATTGTTTCTAATGGGGGTTACCTGACTGTTTTAGATTTGGTAGAAAAATACGTTGCCACGAAGATTGGCGTCAGACCAACTACAAAGGCCGGCTATAATACCGTTTTAAATCTTTTGAGAAAGGATCCATTTGGTTCAAAGCGAATTGATATGGTTCGCATTTCAGATGCAAAAATATGGCTAATAAAACTACAGCAGGAAGGTGGCCGGGGATACAGTAGTATCCACACGATTCGAGGCGTGGTAAGGCCTGCGTTTCAGATGGCGGTCGATGACGATTTGATTCGTAAGAATCCATTCGGATTTCAACTGGTGGAGGTAATTGTAAATGATTCCGTAAGAAGAGAAGCAATCACCCGAGATGAAGAACGTAAATTCCTTAAGTTTGTGAAAGAGGATAAGCACTTTTCCAAATACTATGAGGGGATATATATTCTCTTTAAGACCGGGATGCGTATTTCGGAGTTCTGTGGATTGACGATATCTGATATTGATTTTGAGAATCATACCGTAAACATCGATCACCAGCTTCTTAAACGTGGAGGTCATGGATATTATATTCAGCAAACGAAGACAACAAGCGGAACCAGAGTGATTCCCATTACCGAGGATGTAGAAGAATGTTTCCGTAAGATTTTGAAAAATCGCAAGCCACCAAAGGCGGAACCGATGGTAGATGGCTACAGTGGATTCCTATATTTTGATAAAGACGGAAGCATCATGTACTCCCTTCATTGGGAACATTATTTCAAACATATTGTGCAGAAATATAACAGTATCTATAAGGTTCAGATGCCCAATGTTACACCGCATGTTTGTAGGCACACCTATTGTTCGAATATGGCTCGGTCCGGAATGAACCCAAAGACTTTGCAGTATCTAATGGGGCACAGTGACATAGGCGTTACGCTAAATACTTATACCCACTTTGGTTTAGAAGAGGCAAAAGAAGAGGTTTTGCGACTGCAAAAAGTGATGTAAAAAAAGACGAAAATCGCCTCAAACCCGCATAAATACTGAGGTATAAACTGGGGTATTTTATACCGATTTTTATACCTTTTGCCTGCAAAAATACGCAAAAATATGCCAAAATATGCCAAAATATGCCATGTAAATGAGATTCAAGCTCTGCAACAAAATCAAAGAAAAGCCCGAAAATACGGGATTTACGAGGAATTTTAGACTATGATAAAAATACTATTCATCTGCCACGGCAACATCTGCCGTTCCACCATGGCGGAAAGCCTGTTTACCTACATGGTGCGACAGCGTGGCATACAAGAACAATTTGAAATCGACTCAGCGGCCACGAGCCGGGAGGAGATAGGAAACCCGCCCCATCACGGAACCGTGGCGAAGCTTAAGGAGGAAGGGGTACCAGTGGTGCCACACCGGGCGAGACAGATGACAAAAGAAGATTATAAAAAATATGACTATCTTATTGGCATGGATAGTGCTAATATAAGAAATATGAGCCGCATCGCTGGAGGAGATCCGGAGGGAAAAATCTATAAGATGCTGACCTTTGCGGGCAAAAGCGATGACGTTGCGGACCCTTGGTATACAGGGGATTTTGAGGCAACCTGGCGAGATATAAAAGAGGGCCTTACGGCTTTTTTGGGGAGACTGGAAGGTGAAGGAAGGATTTAGGTTATAACAAAATGAATAATCGTGTGAAGGACATGACGCAGGGGAGTCCGGGTAAATTGATTGTATCTTTTGCACTACCATTGATGGCGGGGAACGTGTTTCAACAACTGTATACCATCGTGGATACACTGGTAGTGGGTCGTTATCTGGGCGTTAATGCATTAGCAGCGCTGGGAGCCGATGACTGGTTGTCTTGGATGATGCTTGGAATTATGCAGGGATTTGCTCAGGGATTTGCAATCAAAATGGCTTATGATTTTGGGGCACGGGATGAAGAAGCGTTACGCAAAACGATTGGAAACTCCGTGGTGATTGCTATTGTTTTTTCCATAGGAATGACCATTTTGGGTGAGCTTTTGGCTGCACCGGGCTTGCATTTGCTAAAGACAAAAGAACGAATCTGGGGCGACGCTATTTTATATTTGCGCATGATTTATATCGGAACTCCGATTATTATGCTCTATAATCTGTTTGCCAGTATTTTGCGCGCCCTTGGGGATAGCAAAACGCCCTTGCGGGCTATGGTAGTGGCATCGTTTACCAATATTGGACTTGATTTGCTTTTTGTTATGGTATTTCACTGGGGCATTGCGGGAGCGGCTTTGGGAACCATTTGCGGACAGTTGGTTTCGAGTGTATATTGCTTGTATTATATGCACAAATTACCGATTTTACATTTGCGAAAAAGCGATTTCCGGTTGAATCCTCGCTTGAGTTTGCACTTGCTGTATCTGGGACTTCCCATGGCATTGCAAAACGCTATCATAGCCGTTGGCGGTATGGTGGTACAGTCTGTTGTGAACCAGTTTAGTGTGGCCTGTATCGGTGGATTTACAGCGGTGAATAAATTATACGGATTATTGGAAATTGCAGCAACGTCCTATGGTTTTTCCATGGTCACATACACGGGGCAGAATCTGGGAGCCAGACAAGGAAAGCGCATTCGGAAGGGCGTGCGAAGTGCCAGCAAAATAGCGGCGCTGACTTCGCTTGTAATTATGGCGGTAATCCTGATTTTTGGTCGACAGATTGTAGGAATGTTTATGTCGGGCACACCTGCGGAAATCAAAGAAGCAACAGATGTTGGCTATCGCTATATCCGTATTATGGCATTGTGTCTGCCAATATTGTATGAGCTACATGTAATTCGTTCCACTATTCAGGGAATGGGCAATACAGTATTGCCTATGGCATCGGGCATTTCGGAATGTTTTATGCGAATCGGAGTGGCGCTTTTGTCACCCTTACTGGTGGGTGAAGCGGGGATATATTATGCGGAGGTGATTGCCTGGATGGGTGCCATGCTGGTGCTTGTACCAAGTTACTTTGTGCTCCGTAAACAATTGGACTAGATGTAGTAGAGTAAAATTGTGGAAAACAGACAAACGAAAAACTAGGGATTGTGGATAACTACCCAAATAATTAGGGAAGAGCCACAAAATATGTCGAAAAATGTAAAAAAACACTATGATTTTTGCTGAAAGTGCGGTATACTATATATAGTGATTCATAGAAATGTAGGTGAAGTCGTATGTGGTTTTTAATAACGACAATATTGTTGGTTCTTCCCATCATGATGCGTGCCATGGGACAATGTTTTGTGCGTGTGCGTCCGCAAAGCAAGCGATGCAGAATTTATTATCGTACAGAACGTTCCATGAAGAATGACACAACTACCAGATTTGCGCATCAGGTATGCGGGAAATTTTATATGTGGGCAGGGAAATGGTCCCTTCTGATTACGATTGGGCTCAGTATTGCGTTTTTTCGACTGCCAATTGCATCCTATGAAACGGCATGTGGCATTTGGCTAATGTGTGAGACAGTCCTTCTTTTATTCGGTGTTCCATTGACGGAACGAGCTCTATCCCATCGGTTTGGGCGAAATTTAATATAATTGTTTGGAATGAATTCCTTTTTCGCAGGTAAGCGGGAAAGGAATTTTTTTGTAGGTAGCAAATTCTATCAGCGCTGTATAGAAAAAAAGCTTTCGGGCATACTAGCGATTGAAAACATTTGAGCATTGGAAAGGAGCTATGATATGCCGGAATTAACGGAAAAAGAGTTGGATGTAATTAATCAGGTGCTTACGGAAGAGGCATTGCACGTGAAGAAATTCGAGCTTTTAGCAGAACTTGCAGAAGATGCAAGTGTGAAAAAGCAAATGGAGCACATTGCAAGTAAACATCAGGGACATTTGAACAGCATCTATTCTTTGTTAAATTAGGAGGGATTATGAAGCAGATTTATACGGAAAAAGAGATTTTTCAGGATGCACTTTCTGCACAGAAAGGTGCGACGAATCATTATAATACGTTCATGAATGAATGTGACCACAGTAATGTGCGCGATGCATTTCGTAAATGTTTAGAGCAGGAACATGCAATTCAGGAAGAGGTGTTTGAGACCATGCACAAAAAAGGGTATTATCCGACCCCTGCAGCGCAAATGCAGAAGATTGAGGAAACAAAACAGAAATTTGCCTGCTGTGCAAAATAGAAAGCGAAAAGAGGAGAGGAAACTCTCTTCTTTTTTGTGAAAGCTACTTATATTTCTTGAAACGGACATAATTAGATGATAAAATATAGTTGGATTTTTATACGCATTTTTAACATAGAATAGGAGAGTAATATTGAGAAGTAGAAGAAAAGTATTGGCCGGATTGCTGATGGCGGCACTTTTGCTAACAGGTGTGACGATGCCTGCCAAAGCAGAAACATCCGGTTGCCCGGAGAGCTTTAACTGGCGGGATTTGGGGATGGTAACGCCGGTAAAGAGTCAGTCTCCTTACAATGCATGTTGGGCATTTAGTGCGGTGGCGTGCATGGAACAAAATATTCTTATCAACGGAGGCGGGGTACAGGACTTGTCAGAATCTCAGCTTGGATACAGCATTTTTACCAATTCCCAGAATCCACTGCCGGGGTTGGAAGGGGATCGGGTTGTTTACAACCAGAACGAGAAGCCTTGGTATGCTTATGGTGGCAACAATGTTTTTACCATGAATTTATTGGTTCGCGGAATCGGTCCGGTAATGGAGGAGCGTGCTCCGTATACTATGATTACGCAGGGCGTAGCGGATGATGTGGCTTTTGGAAGTCGTGATTATGAGGTGACAGGCATTTATGCTTATGCCGGAAATGACCATGCGGGCATTAAGAACGCCATTATGGAATATGGTGGCGTAACGATGGCAGTACATATGGAAAACAATTCGGCGGAGCTCGGAGACGGCTTTTCGGGGTATATTAGTTCGAAGGCTATTGCAGAGGCGAAGAAGGATAAGAAAGAAATCAAGGAAGACCATGAAGTATGTGTAGTTGGCTGGGATGATCATTACAGCCGGGAGAATTTTGGCAAGGATAAACCGGAGGAAGATGGCGCCTGGCTGTGTAAGAATAGTTATGGTACATCCTGGGGAGATGATGGTTATTATTGGTTGTCTTATGAGGACGCAATCGCAAATGATAGCAGTGTAACCTGCTATGCGTTTGAGGTCGAAGAGGCAGAGGGAGCGCAGAACATATATCAATACGATGGCGGCGGCTCTATCGACAGTTTGAGCGTGTTGGGAGCTGCGAATATTTTTACAGCCCGTAAAACGGAGAAGATTACCGCTGTTCGTGTGCGCAATATGAGTAATAATGCACAGGCCGTGATTCAAATTTTTACCGGAGTAGAAGACGGTAAACCGGAGAGTGGAGTGCTTGCAATGACGAAGGAAGTCACTATTTCGAAGGCCGGTTATGTAACAGTAACGCTTGAGGAACCGGTGAGGGTGGTGCAAGGGCAACAGTTCTCGGTATGCGTTTTGTATCCACAGAAGGGATCCATAGGAATTGATAGGGACGTAACTTATACGACGGTTAATATGGCATTTGACATTTCGGCCAATCCGGGTGAGAGTTTTTGCAAGCTGAGTCCTGAGAAGGGATGGAATGATTTAAACGGTGAGGGAAAGGAAGAAAGAAGTCTTCGCATCAAGGCGATTACGGAATCCTTTGATTTAGAAACACCGGAGAATCTATCTGTGAGTCAGAAAAATGGCGTGGTAGCGTTACGTTGGAATAAGGTTAAGGATGCTACCGGCTACCGGATTTATCGGAGAACCAATGCCGGAAAATATGTACTGATTGCAACTGTAGGCAATGTTAAGACGTATAAGGACCGTAGCGTTAAGCGTGGCGGAACCTATTACTATAAAATCAAAGCAGAAGCAGGTGATTTGCAGAGTGCGTTTTCAACGTATAAGAAGGTAAAAATATCCTGAGCATATGGCTTTGAATAATGGAGGAGGCCAACATGAGCAAATGCAGACACGATGTATTATTTTTCGACTCAGATACCACCCGAATCGAACAGTCCCGACTGCCCTTTAGTGTTGTATGCAATCCACGATACGCAACAACGGTTGAGGAGTTGCGTGATGAATTGTTAAAGGCCAGACCGGATGTTTTTGTTTATGTATATTCGTGGACGGATAATTCGCAGTTAGAGAAGATTGGCGAAGAATTGAATCAGCCGGAATTTTTCTTTTTACCAATTGTGTTGGTAATGGCTATTGACCAGCAAGAGTTGGTGATGAAGCATTTTGAAGGCCAGCGAATTACGGTTCAGTCACAGGTTGAGGTGAATGAGTCCGGGGCCAATCGTTTGGCGGGGTTACTCGATGAACTGGATACGCTTCCGCATGTGTGTGTGGTGGACGATGATG
>SVEW01000103.1 GCA_015057205.1 Lachnospiraceae bacterium | reverse complement strand
TGACGGGGATTGGAAAAAGAAAGGCTATGGTCTGTTCATTGATTCCTTGACGGATGCAGATACGGGAAAAGAGATTGAGCACGGTACTGCATCTGCAGATGTGCCATATTTAAGTGAGAAAGAGATTGAAAACACCACAATTCAGGCTGGAGTTTCCTGGAGGGAATATCATAAGAATGTTGCGATTTCCTTTTCCATTCGCGATAAGGAGGCACAGAAAGAGGTGGCCGAAAACGTTAAGATGACCTTTAGCAATAGGGATAAACTTCCGGCAAAAGAATATGTGATTAATAAGAAATTTGAAATTAACGGATTGCGCTATCAAATCAATAAGGTAACGATGTATCCGTTGTCCACGGAGGTTGAAGTGAAGTATCTGGATGAGGATGACCTGGAGTTTTCGAGAACAGTGGATATGGAATTTACCTTAAGTGATGGAAAGAAAACGGTTGGAAAACATTACTTAACCGGTTGCTCGTATTTTCCAGACGGTGATGATAAAAGCACCCATAAGGAGTATTTGGATGGTGGATACTATTGGTCGAAAAAGAAGTTAAAATTAGGGTTAAAGTATGTAATGCAATTGCCCGAATCCATGCGGGAAGTGACGCTTGATTTAAACAACAATACCCTATATGATGAACACGGCCCACTGAAAGATTTTAAAGTGAAACACAACGGTAAAAAAGTTGTGATTACTACAAATAAGCCTCTATGGGATGAGATTTACAATAGCGATCCATTTGGTTATGTGAGGGACGCCAAAACTGGTGAGACATCATGGATTTCGGCAGAATCAACGAGCGGTGAGATTCAGAAACCGCGGGAATACCAATATATTTATGAAATAAAGGAATTAAGTATGGATGAAAATGGCCTGGTACATTTCGTAAGAAATTATCCGGAATATATCGTGCATCCGAAGTGGAGCATGGAAATCGATACACAAAAGTAAGGCAGAGGGTGGTTTTCCACCCTCTTCTTTGTTATAATGTAACTGTTCAGAGCCAAGCGGATATATACAAAACCACAGTTATCAAGCTTGCTTGAATAGCTGTGGTTTTGTATATATCCATTTGGCGAGAGCCTTTAGCCAGGAAATACGGGGTATTTCCTGGCTTGGCTCTGAACAGTTATTTCAGATTAAAGAGGTTTACTATGGAACATATCATCATTGGAACTGCTGGTCACATTGACCATGGAAAAACGGCGTTGATTCGTGCCCTGACCGGGCGCGAAACCGACACCCATAAAGAAGAAATAAAGCGAGGCATTACCATCGATTTGGGATTTACCTATTTTGACTTGCCGGGAGGCATGCGGGCAGGCATCATCGATGTTCCGGGACATGAGAAATTCCTTCCGAATATGTTGGCGGGCGTGTGTGGTATGGATTTGGTGCTATTAACGGTGGCATTGGACGAAGGGATTATGCCACAGACCAGGGAGCATTTGGATATTTTAGAGCAGCTTGGTATTACCAATGGTATCATTGTACTGACGAAGCTTGACATGGTCGATCCGGAATGGGCGGATATGATGGAAGAAGAAATTGCGGAAGAACTTACCGGACGCGTATTTGCAAGCTGGCCACGGGTGAAGGTAAGTGCTATCAAGGGTGACGGTATTGAGGATTTAAAGGCACTCCTGGTGTCAAAAGCATCTGCCGCTACCCACAATCGTGACATTGGAGGCCACTTCCGTATTCCGGTGGACCGGTTATTTACGGTAAAAGGTTTTGGAACGGTGGTTGCCGGAACGGTATTGGAAGGAACCATTGGCGTGAATCAGGAAGTCATGCTTTATCCCACCGGGTTGACCACAAAGGTTCGTAGCCTGCAGACCCACGGGGACGATATCGAAATGGCTTACGCAGGACAGCGTGCGGCAGTGCTTTTGCAAGGTGTGGCAAAAGAGGACGTGAAGCGTGGCATGGTGTTGGCTTATCCGGAATCCATGACCCCAAGCAATCGTTTGGATGTGGTGATGACGTTGAGTGCGGATTGCAAGCGTGTGGTGAAGAATCAGAGTCGTGTGCATTTGCATATCGGAACGGATGAGGTGATTGCCCGCGTGGTATTACTTGACAAAAATGAATTAACAGCCGGCGAAGAAGGGTTTGCCCAATTGATTTGCGAACGGGAGGTCTGCGTAAAGCGAAACGATAAATTCGTTATTCGCTTTTTGTCTCCGCTTGAGACATTGGGCGGTGGTGTGGTGCTTAGCATTGATGCGAAAAAGCACAAACGCTTTGACGAAGAAACCCTTGCGGTGTTAAGACAGCGGCGGGACGGGAAACAGGAGGAACTGTTTTTCAGTACACTGGAAAGTTCTCCAAAGAGCCCGTTATCCTTGGATAAATTGCTTGCCCAGACTCAGATGGAAGAAGGGGAGCTAAAAGAAATTGCCACTACCGTTGAGCAGGAGGAGCGCTGTTTTGTCCTGCATGGCCGCAAGAAAGATTTCTATTGGTCTTTTACGGATGCGGATGCCATGTGGATGACCATTCGCAAGTTTTTGGCGGACTATCATGAGAAAAATCCTTATAAGCGAGGTATCACCAAAACCGGCTTTAAGAGTGGTTTATTTAAGAGCTTTGATATTGCGGCACTAGAGCCATATATGACTTATTTGATACAGCAGGAATTGCTTTGCGAAGATGGGGATTGTATCTGGCTTGCGCAGCACCAACCGCGTCAGGATGAGACCTACGAAAAGGTGCAGACTGAAGTTGTGAAACGAGCAAGCGAAGCTGGTTTTGCATTATACGATTACGCGGAATTGAAGCTGGCTGAGCCGGAGGAACTTCATGACATTGTGGACAACTTAGTGCGGGTAGGACAATTGGTGTGCATACATGATACAACTGTCACTACACCGGAATTGGCGGAACAAATAAAAGAAAAGGTGCTTACCTATTTTGAGAGCAATGAAATCCTTTCTTTTGCTAGTTTGCGTGATTTATTGGATGTAAGCCGAAAAGCGGCGAAACCGCTGATGGCTTATTTGGATGAATGCAAGATTACCCAGTGGTGCGGCAAGGAGACAGAGAGAAAGCAGATGAAGTAAGGGATTATGGTGTGATTTTCGAAATTTGCACACCCTAGGTGAGATTTCGAGAATGAGGGGTGTGTATAATCGTGATTTAACCACGCAAATTCTGTTTTTTTTATTAGTTCACAACACCCAAAATTTCAAATATTAAAAGAGAACGGTAATTTGAACCACCCTCGTGTGATTTTTAAGATTCAGGGTGTTCGGATTTTTGGAAATGGCAAGATTTTGCACCACCTGATTTAAATGATTTTTAAACGGGTGGTGCAATTTTGCAGTTTCATGTTTTTTACGAAGGTGCGAATCCCACCCATATAACATAATTGCAATTTGAGGGGTGAAATTTTGACAGCGAATAAGGGAGTGATTATGCAAATTGCTCGTGCGGCATGCGCCGCAGAGCAAAGAACTTATATTGCTAAAAGAAAAAAAGCGGTCTTGAGAAAAACTCAAGGCCGCTTTTTAGCTATCCTCGGCCCGATAAAGTTCCCGGTAATCTGTACCAATAATTTCCACAACGGCTTCTGTTTCCGGTGGAAAGTCAGAAAAGGATGGCAGATTATCACAGATAAACTTTACGCAAGTGCCGCAACTGCTACTCAACGTCCTTGGTACGGGCATAATGCGGGCCGTAATGTGGTGAGCATCGCAGTATTTTTTAAATCGAATCGCACCAATATGGGCGAAAAATGTTGCAATACAAGTCATAGGCTATTTGGTAAAGGTCAAGGTAAATTCGCCGTCGGCCTCTTTTACATCGGTTTTATATCCCTGAGAGGTTGCGTAGCGGGTTACGTTTTCCTTTGCGGTTTTACAATCTACTTTCATCTCGTAGGATGAAGCGCCAGAGCTCATGGCTTGTTTCAATAATATAACAGGTTCCGGACAGGAAAGTCCGCGTGCGTCAATACTACTCATAAGTTGCCTCCTATTTTTCTTTTTTCATAAAAGTGTTTATGCAGCCGATGAAGGCAACGACAACGATGCCGATGATGACTGCAATTTTGCCATTCGGTGTTGGGCCTTCTGCGCTGGCAGCAAGTCCAAAGTTATGTGCAAAAGCGGCTCCCACAAATAACCCCAAAACTGTGAGAACACTGTCTGAATTACCTTCTCCTGAAAGAATCAACTGTCGAAGTGGGCATCCACCCAATAAAACACAACCAAAACCGGCAAGGAACAAGCCAAGGAAGTTCCATACTCCATCGGTGTGAGCCACCGGCTGGCCGGTTGTTCCGAGCATGAAGTATACGCCATCGGTTGCATTATTTAAGATTAAGTTCATAACCAATGCGCTGACAAAAATGGCAACGAATCCAAGGATTAATTTTGGCTCCTTAAACAGAACCAAATCACGGAATCCACCAACCATGCAAAGACGTGTGCGCTGAGCCAAAGCACCAACAATGAGTCCGGCAGCAAGGCTTAAGCCAATGGCGGCATGTTTGGCACCAGGGCCTGCACCAGCTTCGCTAAAGAAGATAAATGCCGGAGCCGCACACAAAAGTGCGAACAAAATTACCTGAATGATTGGTAAAACAAGACCATCGGTAACCGGTTGGTGATATGTACGTTTCAAAGAATAGCCTTTGTTTAAGAAAAAGATTCCAACAAGGATTCCACATACAAAACCTGCCATACCGATTAAGGCATTCAAATCACCACCTGCTAAACGCAGAATCATACGGAATGGACAGCCTAAGAACATTAAGCATCCAATCATAACGAAGAAGCCAAGCACGAATCTGGTAGCAGGAGAACTTCCACCTTTGGTGGAGAATTCTTTGCTAAAAAGTGCCATAAGAAAGCTTCCAAGTACCAGTCCGATGATTTCCGGACGGATGTACTGAACCGGGGCTGCACGGTGTACCCCAAGTGCACCGGCAGTATCGCGAATGAAACAGGCAATACAAAAGCCCATGTTTGCTGGGTTACCAAAGTATACCAAAAGCGATCCGATAACGCCAATGATACAACCGGCAACCACGATAAGTAGTTTTTCGTTTTTTGTCTTCATATAGTCCTCCAATGTATAAAAATTTCCTCATTTATGATACCATATCCTGAAATGTATATCTAATTGAAAATATTAATAAATTTTATCTCATCATTTGAAAATCCTATGAAGATATGATAGGATAGAATAGGAGTGAAGGAGGTTAGCGATGGAGCGTATTTATTTGGATCACGCGTGTACATCGTTTCCAAAACCGGAAGCGGTGCCAAGGGCTATGGTGAATTATATTGAGAATTCCGGGGTTAATATGAATCGCGGATGCTATAGTGAGGCGTATGATGTGGAAGAGAAGGTCTATGAGACCAGAGAATTGTTGTGTGAGTTGTTTCATGGAGAAGATGTAAAGAATGTAGTTTTCACCAAGAACATTACGGAAAGCCTGAATGTATTGCTGAAAGGTTTTTTAAAACCGGGAGACCATTTATTGGTATCTTCAATGGAACATAATGCTATGATGCGACCGTTGACACAGCTTGCCAAACAGGGCGTTACTTTTTCAAGAATTCCCTGTGAGCCGGATGGTAGCCTCTGTGTGGAGAAGATGGAAGCGTTGCTTCAGCCCAATACGAGAATGGTAGCCATGCTTCATGCCAGCAATGTGTGCGGCACGGTAATGCCTATAGCGAAGGTAGGAGAATTTTGTAAAAAACATGGCTTGACCTTTTTACTTGATACTGCACAGTCGGCCGGAATTCTTCCTATTAATATGGAAGAAATGCATATCGATGCGGTAGCCTTTACCGGTCATAAGAGCCTTTTAGGACCTCAGGGAATTGGAGGATTCGTCATCAGGGAACATTTGATAGAGAAAATAGAGCCTCTTTTAAGCGGAGGAACCGGAAGCATCAGCCATACCGAGGAGATACCGGAGTTTATGCCGGATCGATTTGAAGCGGGTACCATGAACATACCGGGGATTCTTGGATTGCGGGAAGGTCTTTTATTCATTAAGCAAACCGGAAGGGAGTGCATAGCCGGGAAGGAACGGGCGTTGACAGAGCGCTTTTTGCAAGGAATAAAGGGAATTGACCGGGTACAAATCATAGGAAAAGACACAATGGACAATCGTGTGGGCGTTGTCTCTATTATAATAGAAGGAATGGATCCGGCGGATGTTGCAGACCGTCTGGACCGAGAATTTCAGATTATGGTGCGGGTGGGACTCCATTGTTCGCCGTCAGCCCATAAGACGTTGCAAACATATCCGACGGGAACGGTTCGGTTTTCCTTTGGGTATTTTAATACAGAAGAAGATGTGGATGCTGCCATAGCAGCAATAGCAAGGATTGCAAGGGAGGAAACAGCATGGAATTAAAACAGTTAGAATCGTATGTAGCCGTGGTTGAGTATGGAAGTTTTACGAAGGCGGCGGAGAAATTATTCATTTCGCAGCCAACTATCAGTACCCATATTCAAATGCTGGAAATGGAACTTCATACGAAGCTTCTTGACCGCCATACAAAGCGAATGGAGGTGACACGCAAAGGAGAAGAACTTTACAAGTGCGCTTCTGAGATGTTAGAGATGCGCGACCGGCTTTTGAAGAGTTGGGACGAAGAAGAGAAGAAAACCATTCACCTGGGGGCATCTACCATTCCGTCAACCTATGTGCTACCGCGCCTGTTGTCTGAGTATAAGAAGTTGTATCCGGAGGTGCAATTTATCATTCATCAGGGAGACAGTCAGCAGGTGATTGATGGTATTTTAAGTGATGCGTTTCAGGTGGGATTCATCGGTATGGAAGAGTCGGTAGAGGAAGTGACTTGCCAGCCTTGTTTTTCAGATCGGATTGTGTTGATTACTCCAAATACTATGCGCTATACCTCCATGCACAATGAATTTTTGAAAAAGCATGATACAGGAATCTTGCGAGATATTCTGAAAAGCGATGGATTTATTACACGTGAAGGCGGAAGTGGAAGTAAGCGCTACGCAGACCGTGTTCTTAGTGAGTTGGGGTTAAAGGAAGAGAATCTTACCATTTGTGCACGTCTGAACGATTCCGAGTCTATTAAAAATATGGTAATGGAAGGTCTTGGGGTTGCGTTGGTATCGGAGAATGCCATCAAGAACTGTTGTGAAGAAGGAAAGTTACAGGTATTTGAGATTCCTTTCGACGCTGCAAAACGAACCCTTAATATGGTGTATCGGAAGAAAAATATATTCCGTCCATATGAGGAAATCTTCGTGGATTATGTGGCGGAGCATTATAAGGCGTAGGAAAAAGACGACAGTTGAAAAGGTGAACGGGAGCCTGGTGGCTCCCGTTATTTTATCTTCTCATTTTCAGTTTCAAAAGTGCTTTTGCTTTTTTTGCATCTAATTCAGACAGCGAGTTCTCGCCAACCACATCCGTCTCGATGCCCTCCGGATTCTTGTTGATGTCTACGATGGTGTCCATATAAGGATTCGTTACAACGAATTGTCCGGAGACGCCGCAGAAGGAAAGTCCAACTACGGGAATACCGCGTTTGCCAATCATTTCTACGGTATTGGCAAAATCGATATCGCTGTTTCCCCAGCTATCTGCGCTGACAATGACGCCATCACTACGCATGGCTTCAATCCAATAACCGATCCGTTCACCGGTAAACAGCTTATTTACGTTGTCTTGTGGTATGCCCGCTAACACAACGCCCTGAAAATCTATATCCGTATCCTCTGACAACACCTTCAAAAGCGGATCGCGAAAGTGGTGCAGGGTTGTTTCCTTGGTTGATGGTCCAACGCCCATAGTCTCACCTCCTAATACATGGCCCGAATGGCACCGTCGCGATACTCATTAGGGCTAAGCATTACCGGAAAACCGGTAATATCGATAACCGAGTGGCCACCCTCGAAACCGGATGGCTCATTTGCTAAAAAGCGCGTATCGTACATGGCACCCTGACCGGACACCAATTTGACTAAGGCGACTTTTTTCTTGCCCGGACGAATCACATCTTCGAAGGTCTGGGTTTCGGTACAGTCACCGGCATGAAAC
>SVEW01000102.1 GCA_015057205.1 Lachnospiraceae bacterium | reverse complement strand
ATGGAATGATCATTCTGTTTCAACCGTTTTCGATGGTGGAACATGAATCGCGTGAGTAAGGGAGGATATTATTGAATAGGGATGAAATTGTTTTGAAACAAAGACTAGAAGAGTTGGAGCACTTAGAGGTTCGAATAAGGAAAGCTCGAAGACAATCGAAGGTATTGCCCAAAGGGGAGCTTCGTGTCACGAAAAATCGCGGGCGAAGCCAGTATTATTTTCGGAAAGAAGGAGAAGCGAAGAGCCGTTATATTTCGAAAAAAGAAGAAGCATTTGTCCGTGGAATTGCGCAACGGGAGTATGACGAAAAATTACTAAAACAGATTGAAAAACAGAAAAAGATTATTCGCTATATTCTGAAGAACTATAGGAAAGATAATGTGGAAGCTGTTTATGAGACATTATGCCAAGGACGGAAAGACATAATTTTACCAAGAATTGTAACAGAAAAAGAAAGCATAGAAGAATGGTTGGCAGAACATCCGGGAGACCAGAATGCGTATGATAAAACGAGGTCCTTTGAGACGATTCGTGGTGAAATGGTGCGCTCAAAGTCAGAGAAAATTCTGGCAGACTTGTTTTATAGTAAGGGAATACCGTATCAATATGAACCACGATTGGAATTGGGATATGATACGATATATCCGGATTTTATATTATTTCATGTGCGGCGAAGAGAATCTACGTATTGGGAACATTTTGGGTTGTCGGATAATCCGGAATATGCAGTAAAGAACTTTAAACGGCTTGATGATTATGAACGGCATGGGTATTATGTTGGGAAAGATGTGCTATTTTCTATCGAATCAGCGAAGAATCCGCTAGATGTAAAGCTGGTAGAGGAAAAGTTGCAAGATTGGCTTGATAAATAAGCTCAAAAAAGGAAAATGATAAAAAAAGACCGCCTATACTAGGGATATTTAGCCAAGGCGGTTGCGCGAAAATGGAAAATGTGCGTGAGACGACCGCCTAGTCTGGTTATGAAGGGGGTGGGCGGTCGTGCAATTATAAGGAATCGGAATCTTGCGACCGCCTGTGGGGAGATTGCTCTTAACAGGCGGTTGAATATTTTGTGATGATGAAAAATGCGAACTGCCTGAAATTAAAAAACGAGATGCAGGCGGTCAAAAAAACGAGATTTGTAAAATTGGACGACCGCCTACATAAAAAAAGAAACCGCGGGCGGTTAAAACCGGGATGGTGACTAAAAAACAGGTCATTCGGGCGTTGCAAAATCCCCACCCATAAGCGTATAATATGTGACGGAGGGAAAAATTATGGAGAAGTCACATATAAAGGATTTTACACAGGGGAATATTACGAAACAATTGATAATGTTTGCAACGCCATTGTTTCTATCAAGCTTACTACAAATTGTCTACAATATGGTAGACATGATGATTGTGGGGCAGAAGCTTGGAAAGGTGGGACTGTCCGCCGTGTCGGTGGGTGGCGATGTAACGAATTTCCTAACCTTTCTGGCGATGGGATTTAGTAATGCGGGGCAGGTAATTATTTCCCAATATTTAGGTGCGGGGCAAAGAGAAAAGATTCCCCGTTTTATTTCTACAATGTTTAGTTTTCTAATGCTGCTGGCTGTTGGTGCCAGTGGAATCTGTCTTGTTCTGAGGGAGCCAATTATGCACGCGATGAATACGCCGAAGGAAGCGTTTTCAGAGGCAATTGCTTATGCTACGGTTTCTATGTTAGGAATGGTTTTCATTTATGGATACAATATTGTGAGTGCGGTGCTTAGAGGAATGGGGGATTCTATTCGACCATTTATATTCATTAGTATAGCGGCCGTTTTGAATACAATATTAGATATTGTATTCGTTATGGGAATGGATATGGGGAGCAAAGGTGCAGCGCTGGCTACGGTTATAAGCCAGGGAAGTTCTTTTGTTGGCTGTGGGACGTACATGATGCATCATAAAGAGCATTATGAACTGAAAATTAAGGTAACGGAGCTATTCTATATAGATAAAGGAATGCTTTCTAGATTGGTTAAGCTTGGAATTCCTATGGCAATCAAAAATGCATCCGTACATGTATCAAAATTGTTCGTGAATTCATGGATTAATTCCTATGGCGTGGCGGTTAGTGCATTTGCTGGAATTGCAAATAAAATTGGTAGTACAGCCAACCTGGTTTCTAATTCCTTTAACGCAGCCGGTTCTTCTATGGTAGGGCAGAATATAGGAGCAAAGAAATACGAGCGCGTAAAAGGAATTATGTTTGCAGTATTTCGCATAACAGTTTCCACAGCTATACTATTTAGCGTAGTAATGTATGGATTTCCAAGGCAAATTTTCTCGTTTTTTACAAAAGATGTGGAGGTTATAAAAGTTGGAATGACCTATTTACCGATAGCAGTGTTGATGTTTTTTGGAAGTGCTGCGCGCTCCGGAATGAACGCATTGATAAACGGAAGCGGTAATTATCGTGTGAACTTTGCAACAGCAATTTTTGATGGTATCATTATGCGCATCGGCCTGGCAGTGTTGTTCGGATTAACCTTGCACATGAAAGCCATAGGATTCTGGCTGGGAGATGCCCTGGCGGGATTCACTCCGTTCTGGATTGGAATGGTATTTTATATAAGTGGAAAATGGAAAACGGAGGTGGAGCGATGAAAAGGCGATGCATTTATTATGGGGACCCCAGGGCCGAGAGGTTGGTTTTACAACCCCTTGGGGAACATGAACTGGAATATTTAGAAGTGCAATTAGAAGAAATGCAAAAGGCTGCAAAGGAACCATTCTATTATGTAGGATTTCTGATTGAGGATTGGAATCAAGAGTTGTCACCTTGGGAAGCGCCACCGGCATTTGGTGATTCCTATTTTGGAGCAGGAGCGGTGGACACCCTTTCCTATGTAGAAAAAGAGTTGCTTGCTGAATTGCAAAAAGATGTAGAATATAAGAAAATTTTCCTTGGAGGATATTCTCTGGCAGGCTTGTTTGCATTATGGGCTGCCTATGAAACGGATACTTTTGCCGGTGTGGCAGGCGTTTCGCCATCGGTATGGATAAAGGGATGGAAAGCGTACGCGGGGAAACACAACTGTCTTGCAAAAAAAGTATATTTAAGTCTTGGGGATAAAGAAGATAAGACGAAAAACCAATTTTTGCGCACCACAGGTGAGATTATCCGTTGGCAGGAGCAGCAGTTGCAAGAAAGCGTGCAGGTGAAACTTCGCTTTCATCCGGGAAATCATTTTACTACACCACATTTACGAGTGGCAGAGGGATTTGCCTGGTTGCTTTCGGAGGCGTAATCATGTAAAATAGAAGAAAGATTGGTTTACGATTGTTTTTGGCAGAAGCCGGGAGGATAGAACTATGAGAATCATTACGATTAGCCGAGAATTCGGTAGTGGGGGTCGTGAGTTGGGAAAACGTTTGGCAGAAGCGTTAGACATTCCTTGCTATGATCACGAGATTATTGAGTTAATTGCAAAAGAGAATGGTTTTGACGAGAATTATGTAGCCAGAGTATCTGAGAGTTTTCTTGTTTCAGCGTATCCGGCAACCATCGGCAGTCATATGTTGGACTACTCCATGGTTAATAATGTACAGCTTGAGACACAGGCGACACAGAGAAAGATTATTCGTGGATTTGCGGAAAAAGGAGACTGCGTGGTCGTTGGACGTGCGGCGGATATTATTTTACGCGAATACAATCCACTTAACATTTTCGTATATGCGACCTGCGAGTCTAAGCTTGCACGGTGCCGCGAAAGAGCAAAGGAAGGCGAGAATTTTACGGATAGAGAAATGCTTCGCAAAATGAAGCAGATTGATAAAGGACGTGCTCTTTATCATAATCTTTTAATGGATGAAGCCTGGGGAAAGAAAGAATCCTATCATCTGTGCGTAAATACCTCCGGAGCAGATATTAAGTCGCTGATTCCGTCTTTGGCAGCGTATGCCAATGCATGGTTTGAAAATAAGTAATTGAAAAACCTTGCGTAAGCTTATATAATTATAAATAGTTTGAATTTAAAGGAGTGTAGTACTATGATGCAATCTCGCACGCATACCTGCGGGCAGTTACGTATTTCTGATGTTGGTCAGAAAGTAAAGCTTGTAGGATGGATGGAGAATTTTAGAGAAGTCGGTGCAACATTGGGATTTGTTGTGTTACGTGATTTTTACGGAACCACACAGATTGTAGTGGAGACCGAAGAGATGATGGAGGTAATGAAAGGCATTACCAAAGAATCTACAATTTCTGTAGAAGGTTTAGTTAGAGAACGTAGTTCTAAGAATAGCAAACAGGAGACCGGTGATATTGAGGTTGTTCCTGAGAGTGTGAAAGTACTCGGCAAATGCCGTTACAATGAATTACCATTTGAAATTAATCGTAGCAGGGAAGCAGATGAATATGCACGTTTGAAATACCGCTACTTAGATATGCGTAATCCGGAAGTTAAGAAGAATATGGTGCTTCGTAGCAATGTTATTTATGCATTGCGTAAAGCCATGATTGAACATGATTTCATGGAAATTACAACACCGATTCTTACAGCATCTTCTCCGGAAGGTGCACGTGATTACCTGGTACCGGCAAGAAAGCATCCGGGTAAATTTTATGCGTTGCCACAGGCACCACAGCAGTTTAAACAGTTGTTGATGGTATCCGGTATTGACCGTTATTTCCAGATTGCACCTTGTTTCCGTGATGAGGATGCCCGTGGAGACAGAAGCCCGGGTGAATTCTATCAGTTGGATATGGAAATGGCATTCGCAACACAGGAAGATGTTTTTGCAGTAATCGAAGATGTGTTACCGCCGGTATTTGAAGAGTTTGGTACCTACAATCGTGCGTCCAAAGCGCCATTTACCCGTATTCCATATCTTGAGGCAATGGAGAAGTACGGAACGGATAAGCCGGACTTACGTATTGATTTGACGGTACAGGATGCTACGGAGTGTTTAGGAAACATTGGTTTTGCCGCTTTTGAGAATCAGGTGGTTAAAGCTGTGGTTGTTTCTGATTTCAAAGAAAGTAGAAAATTCATTGATAAGACCAATGAGGAAGTAGAAGTGCAGGCCGGTAACAAGGTTTACTGGTTCCGCGTTGATGAGAACAACGAAATCGTTGGTGGAATTTCTAAATTCGTAGTTCCGAATAAGGATGAAATTATTAAGAAGCTTTCCTTAAAGAGTGGGGATTTGGTTCTTCTTAGTGCCGGTAAATTGGGTGCTGCGCAGAAGACCGCGGGTGTTATTATTAAGACTTATGGTGCCAAGGTGGAAGGCCATATGGACAAAGAGAAGTATGAGTTCTGCTGGATTGTAGATTTCCCTATGTACGAAATCGGAGAAGAATCCGGTGAATTGGAATTCTGCCATAATCCATTCTCCATGCCATCCGGTGGTTTGGAAACTTTGGAAAAAGCAGAGCGCGGAGAAATCGACCCGCTTAGCATTACCGCAGACCAGTACGATTTGGTTGTCAATGGTGTAGAACTTTCTTCCGGAGCAGTGCGTAACCATGATCCGGAGATTATGATTAAAGCCTTTGAGATGGTTCGTTTAAGTGTAACCGATGTAAAAGCGAAGTTCCCGGCTATGTACAACGCATTCTGCTATGGCGCACCGCCACACGCAGGAATTGCACCGGGTGTTGATCGTATGATTATGTTACTTGCGGGAGAGGAAACCATCCGCGAGATTATCCCATTCCCGATGACCAAGAACGCGCAGGATATCATGACCGGCGCGCCAAGCGAAGTATCGGAGAAACAGTTAGAAGAATTGCATATTCAGATTAATTTACCGGAAGAGGAAAAAGGCGACATAACTGTGTAAAGTTCACTTCCATGATTGGAAGCGAATCCGGCAGAGCCTTTTTGCAGCAAATGCTTAAGGTGTAACCATCTAATTGCTTTGCTACGAGGCTGACGCCAAGGTCGGTAAATACATCAAAGGATGAAATAGAAGTAGAGAAGCCTGTGCCAAGGAATTTGACGTAGGCTTCTTTTTTTGTCCAAATTTCGTAGAAACCAGCAAGTCCGTTGTCGGCAGCGTATTGCGCTTCTGAAGAGGTAAAAAAGCGGCCGGCGATGTTATCACGCCCTTCCTTGTGACGCTCGACATCAATCCCAATGGGCGCATCATCGGAGGCAAATGCCACATACTTGCCAGAGTGAGACAGGGAAAAATGGTAATCGGCATGTCCGTAGAGAAAGGGCTTGCCGTATTCGTTTTTGTCGAACGTAAGGTCTGCATTTTGCAAATGTAAATCCGTTCGGATTCCATAACGAACCAAAAGCGCAGCCAAAAGACTGCGTATTCTGGCATCTTCCGGCACATAGCGAAGAATGGTTTCGCGGCGTGTGGCGGAGACAAAGGAAAGGTATGGTTCTATATTGGAAAAGGTCAGTTGTTCCGGAATTTTTAATAAGTAAATGTTCATGTGATGTCTCCATAATATTCGATAGTTCGTGTGTTTGCTCGACTACTATGATTATATGCAATATGTAATGGGAAAACAAGAATAAATTACAGATCCGTTTGATTAGAAAAGGGGAAGAATACGGTAAAGTGCGAAGGAAAACATGATATTTTAATGCCGCCCGGTATATAGCATTAAAACAATTTCTATATACCTGGAAGTGTCGTTATGCTGACCGCCGTTCGGTATATAGGCGTAGTAGAAGCGCTATATACCGAGCGGCATACGAATAACAATTAAATTCATGGTAGGCGGGCCAATTGTTGTTACCAGAATGCTAAAAAGATTCCGTAAGCATACGCTGCTTACGAAATCTTTTTGCTTGCCTTAATGGTTACGTGGTCAATTTTTTCAAAATCAAATTTCTTGTTGAACAGGAATAGTTTCACCCAAGAAGTCGTGGTACTTGTGTTATGAATATGCTTATCATTTATTCTTTTTATTTCATCAAAATAATATAGTTTTTTCTTCTTGGAATAAAAGGTTACCTTGCTGTCGTTAATGGAGCCAACGATGCATCCACCCACCGGATTAATGTAAACGTCACAGTAATCAGCAACGAAATGTTTGGGTTTCACCGTGTCGTAGAGTTTAAAGCTGTAAAATACGCAGTACCCAGTATCTGGGTCGATAACGGTGGTATCTTCAATATGGACATAATCCTCTGATGCAGACACATCTGTAAATGACAAGTAGGCATAAATCTTGTCAGACTTTCTGACAAAGTGTTTTTTTGCGTTCAAGCAACGAACTACGAAACGCTCGTTTTTTCCTAGAGAAAGAGCTTCGCCAGAAGAATCGATGGTTCCTTCCATGCGTCCATTCTTCTTTGCAAGAGAGAGGACGCAATAACCGGCACGGGATTTCTTATCATAAATGAGCTTTTCCATGGTGAAGCGGTAGTCGTCCACCGCAATGGTCTGCTTCTTGAAGGTTGTCTTGATGTTGTCGTAGGTAAAATTCTTGTTCGGTTTCTGGTCATGAGTTGGAAATACATAATGGAAATACAACAATGCCAGGATTGCCAAGGCAGCAATCGGTGTTAAAATTAGTAGTTTCTTTTTCATAATTTCTCCTTATAATCCTGTAGTTCATGTGTTGACGTGACTGGTATAATTATATACAACATCTTGTGGGATGGCAAGTATATATTACTAAATTTAGAATGTCAAGCTGAAGATGATGCTACAAGTGTAAGTAGCGAGGTTGAGGAGAAGTTAAATCGTGAAGGCTTATTTGACGAGGAAATTGAGGCATTGCCAGAGGCGGTTAAAGAGGGATTGTCAAACGGAAATGAGTATAAGGTGGTGCCTCGGTATTCGGAAATGGTTGAAACAGACGAGGGAACTACTTTTACAAGAGAATTAAGGGAGGAAGAGATAGATGATTATATCGTGGATGAATTCTCAGATTATATTGACGAAAAAGTATCAGATAATAAGAACTTCATAGAGAAGTTATGGGATAAAATAAAGGAAAAACTTGGTTTCAAAAAGATTTCGTATAGGAGTAAGCGTCGCACAACCGAAGCAAGGGGGGATTCGCAAAAAGGTTCGAAGTTTAAGCATTCATTGCTGCTCGAAAGAAAGAAGGGAAGTAAAATCTTTACGGTTACGTACGTGTTCGATTGGCTGGAGAAGCCGACATGGACATCGATACCGATGGAAGCATCATCGGAGGCAAATGCCACATACTTGCCAGAGTGAGACAGGGA
>SVEW01000101.1:3167-8266 GCA_015057205.1 Lachnospiraceae bacterium | reverse complement strand
GCAGTCTTCTTACCGGAAGCTGCAAACTGTGCAACCGCTCCTACCGGAGTCGCCTTAGAGGACTGTCCACCGGTATTGGAATACACTTCCGTATCTACGATTAAGATGTTTACATCTTCCCCGCTTGCAAGTACATGGTCAAGTCCGCCGTAGCCGATATCGTAAGCCCAGCCGTCTCCACCGTACATCCACATGGATTTCTTGCTTAAGTGCTCTTTGTTCTGCAAAACGAAGTCTTTGTACTCGCTCTTAACGTCAGAAGCTTCCAATGCTTTTACCAGCTCGTCGCTAACCTTCATGGTGCAATCCATGCACTCTTTCTTCTCAAGATATTCATCAATTGCTTTGGTCAATGCAGCATCCGAAGAACCAATCTCTTCTTTCAAGTGCTGAATCTGCATTGCCAAACGCTCACGCTGCTGTTTTACAGCCAAAACCATACCGAGGGAGAACTCTGCGTTGTTCTCGAATAAGGAGTTAGACCAAGCCGGTCCTCTTCCATCCTGGTTGGTGGTATATGGAACGGACGGACAAGCAGCCCCCCAAGCCTGGGTACATCCGGTTGCATTGGCAAAATACATTCTGTCACCGAACAACTGGGTCATTAACTTCGCATAGGTTGTCTCGCCACAACCTGCACAAGCGCCGGAGAACTCTAAAAGTGGCTGTTCGAACTGGCTGCCTTTTACGGTAAACTTATCCATTGGGTTCTCTTTATGTGGTAATTTCACTGCGTAGTCCCAATTCTTAACCTCTGCATCCTGGCTCTCAAGACTGGTGAAGGACAATGCATCCACCGGACAACTCTTGATACAGCTTCCACATCCGGTACAGTCAAGCGGAGAAATGGTAATGGCAAACTTGTAATCTTCCATACCCTTGCCGGTTGCCTGTAAGCTCTTGTATCCTTCCGGAGCGTTCTTTGCTTCTTCCTCTGTCAATAAGAATGGACGAACGCAGGCATGCGGACATACCAAGGAACACTGGTTACACTGGATACACTTTGTCTGATCCCATACCGGAACGTCAACGGAAACGCCACGTTTCTCAAATTTACTGGTTCCAAGTGGCACGGTTCCATCCGGATGATCCTTAAAAGCACTGACCGGAAGGTCATCACCTTTCAATGCATTCACCGGAATCTGCACTTCTTTAATGTAGGTAGCAAGTTCTTCGCTTGCGCCACAGGTACAAACTTTCTTTTCTTCGCAGCAGCAGTCCTTCGCATCAGCCCACTCAGCCGGAACCTTCACTTCGCGTAATGCATCCACACCGGCATCCACTGCCTGGTTGTTCATGTTAACAACCTTCTCGCCCTTATGGCCGTAGCTCTTAACGATTGCTTCCTTCATGTATTTCACTGCATCATCAATCGGAATGATGTTCGCAAGTTTGAAGAATGCAGCCTGCAAAATCGCATTGGTACGGTTACCAAGACCGATTTCTTTTGCAATATCCACTGCGTCTATGCAGTAGAATTTAATATGTTTCTTAGCGATGGTACGTCTTACCTTTGCAGGAAGTTTCTCGTTTAACTCCTCATCCTTCCATAAGGTATTTAATAAGAACACACCGCCTTCTTTAATTTCGCTGACAATGTCATACTTCTGAATGTAAGACTGGTTATGGCAGGCAACGAAATCAGCCTGTTTTACCAAATAGCTTCCACGAATCGGCGAATGTCCGAAACGTAAGTGAGATTTGGTAATACCACCGGATTTCTTGGTGTCATACTCAAAATATGCCTGTACGTACTGATCCGTATTATCACCGATAATCTTAATGGAGTTCTTGTTGGCACCAACGGTACCGTCGGATCCAAGTCCCCAGAACTTGCAGCTTACGGTGGAAGGATCGCAAAGATTTACTTCCTCCGGCATGGTCAAAGAATGGAAGGTAACGTCATCTTCGATACCAACGGTAAAGTGATTCTTTGGCTCATATTTTGCAAGGTTCTCATACACTGCCAATAGCTGTGCCGGTGTTACGTCTTTGCTGGAAAGACCATAACGTCCGCCAATAATCTTTGGAGCATCTGCCTTATTTGCAAAAGCAGCGCATACATCCAAATAAAGCGGCTCGCCTAACGCTCCACACTCTTTCGTTCTATCAAGAACCGCCACACGTTTCACAGTGCTTGGCATTTTGCTTAAGAAGAAGTTCACATCAAACGGACGATACAGATGTACCTGTAAGTATCCTACCTTCTTGCCCTGTTTTCTTAAGTAATCTACCACTTCCATGGCAACACCGCTTACGGAACCCATAGCAATTACTACATCCGTAGCATCTTCATCACCATAGTAATTAAACAGATGATAATCTCTACCGGTAATCTTATTGATTTCCTGCATATACTCTTCCACAATCATTGGAAGTGCTTCATAATACGGGTTATTTGCTTCTCTTGCCTGGAAGAATACATCCGGATTCTGTACGGTACTTCTCTGTACCGGATGCTCTGGATTCAAGGCGTTCTTACGGAATTTGGTTAATTCCTTCTGATCTACTAATTTCGCTAAATCATCATAGTCGATGACATCAATCTTCTGTAATTCATGAGATGTTCTAAATCCATCAAAGAAATGTAAAAATGGCACATGTCCTTTAATTGCAGATAAATGTGCTACACCTGCCAAATCCATGGTTTCCTGCACGCTTCCGGATGAAAGCATGGCAAATCCGGTCTGTCTGGTAGCCATTACGTCGGAATGATCTCCAAAAATTGAGAATGCATGGGTACCAACGGTTCTTGCTGCCACATGCAATACACCCGGCATCAACTGACCGGAAATACGATACATTGGCGGAATCATAAGCATCAATCCCTGAGATGCGGTATAACTGGTGGTTAATGCACCAGCCTCTAAAGAACCGTGCATGGCACCACAGGCACCGGCTTCAGACTGCATTTCTACCAAACGTACCGTCTGACCAAACATATTCTTCTTTCCATTTGCCGCCCACACATCAACGTGCTCTGCCATTGGTGAGGACGGAGTAATTGGGTAAATGGTAGCAACCTCAGTAAACGCATAGGACACGTATGCGGCTGCTTCATTTCCATCCATCGTTTTTTTCATTGTAACATTCCCTCCATTTTTGTTTTGGGAGTCTCTCCCACCCCAAAGCAATCTTCTTACTATCATTTTGGTGCTATTGCACCACTTCCATCTTATTATAACAAAATAATTAGAGAAGTGCCACATTTTTGTAACACTTCTCTAACATTTTCTCCACATTGTTCTGAAATTAGTGCAATTTCCAAATTATTTCTTTAGGAGCTACAACGACTGCCTCTATTTTTCAAATGCGGTTATAAACTCACTATATGCTGATGACCTTCATTGCCACCTCAGCAAATGTATTTTGAATCGAGACTATGCATGCTGATTTGATTCTTGCTGGAATCACACAACTTATTACTGTTGTTCTCGCAGATAAAATCAATCACCACGAATATATTCGAAGCATAAAACCACTCATAGCTTAGGACTTACCACTTTCATAAAGCCCATAGCTTATTAAAGTGTGCCTAAAATGTCCAGTTATCCGTTTTTCTCCAGAACCTTCTGGGATGCCTGATTTTCCAAAAAAAGAATGCCCCCACCGTTTCCTCTGTTCTAACGTCCAGTTCGATTTTCATGCCATCCTCCGCTATTCGATGTTATTTAGTCCGTCATACAATTCATTAAAAGATTTCATTGTTTCTGCTCCTGTACTGCTGCCTTTTCATACCAAAAAAGCGCTTCTTTTACATCCATCCCAACTCCAAGCCCTTTTTCATACATCCAGCCCAGATTAAACTGTCCGTCCCGGTCGCCATGTTCAGCGGCACGTTTTGTCCAGTAAAGACTCTTTTCCAAATCCTTTTCCACGCCAATCCCCTCCAGATAGGCATAACCTACCTGGCATTCCGCAAGTGGGTAGGCTGTTTCTTCTGCTATCTCCAGATAGCCTTTCGTCCACTTTTCAAATTCTTTATTGTTCCAAAAATCATCCAAAGCGTGGCACCTTGTCAGTTCCTCGCATGGTTTATAATAGCCCATTTCCTTCCTCCCTAAATTATACGAATGCCTTTTTTCAGCATTTCTTCTATCACCTTCTGCTTCACCGCTCCGCTTTTTGCCCCCACACACTCCGGATTAAAATACGTCTCATATCCACATCTGACCGCTCCCAGAGCGGTTTTATACACACAGCAATTTCCGTCAATGCCTATGGCTTCCACCACAGTCACCTTATTTTTCTTTAAAAAAGTATCAAGCTCCGGATTTGAAAACGCATCCGGCGCTTTTTTCATAAAAACATCCTCGCTAACCACCTTCAAACCCTCTGCGAAATCCGTTCCGGCAATATTTTTTACATACACAACCAGCTCTTTCTGCGTTGTAGCTGCCTCTATCCGGCGGTTCACTTTCGGAATTATCTCCCGGTTGTAGCCGTGTTTTTCAAAATAATTTTCCTGCATATCAATGATAAGTAAGGCGTTCATACGCTTCTACCTTCCATCCGTCAAAAAATACTTCACAGTATCCACAGGCTGTAATAACTCTGTCCGGAAAAACTCCGAGAAATATGGCATCGGGTCATCTATGTCAATCCAACGCATAAACTCCTCATGGTCGCCCTCCAACGGTGTACAGATAGCCCGGCACAATATGGTTGCCTACCATAAGGATTTTTCCTTTTTTCATAATAATTGCACCCACGCGAAGATTGATAAAACCATCTCCGCAAGGCACCGACATGTCTTTTTTCATACACCCTCCATCCTTATATGTCAAACCTTCATTATCTCTTCTATTGTAACATTCCCCTTCTACACAGGCAATTCATATTTCCTATTAAAAAATAAATACCCAGCTCTCCATGCCAGGTATTCGTTTTTATGAATCTATATATGTTTTTCCAGCTCCTGAATTTGCTTCTTTAAACGCTCGATTTCTGCCTCTTTCTCACCAATCAGCTGCTGCGTAGCAACGCGCTCCTTTTCCATCGCAGCACACTTCTTTTCTGTCTCAGCACACTTCTTTTCTGTCTCAGCACACTTCTTTTCTGTCTCAGCACACTTCTTTTCTGTCTCAGCACACTTCTTT
>SVEW01000101.1:0-3157 GCA_015057205.1 Lachnospiraceae bacterium | reverse complement strand
CAGCACACTTCTTTTCTGTCTCAGCACACTTCTTTTCTGTCTCAGCACACTTCTTTTCTGTCTCAGCACACTTCTTTTCTGTCTCTACGTACCGTTCCTCGGCCTCTAAACATTTTTTCTCCGTCTCTCTCAACTGCTCATGCACCCTATCCCAATATAGCCGCATCGCGCCTTCATCCATCTCTTGTAATGTCTTTGAATACATCGTCAAAACCTCCTTCGGATTTCGCATATAACTGGCCACATCTTCGTATATTTCATATAACCATGGATACGCTTGTATTACCGCTTCTACATCTTCCATATCCTCTGTCGTCAAGAATCGTAGCCACCCGCTCAACTTGCTTCTTTCTTTAGTATAAGCCGTGCGCTTAAAAATATCAAGGTTGACTATATAGTATTCCTGCAACATATCCAACTCTAGTCCTGTATCAAATCCCACTTTTCCATGATGCAAATACTCCCCATTCTCTGCAGCCTCACAAAACTCCTCCGGAGAATTCTCATACATAACAATAGTATATACCTTATTGACATCTTCATAGTCAAACTTCCCATCTTTTCTGTGTTCCTTTGCCCACTCGTACTCCTGCATTAGCAAATCAGCAGAGTAGCAGCTCATACGTTGTATCGGAAATCCCGCTCCATACTTTTGAATTTCTACATTTGCCCGGGAGCCATCGTCTAACCGTACAAGTAAATCCATAATAATCAAACTGTACCCATCATGTAGTGTATGCTCCACCGGTAAAATGTCCACAACCTGCACCTGTCTTCCCATAATCTCACTAAGAAAACTAGACAGCCTCTCCGGATTCCTGTCCGGATTAAACACCATCTTAAAAAACGGATCATACGTAAACGGCAATGTTTTCTTACCAGTCATGTAATCCAATAGTCGCTGTTTCCATGGTTCTTCCATGTTCTCTAACATCCTTCTTTTCACCGGATATTCTTTCAAATAGTCGTACACATCCTTTTCGGACGCAAAAAAATAGTTTTTCTTCGTCATTCATATACTCCTTCTTTATCAGATTTTATTAATACGATTGTTGCAAGGAAACCTTACGTTTACGAATGCCCCCGGATTCAATTCCAGTGCATTGCATAGATAAAAATAGAGACGCTTTGAACGTCCATGATTGAGGCCAAGCCTCCAAATGACTCTGTAAATATATCATAGAAAAACTATTTTTGCAAGAGTAACCTTCCACTAAAACTCCTTTTCCGCCAACACATACTCCCCGTTTTTATAATGCACTCGTGTCTTTCTAACCCGAAACCCCGCACTTTCAAACGCTTTTAGCATCGTATGCATATAAAAGCCATGGGTAATTACTACGGCATCGCGTTTTTCTTCATCAAGTAGTCTTACAAATTCCGTTGCACGAACCTTAGTGCTATTTCTCCCTTCCTGCTGCCTCTTAGAATTGATAGCCCACTGCACTCTCCCCATTACATTCCATATCCATAGTGGCATTCGCATTTTTGTATCAATCCATGCACGAAGCGGAACTTCATTTAGCAATGCACACTCTCTATACTGTTTATCCGGGAACAGCATTTTTGCTGTCTCTCTCGTTCTTGGCAATGTACTAATATAGATATTGCGGCACCGGATAAACGATGCCTCCATTTTTTCCTCCAATGGTGCTAAATCATATTCTGCACATGCGTTATCAAATTCCATTGATGTGCATCGTTTATGCCATTGGAAATCCACCTTCCCATGGCGTATAATAATTACTTTCAAACATCCTTCTTTAACATTCTCATTATACATTAGTTCTTCCTTCTATGTATCAATCCGCACAATCTCCGCCAATGCTTTGTTGCGATAAGTGATATCCGTCCGCTCTGTGAATCCTTCCCTTTCCCAGAATGCATTACCGGTCTCATTTTTTGCAAAAACCAGCATGGCTACCTTATGAATCCCCTCCGCCTTCAGCGCATCCAGTGCATACTTCACCAGATTGCTGCCAATTCCACATCTACGGTACTCCGGGTGCACTGCCGTATGATACACATATCCACGTCTTCCGTCATGCCCGGTAAGAATCACACCCACAATCTGTTCTTTTTCCTCGCAAACAAAGCAGGTGTTTGGATTTCGTTTTAAAAACGCCGCAATTCCTTCCTCCGAATCATCCAGATTATTAAGTCCCATACCTTTGCAGGAAAGCCACAGCTGATATACCTTTTCATAATCCGCTATTGTCATTACTCGAAATATCATTTTCTTCACCTTAGTCCTCAAAAATCGTTGCAGAACCAAAGTTTTCCTCATCATCCCAAATTTCCACATCAAGACGATGCCACTGATAGGAATCCCCGGTCATATCTACCTGCACCAGATATGCACCCGCCCGGAATTCCTTATCCTTATTCTCCCCGTTCCTGTTCATCACCACGCCATTTACAATTTCGCAGGGAGTCCTTGGGGTTGGCAAGCCTCCTGCCACCTCAGGGCAAACCGAAATTACTTCATGCCCTTTTACGTATTCATCAACTTTCTCACTATAATTATTACCGCCGTTGTATTTACAATTCTGCCCCAAAAGGCAGGCACTAACCATAATTTTCATTGTTGCTCCTCCAACCATGCTTTCATTTTCTGATAAATAGTTTCTCTGTCTTCCTCACAAATCTTTTTCTTCTTTTTTCGCTCATAATGATGTCCAAATTCTTCATCTGAATAGCTTCTTCCATTAATTTCTACCGGTCTGCTGTAACGAGGTCTAACATGAAAGTGTACATGAGGACAAGGCTGTTCCTCTTTGAAAAAGCTGTTCATCAGGCAGCTCCAATTGCACAAATCCGCACCCAACAAGGATTTCATGCAATTTTCCACTATTTTAATCTGCTCATGTAAATCTTTCCACTCATCTTCGGATAGCTCGGACAAGGATTCGCAATGGCTTTTCGAAACCAGAATACATCGCCCGATGTAGTCCTGCTCATCTGCTAGAAAGGTATACCAATGCTCGCTCTCCAGTAAGAGATACCGTTTATCTTCTCCCGGCAAATTACACCAGGAGCATTTTTCTTTTGCCTTGTCATATATTGGTTGAATCTTCATCGTCTTCTCCTTCTTATCTCTATCCCATCCGTTTTACATACCAAACCAAATAAAATCGCCCCTTCGTATGTATTCTAA
>SVEW01000100.1 GCA_015057205.1 Lachnospiraceae bacterium | reverse complement strand
TGCCGTCTCCATCTCAAAACTGGTTGTTTGTGCATCCGCTGCCTGTTTAATCTCCTCAAAAAGTTCCGCCAATTCCTCCCAGGTAATATTCGTTTGATTTAC
Organism: Lachnospiraceae bacterium; assembly: GCA_015057205.1. GTDB lineage: Bacteria > Bacillota > Clostridia > Lachnospirales > Lachnospiraceae > XBB1006. The sequence continues at coordinate 8,325 of SVEW01000100.1, read as the reverse complement.
CTGAATGATCTCTTCATAAGCAAAAACTGCCGGAGAACTGTACCGCCCTACCGTATAGCCCATAGCCATTAACGCCTGTTCCATCATACGGCCGGTAGAGCCTTTTCCATTGGTCCCCGCAATGTGAATAATACGCCCGTAATCCTGGGGATTATGAAGATTCTCACATAAACGGCGAATAGACTCCATACCAAGTACGGAGCCTCTCTTTCTTGCTTCTTCTATAAATCGTTTTGCCTCATGTATGGTCATTTCTTTGTTCCCTTACCGTCACGTTTCGCCATGCGCAGCCGACTGAGATTCAGCATGTTTCCATGGCGTTCCACTTCTAAACTTTCGCCTTCCTGTAAAATGTAAACTGCACGCAGTCGATCTGTATCCCCGATCTTCATACCACGAACGCCCACGGCGGTCTTCTTTTTCTCCGGTACTTCCACAAGCTGGAACCGCAAGAACATGCTGCCCTCTGTTTCCATAATAACACTTTCCATACCGTTCACAGGCTGAACCTTTAACAGGCTCGCACCCTCATTCAACTTCGTTGCTGCCGTATTACGCTTAGCAACATCAAACTCTTCTCCCTTAACCTGCTTAAGCATACCATCACTCGATGCCATAAACACCATGGTATTTTTCAAGTTTTCCATAGCTTCCACCAGAAGGATCTGTTCTTCCGCACTACTATAGGTACTGATGTTGTCTACCGGCACTCCCTTATCGCGGAATTTACCATACGGAACATCCAATACCTTAATGGTATGCAATTGCCCTTTATCCGTAAACAAGCATAATTTACCGGTATTCTTGCATACAATGATGTATTTGCTTTCTTCCTGTGCTGCCTCCATATTACGCTCGTAGGTAGCCATATCCACTGTTTTCACATATCCAAAGCGATTCATCAAGAAAACAACATCCTGTTCTTCTATTTTCTTTTCTTCAATTACAATTTCTTCCGCGTTCTCGATTGAAGTACGACGCTGCCTTGCATAGTCCTTCTTATATGCGTCAAGCTCCTTCATAATTGCTTTTGCCATAGCCAGACGACTACCTAGAAGATTTTCGTATTTTTCAATATTCTTAAGGGTTTCCTCATGCTCTTTCATAAGTGCCTCTATCTCTAAGCCAATCAGCTTATAAAGACGCATCTCAAGAATTGCCTGGGCTTGTCGTTCACTAAAACGCAGCAAGGATGCGGATTTCTCCGATATACGACTCTTAAACTTAATACTTGCCGTATCGCCTTGGGTCAAACATCGTTTCGCATCCTGAATATTTTTACTTCCCCTCAGGATTTCGATAATCAAATCCATTACGTCACAGGCCTTAATTAAACCTTCCTGAATTTCTTTCTTATCCTGCTCTTTTTTCAGTAATGTGGTATACTTTCTGGTATTCACCTCATACTGGAAGTTCACATGATGCCGAATAATGTCCCGCAATCCAAGTGTCTCCGGGCGTCCATCGCACACGGCTAACATATTTACACCGAAGGTATCCTCCAGTCTGGTCTTTTTATACAAAAGATTCTTAATGTACTCTACATCTGCCCCCTTACGAAGTTCAATGACAATACGGATTCCCTCTTTCGACGACTGATTGGAGATATCCACAATGTCCGTCGCCTTCTTCGTCTCTACCAACGAATATACATCGTTCAAGAACTTACCAATGTTGGCACCTACCATGGGATATGGTATTTCGGTTACCACAATGGCTTTCTTGCCTCCCTTTAAATCTTCAACTTCAACCCGACCGCGAATCTTAATCTTTCCACTTCCGGTAGCATAAATTTCCGGAAGTTCATCCTGATTCACCACAATGCCACCGGTTGGAAAATCCGGGCCCTTTACATATTCCATCAATTCTTCCGTGCGAATATCCGGATTCTTAATGTAGGCCTTAACTGCCTCAATCACTTCGCCTAAATTGTGAGGTGGAATGCTGGTAGCCATACCAACTGCGATACCTTCCGCACCATTCACCAAAAGATTGGGAATACGCACCGGCAATACCACCGGTTCTTTTTCCGTTTCATCGAAATTCGGGCGAAAATCAATAACATCCTTGTCAAGATCTGCCAAAAAAGCCTCCTGCGTTACCTTCTGTAAACGTGCTTCGGTATAACGCATAGCCGCCTGCCCGTCACCTTCAATGGATCCAAAGTTACCATGTCCGTCAACCAACGGCAATCCTTTTTTAAAATCCTGTGCCATGACAACTAACGCATCATAAATAGATGAGTCCCCATGGGGATGATATTTACCCATGGTATCTCCCACGATACGGGCACTCTTACGATACGGCTTATCATAACGAATACCCAGTTCGTGCATATCATATAATACACGGCGCTGAACCGGTTTCAAACCATCCCTAACATCCGGCAGTGCTCGGTCTACAATTACGCTCATGGCATAGTCTATGTAAGCCTTCTGCATCAGCTCCGAATATTCGGTTCGGATAATCTGCTCTTGCATCTAATTTACCTCACTTATATATCTAATTGCGCATCCTGCGCATTCTCATAAATAAACTGTTTACGTGGCGCAACTTCATTGCCCATGAGCATCTGTGTTACGTCTGAAGCCATTCTGGCATCTTCAATCTCTACCAGCTTAAGCACACGGGTCTCCGGATTTAAGGTTGTCTCCCATAACTGGTCCGCATCCATCTCTCCAAGACCTTTGTAGCGCTGCAATGTGAACTTCTCCTTATGGGTTTTACGATAACGTTCCAAAGCCGCATCATCGTACAGATACTCACCCTTGCCCTTAGCCGGTATGGTTTTATAAAGAGGTGGCATAGCAATGTATACATGTCCCTCCGAAATCAATTCCGGCATAAAGCGATAAAACAACGTCAACAGCAACGTAGAAATATGGGCACCGTCCACATCGGCATCCGCCATAATTACAATCTTGTCATAACGAAGCTTCGTAATATCAAAATCGTTTCCGTATCCTTCTGAAAAACCACAACCAAAGGCATTAATCATGGTTTTAATCTCTGCATTTGCAAGCACCTTATCAATGGTTGCCTTCTCTACATTCAAAATTTTACCGCGAATCGGCAAAATTGCCTGATACATACGGTTTCGTGCTGTCTTTGCAGAACCACCCGCAGAATCTCCCTCTACAATGAAAATCTCGCATTTCTTCGCATCTCTGCTCTCGCAGTTTGCAAGCTTTCCATTCGAGTCGAAGGAAAACTTCTGCTTCGTTAAGAGATTGGTCTTTGCTTTCTCCTCGCTCTTACGAATCTTAGCTGCCTTTTCTGCACAACCGATTACGTTCTTTAGAACCTCTAAATTACGATCAAAATACAACTGAATCTCATCCCCTGTCACTTTGCTGGTAACACGGGATGCATCCTGATTATCTAACTTTGTCTTTGTCTGTCCTTCAAATTGTGGATCCGGATGCTTAACAGATATTACTGCCGTCATACCGTTTCGCACATCGGCACCGGTAAAATTAGCATCCTTATCCTTTAAAATCCCAAGCTGACGCGCATAGGAGTTAATAACGGTGGTAAACATGGTTTTAAAACCGGTAATATGTGCACCACCCTCTGCGTTATAAATATTATTACAAAATCCCAATACATTTTCGCGAAATTCTGTTGTAAACTGAAACGCCACTTCTACCTCAATGCCATCTGCATTGCCTGCAAAATAGATAACATCATGGACTTTCTCAGCATGTTTATTAAGCGCTTCCACAAACCCTACAATCCCCTTCGGTTCGTGGTATACCACTTCCTCCGGTTCCTCCCCGCGCAAGTCACGAAACGTAATGGTCAACTTTGGATTCAAATAAGCGGTCTCGTGAAGACGGCTTTTTACATCTTCAGAAACAAATCGTATTTTTTCAAAAATTTCCTTATCCGGCAAAAAATTAATCGTGGTTCCGGTTTCCTTTGTTTTCCCGATTACCGGAAGCAAACCATTCTCCAACTCAATTACCGGATTTCCCTTCTCATAACGGTCATGATGAATCTTTCCGCCCAGTCGTACCTGTACATCCAGATAAGATGATAAAGCATTTACCACCGATGAACCCACACCATGAAGACCTCCACTGGTCTTATAGGCATTGTTGTCAAATTTACCGCCTGCATGTAGCGTTGTAAAAACCACACGCTCTGCTGAAATTCCCTGCTTGTGCATTCCCACCGGAATACCACGACCATCGTCACTTACGGTACAGGAACCGTCGGCCTCTAACGTCACAGTAATATGGTTACAATATCCTCCCAGGTGCTCGTCCACTGCATTATCCACGATTTCATAAATCAGATGATGCAAACCCTTTCTCGAAACACTTCCAATATACATTCCCGGACGCTTTCTGACAGCTTCCAGACCTTCTAACACTTTAATACTGCTGGCATCGTATGTTCCTTTTCCTGCCACGACAATTCCTCCTACTACTATGTTTTCATTCACTGCCTTTCAGAATACCATAAATTTACAAAAAAGAAAAGCCCCGAAGGAGAGACCTCTCCCTCGGAGCCTATTATTACTGCTTGTGTACCAGTAAGGTTTTTCCCGTCATTTCTTTTGGTTTTGGCAAATCCATTAATTCCAAAATCGTTGGTGCAATATCCGCAAGACATCCGCCCTCTCTTAAGGTCACGCCAGTCGGACCATTTACCAAAATAAATGGAACCGGGTTGGTAGTATGCGCGGTATGTGGCTTGCCTGTTTCGTAATCTACCATCTTTTCCGCATTTCCATGGTCAGCACAAATAAACATAACGCCCCCCACTTCTTTCACGGCTTCAACAGCTTCTCCTACCAATGTATCAATTCGCTCAACTGCCTTAATGGCTGCCTCAATCACTCCGGTATGACCAACCATATCCGGATTTGCAAAGTTGATGATAATGGTATCATATTCACCCGACTTAATAGCTTCCACCAAATCCATACCTACTTCCGGTGCACTCATCTCCGGTTTCAAATCATAGGTTGCCACATCCTTCGGGCTGTTTACCAAAATACGTTTCTCCTCTACATTTGGCTCTTCTACACCACCATTAAAGAAAAAGGTTACATGCGCGTATTTCTCTGTCTCTGCAAGACGTAACTGCTTCTTACCGCATGATGCAAGGTACTCGCCTAAGGTATTGGTTAACTGCTCTTTTTCAAATGCTATGAGCTTATTTGGAATCGTCTCATCGTAATCCTTGAAGCATACATAAGTAAGCGGCATAAAGGTGCGTTCAAATCCTGTAAACTCCGGATCGCAAAAAGCTCTCGTAATCTGTCTTGCACGGTCCGGACGGAAGTTATAAAAAATCACGGAATCTTTTGCTTTTACCAAAGAAAGCGGTGTTCCTTCCGCATCCGTTATAACGGTCGGCAAAACAAACTCATCTGTCACACCATCCTGATAGGATGCTTCCATAGCATCCACGGCTGATGTTGCTTTGATACCTTCTCCGCTCACCAGACTGTCGTAGGCTTTCTTGGTACGGTCGTAGTTGTTATCACGATCCATGGCATAATAGCGACCGGATAAGGATGCAATTTTACCTACACCAATTTCTTTCATTTTGTCTTCTAACTGTTTGACATAATCTTTACCGGATGCCGGCGGTGTATCGCGACCATCCAGAAATGCATGTACATATACGCGGTCCAATCCTTCCCGTTTTGCCATTTCCAAAAGACCGTAAATATGGGTAATGTGAGAATGTACACCACCATCGGATAACAATCCCCATAAATGCAAATCAGAGTTATTCTCCTTACAGTTCTCAATTGCTTTTAACAGGTTCTCGTTTTTGAAAAAATCGCCATCTTCAATGGCTTTGGTAATACGGGTCAAATCCTGATATACGATTCTTCCGGCTCCAATGTTCATGTGTCCTACTTCTGAGTTACCCATCTGGCCGTCCGGCAATCCCACATACAACCCTGATGCATTGCCTTTCACAAATGGATATTCCTTCATCAGCGCATCCATCACCGGTGTTTTGGCCATAGCAATGGCATTTCCTTCCCGTCTTTCATTTAATCCATATCCGTCTAATACCATTAATACAGTTGGTTTCATACTCATAGATTACTCCTTCTTTCCTTCTTCTATCTCATGAACAAATCCCCGGCTATCCACTTTCGTAAGCCAGGAAAGGTGCTCCATGTATCGATAGGCTTTATTTTTACTCTTCTTACTGTTAAGAAGCCTTGTTTTTCCATTCTTATAATAGCATGGGATGAAACGATATTTCACCGTTTTAGGGGTAAAATGCTCCGGAATCACAATCTGAAAAATTCCTGTCTGTTTCGCATTTTTCACATCCCAATCAAACCAGAAGTTTCCGAGACTATAAAATACCGGCACATTTTTATAAAACTCCATGCCTTGCAAACAATGGGTATGGCCGCCGATTACCACATCAGCACCCGCATTCACAAATTTTCGTCCCAAATCCACCTGATCTTTTTCAAAAAACACTTTCCCTTCCGTACCCCAATGCACAAAGGCAATGACGTAGTCTGCGTGCTTTTTGGCGTCCTCTATAACACGAACATACCGTTCCGGATACTGACATTTCAAAACACCCGGCGTCCGGTTCGTTGCCTCTTTCGTATACCGATAGGTTCTCTCCACCTGGGTAGCTGCCGTTATAGCAATCACCTTGCCGTTAATCAGGAAATAAAGAGGTTTTGTCGCTTCATCCAGGTTCTTTCCGGCACCAACATAAGGCACATTATTCTCCCTTAATGCCTTCATGGTCTCTAATAATCCGGTTGCGCCATAATCATATACATGATTATTAGCAAGCGACACCAAATCCACTCCCAAAGCAGGCAAATTAGCCGCCCGCGCCGGTTTCCCACGGAAGGTATACGCCTTTCCTGCCTGCGCCGTTCCCTTCGTCCCATAGGTACATTCGTTATTAATCATCATCAAATCCGCATCCTGCATCTCTTCTAATAATCCCCCCGTAAAACACTGGGGAATTGTTATTTTATTGCGATCTGCGTATCTTACATTTTCCCATTTTTCGTCAAAGTTCACATCACCGGCAAAATTCATAACAATTCCGGTACTGCTTTGACCTCCCTTTATGTACACATTCTGTAAATCCTCCGAATGAACTCCCACCTCTGCACAATAGTAAATCCACAGGCTGTGAATGGTATTCCCGGTCAATCGACCGTAGATTTTCTGATCACGTCCCTGTTTCAAACCGTCAGCTAACTTGCGAAATGTATTTTCTCCATATCGATGATATATCCATAGAAAAAAACTCTCATCCAAAGGATGTCCTGCACTGTTCACTTTCTCCGTATTTTTCAAACATACTTCCAAAAGTCCGTCCAAATCCTTCGCAATCTTACCAGATTGCACGATAGCATTTGCGGAGGCCCCCTTTACAGGCGCCTCCGTCTTATGACCGTCGGAAGGTAAGAATCCTGTAATCGATGTGCAAGCCACCAGGCTAAGCATACATGCCATAAGCACGCCGGTTACTATTACGGAAAATTTTCTCACAAGCTTCCCTCTTTCAAGTTATTTATAATTTACAATCTGACCAAAATCAGCCTTCAATGATGCACCACCTACAAGACCACCATCGATGTCTTCCATAGCGAATAATTCCGGCGCACTATCCTTTGATACACTTCCACCATACTGGATGCGAATGGCTTCCGCTACGTCATTACCGTACACTTCTTTGATGCAATCACGAATAGCTTTGCATACTTCCTGTGCCTGCTCTTTGGTTGCAACCTTACCGGTTCCAATTGCCCAAATCGGTTCGTAAGCAATTACCGCCTGTTTAGCCTGTTCAGCTGTAACATTTAAAAATGCTACCTTAATCTGCTGGCGAATCCAATCAATGGTAATCCCCTGCTCTCTTTGCTCCAGGCTCTCACCACAGCAAATAATCGGAATCAAATTGTGTTCGAAGGCTTTTAGCACTTTCTTATTCACCGTCTCGTTAGTCTCTGCAAAATATTCACGACGCTCCGAGTGACCAATGATAACATGGCTAACACCTGCTTCCGTTAGCATATTTGGAGCAATTTCACCGGTGAAAGCACCTTTCTCCTCATAATACATGTTCTCCGCACCAATGTGAATATTGGTTCCCTTGGTAGCCTCTACTGCCGGAATAATATCAATTGCCGGTACACAAAATACAACATCTACGTCATCGTTTGCTACTAACGGTTTCAATTCTTCGATTAATGCAACTGCCTCCTTTGGAGTCTTATTCATTTTCCAGTTGCCTGCAATAATCATTCTTCTTGCCATTGTCCTTCTCCTTTGTTTTTATTTATCCTGAATGGCTTCTACGCCA
>SVEW01000099.1:8093-8602 GCA_015057205.1 Lachnospiraceae bacterium | reverse complement strand
CAAAAGATAATTTCCGCCCACAACCGAACCGTTGCCCTCCCCTACCGCTGCCGAAAGAAGCCCCACAAACGCAGAGGATTCCGTATCGCCAAAACGGGCTGTAAAATCATCAAGACCGGCATAATTTGTTGCATCCGCAATAACCGCATCCAGACTCTCGCCATTTTTAATGCGGTTCAGTAACGTATCCAAGCCTCTTCCAATGCTGCTTGCCGACAAATCACCGCCAAGCAGGTAGCCCAGATACATGCAGGCAAGGTAGCCGGTGCCGTATTTTGACTCCGCTGTACCGCTGGAAAGCTTCAACTCGTTGCTCCGAAGCTTGTTGGAGATTTCCCCCACCGTCAAATCGGACGTAATGCCCAAGCCCCCATTGCCGTTAACCCAATCGTTATAATTCGCGTAGCCTCCGACGGCGGTCTGGGCCATGCCCTCTTTAAACCAACCTGGGAACGCATTCGATGCATCGCCCATGCCATCCCGCAAGCCAATCATACCATTCGTCAATA
>SVEW01000099.1:0-8083 GCA_015057205.1 Lachnospiraceae bacterium | reverse complement strand
CCATCAGGGCATGCACCATTTCGTGCAAAATAGTTCCTTCCAGCCCCTCGCGATACTCCGGCTTCAGTTTTCCCGTATCATCGAATCGAAGCCAGGCATGATTCACCGTAAGCTGATACTGTAACGAAATATCATCTCCGGAACGTCGATACATCACCGACACCGACGCAAGGGCCGTACTGGCCGGCAGATAGCTTAAATTCAACCCAATCCCCACCTCCGAAGACGCAAACTCTCCGAAGGTCGAGGAAAAGGTGTTCAAAAGCGCATTCACCGCCTGTGGCACAATCTCGGTATCAAGCTGCACCATAAACGGCTCGTTGCGCCGATCAAAGTTTTGCCCCACGGGCGTTTTTTCCGCGACGTACTCATCGGTAACCATCAGCGGGTCACTCACGGCTACCGCGCTACTCATTGCCAGCGTTCCGTCCAAAAGATTCATTTTGTTATACTGTGTCGTTGCCGAAATGCGATCCACTTCGTAGCGTAGCGCCGTTATTTCTTCCTGGATGGCATCGCGATCAATATCCTGATTCGTGTCATTTGCAGCCTGAACCGCCAACTCTCTCATGCGTTGCAACATTTCATGCACTTCCGAAAGCGCTCCCTCCGCCGTCTGGATCAGCGAAATGCCCTCTTCCGCATTTTGGGACGCACGAGAAAGCCCCCGAACCTGCCATCGCATTTTTTCGCTGATGGAAAGTCCGGCAGCATCGTCTGCCGCGCGGTTGATTCGATAACCGCTTCCGATTTTTTCCATGGATTTCTTTGTGGCGCCGCTCGAAATTCCCAGTTGCCGATTTCCGTTCATCGCCAGCAAATTGTGTTGAATCGCCATGAAACCACCTCTACTCCCCCATAGTTTACACCTTTTTCGCTTACAAAAGATGTACACCCTGTGTGTATTTTGCGAAATTTCAATCTGCGCTTTTGACATAACACAAAGCGCCCCCGGGATTACCTAGAGGCGCTCTGTGCATATTTGGATTTTGTAATGAAAAAAAATCAAAAATGTAGCTTACATAATCTTATGTACCCATCCTTCAGGTCCTTCGATCTTACCTGCCTGAATACCGGTTAAGGTATCATACAGTTTCTGAAGTACAGGTCCCATCTTCTCCATACCACTTGGTAAGCAAATTTCTTTGCCATGGTCATTAATCTTACCGATTGGAGAGATAACTGCAGCAGTTCCGCAAAGTCCTGCCTCTGCAAAATCAGCAACTTCGGAAAGAAGCACTTCTCTGTGCTCTACCTTCATTCCTAACATATGCTCTGCAACGTAGCAAAGGGAACGACGTGTGATGGATGGTAAAATACTATCAGACTTCGGAGTTACCAAAGTACCATCTTTCTTTACAAACAAGAAGTTCGCACCACCGGTCTCCTCAACCTTAGTTCTGGTTGCAGGATCAAGATATAAGTTCTCAGAGAATCCCTTATCATGTGCATCTTCGATGTTGTAAAGAGACATTGCATAGTTAAGTCCTGCTTTGATATGTCCGGTTCCACGTGGTGCCGCACGATCCAAATCCGAAACTCTGATAACGATTGGCTTTGCTCCACCCTTAAAGTATGGTCCAACCGGAGTTGCAAGAATACGGAACTGGAAGTTCTTAGCAGATTTAACACCCAATACATCACTGGTAGCAATCATGAAAGGACGAAGATATAAGGAAGCTCCGGATCCAAAAGGTGGTACCCAGGCAGCATTTGCCCTAACAACTTCTTCGCAAGCCTTAACATATTCGTCAACCGGGAATACAGGCATTCTTAATCTTTCGCAAGAATCTTTCATACGCTCAGCGTTCATATCAGGACGGAAACATACAATGCTTCCATCTTCTGTTGTATACGCTTTCAATCCTTCAAAACAAGCCTGGCAGTACTGGAATACACCTGCACACTCACTCAAAACGATATTTGGGTCTTCAATGAGTTTGCCCTCTTCCCACTTTCCATCAACATAGTTTGCTACAAAACGGTAATCTGTCTTCATATAGTCAAACGGCAGACTACCCCAGTCAAGATTTTTCTTCTCCATTATAAAAGAACCCCCTCTTTTTAATAAAATTTTATACATTCATCATACAATATTTTGTCCCATCTTACAAGAAGAAAATGTCACAAAATTTCCATAGTTACTTCTCAATTCCATCATTTTTTTCGTTAATTTTTCATATATTTATAAAATTTATACTCCAAATCAAAATACGTCTGCTCATCACTGTCCGCAACAATTTTCCACTCCGGCATCTCGTCCAGATTTGGAAAATGTGCATCGGCACGATAAGCGTAGTCGATTTTGGTCACATGCGCCACATCGCACTCATCAAGAAGCATCTTATAAATACTTTCTCCACCAATTACATAAATGGAATCGCTATCATATTTTGCAAGTTCCTCCATTAATTCTTCCTTGCTGTGTACAACAACTGCCCCCTGTCCATTGTAATTTGGGTCTCTGGTTAAAACAATATTGGTACGATTCTTCAAAGGTCGTCCACCCGGGAAACTCTCCAACGTCTTCCTCCCCATAACCACCACATTTCCGGTGGTTGTTTCCCTGAAAAATTTCATATCATCCGGAATACTGACAAGAAGCTTGTTCTCAAATCCGATTCCCCAATTTTTATCCACTGCTACTATTAAATTCATATGTTCCTCCTAAACCGCAATCGGTATGTTCTTAATTTGCGGTCCTGTTTCGTAATCTTCTACCACTATATCCTTCGTGGTAAACTGATAAAAATCCTTTACCTCCGGATTCAGTGTCACCTTCGGTGCCGGATAGGTTGGTCTTGCAATCAACTCTTCCACCAATGGAACGTGCCGGTCGTAAATATGGGCATCCGCTATCACGTGCACCAGTTCACCCACATGCATATCGCATACCTGCGCAAACATCATAAGCAAAATCGCATATTGGCATACATTCCAGTTATTGGCCGCTAAAACGTCCTGCGAACGCTGATTCAAAATACCGTTTAGTGTCAGTTTTTCTTCCTGCGGACGTTTCGTCACGTTAAAGGTCATACTGTATGCACATGGATACAGATTCATCTCATGCAAATCCTGATGCACATAAAGATTTGTCATAATACGACGACTGTAAGGATTATTTTTCAAATCAAACAAAACCCTGTCTACCTGATCCATTTCTCCTTCTTTGTAGATATGTTTCACGCCCATCTGATAGCCGTAAGCCTTGCCGATACTTCCATCTGCATCCGCCCACTCATCCCACACATGAGAATTCAAGTCATGGATATTGTTCGATTTCTTCTGCCAAATCCAAAGCATTTCATCCGCCGCACTTTTAATCGCGGTTCTGCGAAGAGTTATAGCCGGAAATTCTTTTCGCAAATCATAGCGGTTTACCACCCCGAATTGCTTGATGGTATAGGCAAAACTGCCATCCTCCCACTTTGGTCTTACCTTCTCTCCTTCAGTACTATAGCCATTATCTAAAATATCCCGACACATGGCAATGAAAATTTTATCTGCTACACTCACGTTTCCATCCTCTTTTCTTTTGTCTAGTTTGCTTTTGCCTTCAAAAGCGCCTGCTTAATGGCTTTTAATAGCAAGTGGGAGGTATAAGAACCTTCTTTCCCCACTTTAACCTTCTTTACGTCCTGCTTGTCATATATCTGCTGACTGATGGTATCAAGGCACGGTTGCATCAGTGGATACATGGTTGCTACTTCATCACTTAGCTGTTGGAAACGAATGGCATTAATCCGATTATCATCTACCACTACTTCCACTACTACGCCACCTTCTTTCATGGACAACGGTGCACTATATACACCCGGCACATAGGCAGCCTCATGCTTCTGACTTTTCTCTGATTTAAACATTAGGACCAATAATACCAAAAGCACCAAAAACAATGCCACGAATACAATCGTATACATTACCTCTTTCATATGTAGAACTATCAGCCTGGTTTGTCTGCTCACAAAACCCCTCCACACTGTCTTTATCTATCTATATGATAAAAGGTGGGTACTTATTCCATTTCCTTCTTCCGCATATCCGACAATACATGCCGATACGTCAGATAATTCAACACATTCGCCTTAAGTGGAAAATCCTTCCGATAAGAAAATTTGGTGTTGGTCTTAAGTCCATGATTCTTACACCACTCAAGTATCAGATTCAAAGTGATGTGCTCTCTCTTCAACATTTTCTTCAGATATGGAACCAAAAAAGCATCCTTTTCTTCTTCCATGGTAACAAAGACACTAACATTATAGTATCTTACCTCGATTACGTATTGTTTCATTCATTCACTCCTAAGTATACTAGGGTAATTATACCAAGAATTCCATCCTTGATGCAACACAAAAAAAGAACACGAGCCACTCCCACTAATTTCGCAGGTGATATGCGGAGAATAAACCATGGGATTTGATTTTTACGTGCAAATCTATGGATATACGTGAGTAGGAACGTAACTAAAAAATACCGTTTCCGCGCCAAATGGGCAAAATGATTTGTTTGGAAGGTAAAAGAAACTCTTGTTCTGGTTGGTTTTACGTGCTAATTTAGGAAATCAAGAAAAAAGAAGGTAAGGAAATGAGGCAAATGGCTAAAAGGTTACGTGCCAAAGCCAAAAAAAACGGTAGTATTGACGGTAAAAATAAAATCCGGCAATTTCTGGTTACGTTCGAATTTGTGAAAAAGTTTGAAAAGGAATGTATGCTACGACTTTAAGCTCCATACTTGGCAACCCCAAGCGTAATATAGTGCAATAAAAGTGGGCTCGCGCTAACTACTTAGTGCACAACTCCTTTTAATGCACAAAACAAGAGGGCCTCGCCCAGATGATTTAATCATCCAAAGCGACAGCCCCCTTTTCTAATAAATAAAGCGCGAGACGGGACTCGAACCCGCGACCCCAACCTTGGCAAGGTTGTGCTCCACCAACTGAGCCACTCGCGCATATCCATATGTCATGTGCTGAACACAAGATAAAGTATACTTGATAATGGACACAATGTCAACACTTTTTTCACTTTTTTTCAGATAAAAAGGTGGCCGACCAAATCGACCACCTCTCATGCATCGTTAAAGGTTATTCCACATAAATAATATCTTTCAGAATGTAATGAAACAACGGGTAGGACGTCTTTTCATTTTCTTTATAACCATTTTTCAAATCGATAGTATCCGATGGATCATTTGGATTCACCCCTATAAGATTACACCGAAAAGCAAATGCCGTTTCACCTCGCCTAAACTTTTCGATTGCCACATCCATCGCTTTTTGAGTGTCCGGTGCTGCGGTCTGCTTGTTTAAATCAACCATTTCCACCCAGCCCTGCTCAAAACCGGCAGATACGTCAGATCCGTGGACCTCCCCCTTTACTACCTTTTCGATATCTTTATTTTTCACCACTGCTTCTACTGCCGAAAGAACATAATGTTCCCAGCATATTCTCGACGTCACCAAAGATGTACCCGGTGCTACCTCCGACATACTTTGATTATACCCTACAAAATAAACCGCCGTGTTTTCCGACGCCTCTTCACATGCAATTGCCGGTCCAATGGTATCGGTATGTTGCGAAATAATCACACACCCCTCTTTTATAAGCTTTTGCGCGGCGTTTTTTTCCTGCGCATAACTACTCCAGGTTTTCGTGTAACAAACACGCATTGTAACTTGCGGAACCACGCTACGTGCACCTAGCAAAAATGCGGTGTATCCGGAAATCACCTCTGAGGTCGGGAATGCTGCCACAAAGCCAATCGAAGCCTGCTGTTTTGTAATAACCCCTTCTTCTATCATTTGTTTTATCTTCATACCGGCTGCAATTCCGCTTACGTATCTTCCCTGATACGCCTCCCCTTTAAAGGTGTGATAGTTTTCCGGCACTTTTTGCCCATTCATATCCTGATAAGAGGTTTGGCAAAATTCCGTCGCAGGATATTCCGGTGCCAGTTTTCTAACCAATGTACTGTATCCATTAAAAAAAATGACATCGCAACCTTTTTGAGCCAACTCCCTAAGGGGTTCTTCCATTTCATCATCCAATACATTACTGCAGGTAAAAATTTCCGCCTTCTTCCCATACTTCTTTTCCACTGCATCTTTTGCAATGGAAAAATTATAAGTATACGGTGTACTCTCATCGTTATCATAAATGAATCCGATTTTAACATGCTCCTTTTCCCCTGCAAAATTCAAAAGTCGGAACCATCCAAAAAAGCAGGCAAATACAATCGCGCAGGTAATTGCCGTAATGATGTACAATCGTTTCATACCGTTCCTCCTTTTGCCCTCATTTCATTAGCCTGAATCTGCTTATCTTCCGCCTCGCGACGCTCCAGCTCTTTTTGCGACGCTTCATCAACCGGAATCACTTCTGCTGCCTTTTGCTTATAAATGGCATCCAAGTCAATAATGCCCTTATCCACCAGACGTAAGAATGCATCCAACGCATCCGGATCAAACTGTGTTCCTCTTCCACGCCGCATTTCATTCATAACATACTCCGAATCCATATGATTTCGATAAACACGGTTGGATGTCATGGCATCAAACGCATCCGCTACACCAATTATTCTTGCAAAAAGTGGAATCTCCTCACCTTTCAATCCATCCGGATATCCTTTTCCATCATAGCGCTCATGATGGTATCTTGTACCGTCCCATACATGCTCCACCAGTGTAAAATCTTTCAAAATTTCAGCCCCCCCTACAACGTGGGATTTCATTTTCGCATACTCTTTATCATCCAATCTGCCAACTTTATTTAACACGCTGTCTGGAATACCGATTTTGCCAATGTCATGCATTTGGGCAGCCTTCCTAAGGTTGGAAAGTGCCTTCGTTCGTTGCCACCATTTAAAACAATCCATTTCCTGTGCAATCATGACTGAATACTCCGCTACACGCATGGAATGCTGGTGGGTACGAACATCCTTAGCATCCACGGATTTTGCAATGGCCATAACCGTTTCATTCGCCATGTTAAGTTTAATTTGCTGAGCATTAATCTGCTTTTGTACTACAAACCAGGTAAACCAGATGAGAATCAGCGCCAACAACAATAACATGTAAAAAAGGAATCCCGGTTGCTCGTAAAACTCGCCTTCCTTCACAATATCAAAGGTTCGTTCCTCTAACACCTTTTCTCCCGCCGAGTCAAAAATTGCAAGGTGAAACGTATAATTTCCGGCCGGAAGATTTGCATAACTGATATTGTTCAAATTGTTTTGCCCAATAATTGTCCACTGCTTATCGTATCCATCCAAAAAATACCCTACATTCGGTTCCTGTATTGTGTAGTTTAAAATCTCAGGACACATCTCTACACGATCTACACCCTGTCCTACGGTAATTGGACCCAAGCGCGCGAGGGGCTGTCTTACGCCATCCATGCGCACGCAAGCTAATTGCATACGATAGGATCGAACTTCCGTATTATACTTCTCCACATCAATAATATAAATACCGGTATCACATGGAAGGAACAGTTCCCCCTGACCGTTGTAATAATTCCATGAGTTTGCCGTAAGGGAAGTTCCAAGACCACGTTTTGCATCCAATAACTCCCATCCCATATCGCCGTCAGCCACTAATTCGTCACGCTCTACAACATAGATACCTGCACTGGACATAACAAAAAACGTATCCTCATCCTTTACCCAAATGTCATAATTGTTAAAATACGGAAACTTATCAAGAACCTTTACCTTTCCTTTTGCATTCAAATAACAAAGGCTATTACTCGTGACAATGAACACACCCTCCGACTTTGGATCCTTTACCGTTCGAAGGATAACTTCACTGCTAAGGCCATTTTTTCTGGTTATCATCTTCTCGACTTTTCCTTTTTTAAGAATGGCAATCCCGTCCCCATCTGTTCCCGCCAGAATCGTGCCATCTGCCCGTTCCGTCAAGGTTAAAATCATGGAATTAATCAGCCCGGCTTTATTTCCAATGGTATTGATTACTTTGTGTTCTCTGATGTAACTAATTCCGGCATCTCCGGCCGCAAGAATGGTGCCATCCGAAAGCCCCGTAACAACACGCGCCCGGTCACCAAAATTCTTATGTTTGGTATCA
>SVEW01000098.1 GCA_015057205.1 Lachnospiraceae bacterium | reverse complement strand
CACGACCAACATCAACGCGCAATGTTCTGCCGCCTAGTTCCATTGTAAAACTTTTAAACATATTTCCTCCTTCTTGAGGGGGGAATCCGAAACTACTGAACAGAGCAGGAAACTTCCTATTCTCTTCAGTGGCTTCGGATAAAAATCTTCCCCCTGCATACATTTTAATTTTTCTAAAAGAATAGGGCGGAAACAATCCGCCCTATTTGTAATCTTACATCTAAGATTATTTTCTAATACCTAAACGTGCGATTAACTCACGATATCTTTCGATATCTTTGTTCTTTAAGTATGCTAATAATCTACGTCTCTGACCTACCATCTTAAGAAGTCCTCTTCTGGAATGATGGTCTTTCTGATTCACTTTTAAATGCTCAGTAAGCTCCTGAATTCTAGCGGTAAGAATAGCTACCTGCACTTCTGGAGATCCTGTGTCACCTGCTGTTCTAGCATACTCGTTAATGATTGCTGTTTTCTTTTCTTTAGAAATCATGATAATTCCTCCTTTAAATAAAACTTATTATCCCCCAAATCCTCAGTGTAAGGTCGGAGTGTCCTTAGACCGAGCATGGGTTATTTCATACTCATTTATAGTAGCACAAATATTATGACTTGTAAACTGCTTTTTTAATTGTTAATTAATCGAACCGCACATATCGGGTTACGGTAAAATGCATTTCCTACAATAATTCCGGTTCTTGCTGAAGCAGCATGTACAATCTGTCCGTTACCAATGTAGATGGCAACATGTCCAATGCTTCTTCCCGAACCATAGAAAAACAAATCTCCCGGCTTTGCTTCGGAGACCGATATTCTTGCGCCACAGTTTGCCTGCGCTCCGGAATAATGTGGTAAACCTATACCATATTTTGCAAAAATCTGCATTGTAAATCCGGAACAATCCACACCGGTTGATAAATTGGTTCCACCCCAAACATATCGTCCGCCTACAAATTGTAATGCATACTGCACGAGACTCATACGTACATCCGAACTTCCGCCTTCGCCTGACCGAATCTCTTTTAATGTTACAGCAGAATCAAGTTGATAAGATACGTCTGCATATTCATCACTTATATAGCCACTGTCTCCATTAATCTCTACTTTAATCCAATCATCTAATACTTTATCAATTTCTAAAAGTTCACCCTCTGCAATCTTGGTAATAATTCTTGCATTGGTAGATGCCTTGGCACGTACACGAAGGTGATCTGTATTGGCTTTCGCAACATGTCGTGCATATTTATTTGCTAATCTATAAGCTTTTGTGCCGGTTACCAAATACTCTTTGCTTACCCAACCTTTGGCATTCCCGGATTTAATCTTAATCCACTCACCCTTTTTCTTTAGAATTTCGCATCCGGAGTGATTGGTAATCTTTCCGATTATTCTTCCTTCTTTCGAAGGTGTCTTACGAATATTCAAGTTGCCCTCAACCTGAATGATACCTAAATGGGTATATCCACAAATGGTCAGATTTCCTTCTTTATCTTTGGATAGTAATTTCTCATCCACTAAATCCTGAATTGAAGAAGTGCTTGTCTTCTCCACCGATTTCGATACAACGGTTGCGCGATTACTCGACAAATTTCTTGACAGAACAGAACAAACACCTGCTCTGACTGCTTTCGTATCTTTAGCGTAGTTGACTTCTGCCGGAATATTCGCAGTTGCACCGAGTGCAATACAAAAAATTGAAACAGATAGACATTTTGCTATGAATCGTCTCATGTTAGAAAACTCCTTAATTCATTATTTACTACTTTATGAGACCGATGATAACATATAGAAACCTTTTTGTCAACATTTTGTAATATTTATGTAATTTTTAATTGCTTCAATATCTTTATTAATTTGATTTTTTAGGGTTTCAATACCATTAAATTTAATTTCGTCGCGAATATGATATTTTAAATGAACACGAATATTCTCACCATAAATCATATCATCAAAATCCAGTATATGAGTTTCTATTCCCACCGGATTCCGTTCTCCAACCGTTGGCTTAACTCCTACGTTGGTAAGACCATAGTAACTCCGCTTTCCGATTTCGACGCAACTGGCATACACGCCAAATGGTGGTAACAACTTGTTATCATCCGGATAAAGATTAACTGTTGGGATTCCTATGGTATGTCCAATTCGATTTCCGGTTTCAACGATTCCTTCAAAAAAATAATCATACCCCAACAGCAAATTGGCTTTTTCTATCTGGCCATTTGCTATCAGCTCCCGAATACGTGTACTGCTAATGTCAACTCCATCCACCTGCTTTTTGGTTATAATAACAACCTTATAGTCATATTTTTCGGATAGTTTCTGAAGCAACTGATAATTTCCACGCTTCTGATACCCGAAGAAAAAATCCGTTCCGATAACAAATATTTTTACATGAAGTCGTTTCACCAGCATTTCTACAAATTCTTCCGGTTCCATCATCCGTACATCCTTGGTAAACGGATATTCGACTACATAGTCAACACCGGCCTTTTCAAACAGTGTTTCTTTTTCCTTTAAAGTAAGCAAAACTGCATGCTTCTTATTTTCAATTTCATCTCTTGGAAATGTGGAAAAAGTAAAAACAACACTTTTTAGATGATGCTTGTGCTTTTCCATGCGTAGACCTTCCATTAGGAAACGATGTCCTTTATGCAAGCCGTCGAACTTTCCTAATGTTATGACGGTATCTTCTTTTATCTCAATGTTTGTTGTATTTCTGAAAAATTGCATGCTCCCTATTCCCCTTGTAGAAACATTTTAACCGGTTGATACATTTTTTGCTCTTTCCGGTATGAAAAAATTCCAACAAATTCTTCCTTATGTGTATACATTCGAACCATCTCTTGTTTACTGGCAGGCTGCTGTACCATTACTTCAGCAATCGCATTTCCATTATACAAAAGCTTTTGTGCTTTTTCTAAAGCAATTACTTTTTCATAACATTGATATACTTCATCAATTGGTTTCACTAATAACGGTAACGTATTTTCTTGTTTCGCTTTTTGAAGTTCATCTAAAGTATGTGCATCTTCTAAGGTAAACCCAGCAGCACGTGTGCGTAGCAAAGTTTCCATAGCCGCTCCGCAACCTAATTTTTCTCCAATATCATTGCATAACGTACGGATATATGTCCCTTTCGAACAAGATACTCTCATACAAACTCTTGGTAAATCTATGTATACAATTTCTATTCCATAAATTTGAATGTTACGAGACTTTCGCTCTACTTCTATTCCCTGTCTGGCTAAATCGCACAACTTTTTACCGTCAACTTTTAACGCTGAATACATCGGCGGAATTTGAGAAATGTTTCCTACAAAAGATTTGATTACATCTTTTACCCGGTCTTCTGTTAAAACCACTTCATGACGTTTTATAATTTTGCCAGACATGTCTTGCGTATCTGTTGTAACACCAAGCAGAAAGGTTGTTTCGTATTCTTTATCTGAATCCGTTAACATACCACTAACCTTGGTACCCTTACCGAGGCAAATCGGCAGAACACCGGTGGCATCCGGATCTAATGTTCCGGTATGCCCAACCTTTTTCTGTCCGCATATGCCACGTATCTTAGCCACTACATCATGTGATGTATAACCCGCTTCTTTCCTTACTACAATGATTCCATGATACATGGTATTAGTCGTTTCCTTTTTCCAATCTTTTTGTAATTTCCGGAAGAAGCATCGTTAAAATCTCCTCTGCTTCTCCCTTCATAGTAGCTCCGGCCGCGCGTAGATGACCACCACCGCCAAATTTTAAAGCAATTTCTGATACATCTACTCTACTTTTACTTCGTAAGCTTGCCTTAAACTCTCCGTCTCCCGTTTCATATAAGAATACTGCAACTTCCACACCTTTTGTAATACGTAGCTGGTTTACAATACCATCCAAATCCTGCGGTGTCGCATCAAATTCTGCCATTTCCTCACGTGTAAGATATGAAATAATTATTTCACCATCATGCCAAAGATTTGCACGTAACACAGCCCTTGCTAAAATGCGATTCTGAGCAAATGTTTTTTCAAAATAAGTACGCTCAACAATACTGCTATAATCAATTCCTTTCTCCATGAAAAAACCGGCTGCTTCCATCGTAGACTTCGCAGTACAAGAGTATTGAAATACACCTGTATCATGAACAATTCCTGTATAAAGACACTCTGCAATTTCTTTTGTAACAGCCTCTTTTGGTAATAAATTATATACCAATTCACTGGTAGAACTTGCATCTGGCACTACATAAGCATATTCCGTATCAAGCTTATTGCTCTTATGGTGATCCACACACACAGTATGCGTGGTGTTTTGTAAATGCTTTGCGTAATCACCCAAACGTAACTCATCGCTACAATCCATTACAAAGTAAAGATCAAATGCGTCATCCGTAGTCCCATGAACAATCTCTTCACTTCTATGAAGAAAATTAAATACATCCGGAATCTCTTCTAAAAACAATCTTACATTTTTCATCGGATAGTTGTCTTTGATATAATTGTACAACCCTAAGGTGGCACCTATACAGTCACCATCCGGATGAACATGACCTGAAATTCCAATTGTCTGTGCGTCTTTTAATACATCTTTTAAATTAATCATTTTCCTCTTCCTCGTTATGGTGCATGGATGCAGCTAACTCGTCAATTCGGTGTGACATTTTAACGCCATATTCAATAGACTGATCCATAATGAACGTGATACTAGGTGTATTCCGCAAATTAATTCGTTTTGCAAGCATGGATTTAATAAATCCTTGTGCACTCTTCAGTCCAGCAAGCGTATCCTGTTGTGATTTTTCATCGCCAAGAACGCTGATATATGCCTTGCATGTTTTTAAATCCGGAGCTACTTCAACGGCAACCACGCTGGTGAATTCATTAATTCTTGGATCCTTTATTTCACCGCGAATAATGTTGGAAAGTTCATGAAGAACTTCCTCATTAATGCGGGTATTTTTGATACTGTTTTTTCTCATATTTTGTCCTTTTCCCGTTAAGTGCCTAACGTGGCACTTCAACCATAATATAAGCCTCTACCTGATCGAATTCCTGAATTTGACCAAATCCTTCAAATACAAGACCACATTCGAAACCGGCTTTTACTTCTTTTACATCGTCTTTAAAACGTTTCAAAGATGCCAATGGTCCTTCAAAGATTTGTTCACCCTCACGTGTAATACGCACAGAACAGCCTCTCTGGAAACGTCCATCAAGAACGTAGGATCCGGCAATGTTGCCAATTCCGGATGCTTTAAAGATTTGGCGAATCTCTGCATGACCAATAACCTGTTCTTCAAAGACAGGATCAAGCATACCCTTCATAGCTGCTTCTACATCTTCGATTGCGTTATAAATAACTTTGTATAAACGAATATCTACGCCCTCTCTGTCGGCAGTCGCTTTTGCAACCGCATCTGGTCGGATGTTGAAACCAATAATAATTGCATTGGAAGCTGACGCCAAAATAACATCGGATTCGTTAATTGCACCAACACCACCATGAATTACCTTAACTACGACCTCCTCATTAGATAACTTCACAAGACTTTGCTTTACTGCTTCAACAGAACCTTGTACATCTGCCTTTACAATAAGATTTAATTCTTTCAAATTACCTGCCTGAATCTGAGAGAACAAGTCATCCAATGACATTTTTGCTTTGGTTTCTTCAACCAGTCGCTCTTTGCTCTCTGAAATAAAGGTCTCAGCAAAGGAACGTGCTTCCTTATCAGAATCCATAGCTACGAAAATATCTCCTGCACCCGGTGCTTCGTTTAAACCAATAATTTCAACCGGCATGGATGGACCGGCCTCCTTCACTCGACGACCTTTTGAATCAGTCATGGCACGAACTTTACCATAGCTACTTCCGGCTGCAATCGGATCTCCAACGTGAAGAACACCCTTCTGAACCAAAAGTGTTGCCACAACACCACGGCCCTTATCCAATTTTGCCTCAATAATAAGACCTCTTGCTTTACGATTCTTATTTGCTTTCAACTCTAAAACTTCTGCCGTCAGTAAAATCATTTCAAGTAAATTGTCAATACCTTCATGGGTATGGGCAGATACCGGACAAAAGATTGTGCTTCCACCCCAATCTTCCGGAATCAATTCATACTCTGATAATTCCTGTTTTACCTTATCAATATTTGCACTTGGCTTATCAATCTTGTTGATAGCAACAATTATTTCAATACCCGCAGCTTTTGCATGGTTAATTGCTTCAACTGTCTGTGGCATTACACCATCATCTGCCGCAACTACAAGTATTGCAATATCCGTAGAACTTGCACCACGCATACGCATTGCCGTAAATGCCTCATGACCCGGTGTATCTAAGAACGTAATTTTCTGACCATTACTTTCTACTACAGATGCACCAATATGTTGCGTAATTCCACCTGCTTCTCTGTCAATTACATGGCTATCACGAATCGCATCCAACAGAGAGGTTTTACCATGGTCAACGTGACCCATTACACAGACAACCGGAGGTCTGGAAGTCATTACGCTTTCATCCTCTTCTTCTTCCTTAAGAAGTTCTGCAATCACATCAATCTTTTCTTCTTTCTCACAGATGCAGTTAAACTCTAATGCAATCTCTTCTGCAGTATCAAAATCTACATCTTGATTAACCGTAACAACTTTTCCCTGTAAAAACAGCTTCTTTACAATTTCGGATGGCTGACGTTTCATCTTGTCTGCCAACTCACGAATTGTTAATGTTTCAGGAATTACGATGGTTTTAATTTCGTTCTTATCTTCCTGCGGCTTTTGCTGATGATTTTTCTTCTTTGTAACCTTTTCTAACTGGAAGAAGTTTTCCGGTCGCTTTTCTTTCTGATTCTGGTAACCATTTTTCTGTGGCTTACTCTTGAATCGCTTATTCTCTCTTTCCTTTGGCTTCTCCTCAGTAACAGCCTCAGAATTGCGATTCATACGATTAATCTCGCCATCTAAACGATTGTTGCGTCTGTTATCACGGTTATTATCTCTATTATCGCGATTGTTATTGTTTCTTCTGTTGTCCTGATCTTTACGGAACGGTCTCTTATTATCGCGATCATTACCGCCTTCGCGATTAAATTTCTGCTTTTCACCGTTAAAACGTTTTTCGCCATTATTTTGATTATTCTGACGTGGTCTTTCGCCATTTACCTGCTGTCTTCTTCCTTCCGGACGATTCTGCTGTCCCTGTTTTGGACGTTCACCCTGCGGTGCTCCCTCAGGTCGTCTTGTCTGTGGTGCTCCTTCCGGACGTTTTCCCTGTTGTGCCCCTTCTGGACGCTTACGACGTTC
The DNA here is from genome assembly GCA_015057205.1 of Lachnospiraceae bacterium. Classification (GTDB taxonomy): domain Bacteria; phylum Bacillota; class Clostridia; order Lachnospirales; family Lachnospiraceae; genus XBB1006. Next base: position 1,367 of record SVEW01000098.1, on the reverse strand, counting down.
GTTTTGCGGTTTCTCACCCACGCCGCTCATTGTCTTTCTTTGTCCATTGCGCGTAGCAGGATTCTTTCCATACTGTGGGTTATATACCGCGGAAATACTTGCTTTTTTCTTGTGTTCTTCTGGCTTAACTGTTCCTTCGTTTTTCATTTTTGTTTCAGTTGCCACTGTTTCTTTTTTATTTTCGTTCAATTCATCTGTCTTCTTTCTACCAATTTTATTTCGAATTTCATCCGCAACTGCATCTTCAATTGCACTCATATGACTTTTTGCTTCGATATTTTTTTCTTGCAGGAAGCTCATAATTTCTTTGTTATTTACATTTAGTTCCTTTGCTAACTCATGCACTCTTATCTTTGACACTTACTTACCTCCATGATTATTTATTATTCTGCTCTAGAAGCCCTATTAAGGTTGTTGCAAATCCCTCATCGGTGATTGCCACACAAGCACGAAATTCTTTCCCAATGCAACGCCCTAACTCATCCTTATCCGAAAATTCATAATAAGGGACGTTACGGTAAGTGGTTCGGTCACGAAATTTTTTCTTTGTGTTATCTGAGCAATCCGTAGCCAAAATCACTAATTTTGCCGAAAAATCTTTGATGGCATTCTCAACCATAAATTCTCCACTTACCAGTTTCCCTGCTTTAGTCGCAAGTCCAAGCATCGAGGTTATTTTGTTCTGCATGCAATTTCCTCCATCTCATCTCGTAGTGCTTCATATATCGTTTGTGGAACTGACATTTTAAATGCTCGCTCCAGTCCCTTCGTTTTCTCAATGCGTTTCATACATTCAGGGTTTCGGCATACATAGGCCCCACGTCCTTGCCCCTTTCCTGTTTCATCAAGAAATACTTCACCATCTTTCTTTTTCACAATGCGAATCAATTCCGTTCGATCTTTCATCTCCCGGCAACCAATGCACATTCTTTGTGGATTACGTTTAGTTTTCGCTGTACTCACCATTTTCGTCATAAGACTCATCCTCATAAGAATCGCCGGACTCACTGTACTCGTCGTCTACAAATTCACCCTCATTGAAGTCCTCATCGAATTCTTCATCGTAATCATAATCATCATAGTCCAAAATATCGCCGGACTCTCTTGCCTGACTTTCACTCTTAATGTCAATCTTAAATCCAGTCAATCTGGCAGCAAGACGCGCGTTCTGTCCTTCTTTACCAATTGCAAGGGATAACTGATAATCCGGTACAACTACCTTTGCTGTCTTTTCATCTGCATCAGCAATTACTGAAATAACTTTAGCAGGGCTTAAGGCATTTTCAATTAAAATCGCCGGATTCTCATCCCAATTAATAATATCTATCTTTTCACCCTTTAATTCATTAACAATTGCATTCACACGT
>SVEW01000097.1 GCA_015057205.1 Lachnospiraceae bacterium | reverse complement strand
ACGGCAACAAGCACATTGATAACGTCAATATTTATCACCAGCCGGATCGCTTTGAAGTCCGCCAATTGGTGGATCACATGTTTCGTATTATTTTTCCGGGTTATTATAGAGATCGCAATGTGAAAATCTACAATCCGGATAACAGTATCGCCGTCAACATAGAGGATACGTTTTACCACCTGCATAAGTTGGTAACACTGGCACTTCACTTCAGAGCAGACGCGGATACCAAAACGGAAGCGGAAAATAAGAAAGAAAGCTACCGCATATGCAAATCCTTTTTTTCATCCATTCCCTGCATACGTGATTATGTGGAAACCGATCTGTTGGCTGTCTTTCATGGTGATCCTGCTGCCGAAAGCCTTGCGGAAGTCATTTTGGCCTACCCCAGCATAATTGCCATTACAACCTATCGACTTGCGCATGAACTATATCAATTGAATGTTCCAATTATTCCTCGCTTAATGACGGAATATGCCCATGAACAAACCGGCATTGACATTCATCCGGGTGCCACCATCGGAAAACATTTTTTCATCGACCACGGAACGGGCGTTGTAATCGGTGAAACATCCTTGATTGGCGATTATGTAAAAATCTATCAGGGTGTCACAATAGGCGCACTTTCCACAAGCGGCGGTCAAAAACTTTCCGGTGTAAAAAGACACCCTACCATCGGTAATCACGTCACGATTTATGCCGGCGCATCCATTTTAGGCGGTAACACGGTCATCGGTGATTTGTCCATTATTGGAAGTAATACGTTTATTACTTCCTCCGTACCGGCCGGCTCGCGTGTCATTATTAAGAATCTGGTGATGGAATGTAAAAAAAATACTCGGGGAAGCTAATTCCCCGAGCTATTATGCTGCTTCTTCTACATATTCTACATAATCTGCCTCAGAGGAAAATAAAACGTATTCCCCTGCGCAATATCCCATATATCCGTCCGGTACATAGTATCCTTTCATCTTATCTCCTCCTTGGCTCTTTTGATAAGATGAGTATACGATTTTCTATGTACTATAAATAGGACATCTTAGTAGCGAAGCTGAATTCCTTGCTCTTCAATCCATTCTTCTAAATCCATGGTCGCTTTTTCCCACGGCTCAAATTTCACGGTCAAATTTTTTACCATCGTAACCTCGTCATGGTAGGTTCCATCGGCATCCTTGTAGGCTCTCGGTACCGTTCCGCAATTTTCGAATTCATATTTTTCATAAAGGCGAATGGCCGCTTCATTTTCCGCGAAAACCTGCAATTCCATCTGCTCGTAACCAATTCGCTGTGCTACATCAATCAGGGCCTCCATCATGCGGCTTCCGATACCTATATTCCATACGCTTTTATCCAATGAAATTCCCAGCAAACAGCGATGTTTCTTGCGTTCGCCTCCGCCTAACGGCCATACACTAGCCAAACCAACCATTTTATCATCCAAATACGCGGCCAGCTGTGCTGCGTCCTTCGCATCCTGCTTGTCTTCAAGATATTTCCGCTCATCGTCTACCGTAATATCAATTTCTTCCGCTCTTCTCGCTAAAAAGCACGTCTGTCCACAAAATTCTTTCAGACATGCCAATGCCTGTTCTGCTTCCTCCGGGCGTACACTACGTAATGCCACCGTGCGATTATCTTTTGTCGTAACTTCTAGTGTTCTATAAAACATTCTGAAATCCCCCTATCATCATTCTATATACATTATAGCCATCTTTTTTTTCAGAAACAAGCCCGAAATTATTGACTTTTATATAGAAAGCCCCTATAATGTTTTGCATAGTGTAAAAGCATAGAATGGAACAAGTACTTTTTTCCGATAACCTACAGAGAATTGCCGGTTGCTGAGAGGCGTCAGGGGAACGAATAAAGGAATACATCCGGGAGCTGAGCACCGAAATCATAGTAGGCTGCTTCGGGGTCGCCCGTTATAGCGAATGTGTCACGTACACACGGAGGTATCTGTTGCGAGACAGATACGAACTTAGGTGGTAACACGGACTAGAATGTTCGCCCTAAGCTGTACCATGCAGCTTGGGGCTTTTTTTTACATCGAAGCCCCGGCTCGATTTTGAAAGGAGAAAACATGCAGATTTATGAAGAATTAGTTGCCCGCGGTTTGATTAAGCAGGTAACCAACGAAGAAGAAATTCGTGACCTTCTCAACAACGGTAAGGCCACATTTTACATCGGTTTTGACTGTACCGCAGACAGCTTAACCGCAGGCCATTTCATGGCTCTTACTTTAATGAAACGTTTACAGGATGCGGGTAATAAGCCAATCGCCTTAATCGGTGGCGGAACTACCATGATTGGCGATCCTTCCGGACGTACCGACATGCGTAAAATGCTTACCCGTGAAGATATCGACCACAACGCAGAATGCTTCAAGCGCCAGATGGAACGCTTCATCGATTTTTCCGATGGCAAGGCCTTAATGCTGAACAACGCTGACTGGCTGATGAATTTAAACTATGTAGAATTGTTACGTGAGGTTGGCGCTTGCTTTTCCGTAAACAACATGCTTCGCGCAGAATGCTACAAACAGCGTATGGAAAAAGGGTTGAGCTTCCTTGAGTTTAACTATATGATTATGCAGTCCTACGACTTTTATCATATGTTCCAGCACAATGGCTGTAATATGCAGTGTGGTGGCGATGACCAGTGGAGCAACATGTTAGGCGGTACCGAACTGATTCGTCGTAAGCTGGGTAAAGATTCCCACGCTATGACCATTACCCTTCTCACCGACTCACAGGGCAAGAAGATGGGTAAGACCGCAGGAAACGCCGTATGGCTTGATCCGAATAAAACTTCTCCATTCGACTTCTTCCAGTACTGGAGAAACGTTGCGGACGCAGATGTTATGAAATGTATCCGCATGCTGACCTTCCTTCCATTGGAAGAGATTGACGCCATGAACGACTGGGAAGGAGCTAAATTAAACGAAGCCAAGGAAATCTTAGCCTTCGAACTTACCAAGATGGTTCACGGTGAAGAAGAAGCCAATAAGGCAAAAGAAGCTTCTCACGCATTATTCGCCGGCGGTGGCAACAAAGAAAACATGCCAAGCGTAACGTTACAGGAATCCGACTTCCGCGATGGAGTCATTGATATTCTTCAGGTTCTTGTAAGTGCTGAACTTTGCAAAACAAGATCCGAAGCTCGTCGTGCCGTAGAACAGGGCGGTGTTTCTGTAAATGATGAGAAAATAACTGACGTTAAGACAACTTATACAAACGCAGATTTTAGCTCTGAATTCATTGTAAAGAAAGGAAAGAAGAGCTTCTGCAGAATCGAGGTGTAATATGATTCTTGATGTTGAAAAACCGGTATACGAAATTCTCGACCGTATGAATATTCCATATATGCGTGTCGAGCACGAGGCAACCGCTTCCTGTGAGGAAGCAGATGAAGTCATGGGTGATATGACCGGAACCCCAAGCAAAAGTCTTTTTCTTACAAATAAGAAGAAAACTGAATTTTGGCTTATCCTGATGAATGGCAACAAACCATTGAACATCAAAGCATTTTCACCCCTCGTTGGCGAAAAGCATTTAAGCTTCGCTCCGGAAGAAAAAATGGTAGAAAAGCTTGGTCTTACACCAGGTCATGTCTCTGTTTTTGGACTTCTCAACAATACGGAACACGATGTCCACGTAATTGCAGATACCGAGCTTCGTGAGCGTGATAAAATTACATTTCATCCCAATGTAAACACCAGAACCATTGAAATTCCAACGGTTGATATGTATCGCTTCATTGAAGAAATGGGAAATCCTTTTGAAGAGATTACCCTTCCATAATACAATTGGATATAACAAACAAGGTCATGACTGAACGGTCATGACCTTGCTTTTATTCTCTTAGTTATACCGGGCCAAAACCGCATCTTCCAGCTGCTTCATGGCCTTCTCGACGGTTGACAATGGACATGCCAGATTAAAGCGGGCAAAATTCTCTCCCTCTTTTCCAAACATATCACCATCATCAACCCAGATCTTCGCTTTTTCCGCAATAAAAGTCTTAAGCTCCTCGTTGGTCATGGCAAGTCCGCTCATGTCCACCCAGGCAAGATAGGTTCCTTCCAGTTCACTCATGGTAAGCTCCGGAAGATGATCTTCGATAAACTGCTGCATAAAATCGCGATTCTTCACGATCGTTGCTTTTAATTCCTCTAACCACTGTGCTCCGTAAGTATAGGCTGCCTCGCACGCAGCAATTCCCATTGGGCTAATCATACCGATGCTGGCGGCATCTAATTCCTTCTGAAACTTCTCACGCAGTTCCTTGTTAGGAATAATAATGTTTGATGTCTGTAATCCGGCGAGATTAAACGTCTTACTTGGTGCCGTACAAGTAATAGTAAATTGCCGATTAGTATCTTTTACAGTGGCAAAAGGATGCTGTTTTCGGTCGTCATATACGAAATCCCCGTGAATTTCATCACTCAACACCAGAACATGATGCTTTTCGCATATTTCAGAAATCGCAACCAACTCTTCCCTGGTCCACACACGTCCCACCGGATTATGAGGATTACACAAAATAAAGAGCTTTACATTCTCATCCACAATCTTCTTTTCAAAATCCGAAATATCCATAATATAGCGTCCTTCTACATTCACTAGCGGATTATTCACTACTTTACGACCATTCCTCTCAATCATCATTCGGAATGGATAATACACCGGATTCTGAATCAGGACACAATCACCCTCATTTGTATACGCACGAATCGCCATTGCCACCGCTGTTACGATTCCCGGCGTCGTCAAGATGTCTTCTTTCACAAATTCGAAACCAAAACGACTTCTATACCAGTTTATTACCGCTTCATAATAGCTATCGGGGCAAAAACTATAACCATATACACCATGTTTTGCCACTTTTTCAATTGCTTCCTGCACTTTTACAGGAACCTGAAAATCCATATCTGCCACCCACATTGGAATTGTACCCTTAGTTTTTCCTTCTTTTTCCATTAAATCCCACTTAACACTATTTGTATTAAGCCGATTTACTTCCTTCGTAAAATCTCTTTCCATCAATATGCCTCCTCCTGTAATTGCTTTTGTTTCAACCATTTACCACTAATCATATATATGGCGAATGTTATAGATGACAATGTCCATGTCATCGGATATGCCCAAAAAATCACTTCTATACGCGGTATAATGTCTGTAACTATTGTAATATAAGTAACGCGAACTACGCACCAGAACATCAACATCACCACCATAGGTACTACGGCTTTTCCTGCTCCACGCATTACGCCTGCACATGCATGTGAAAATGCCAATACGCAGAAAAATAAGCATTCTATATGGGCTTGACGCGTACCGAATTCAATAATTTTCGGATTCTGACTGAAAGCTCGAATAAAAATCGGCATTCCAATAAACATAATAACACCAATCAATTCTGCAGATAATGCACAAGCAACTGCTCCGAATCTCGCACCTTTTTTCGCTCTATCCAACTTTCCTGCTCCAATATTCTGTCCTACAAAAGTAGTTAGAGCCATAGCAAAACTTGTAACCGGTAAAAAAGCAAACCCCTCCAGCTTCGAATAAGATCCACATCCTGCCATTGCCAAATCGCCAAAAGCATTGATATTCGTTTGTACAATTATATTAGCAAATCCAATTACAGAATTCTGAATTCCAGATGGAATTCCCATGCGCAAAATTCTCTTTAACATACATCCATATATACGAATTTTGCTTAAGTGCAAGCGATAAGTCTCCTCGCTAATTGCTAATCTTCGAATTACAAGTATACTACTTAAAAACTGGGACATTATTGTTGCTATTGCCGCTCCTGCAACTCCATAGTGGAATATACCAACAAATAGCAAATCCAATGTTACATTAGTAAATGAAGATATAATTAAATAATACAGTGGATGTTTTGAGTCACCTACAGCCTGAAATACACCTGCTCCAGCATTATATACCGTACTAAAAACTGATCCACAGAAAAAAATTCTAAAATACAATGTAGAATTCGGAAGTACGTTTTTCGGTGTATCCATCCATTTCAAAATCTGCCCCGATAAAACAATTCCAACTAATGCCAATATTAATCCACTAATAACCGCAAACGCAATAGTTGTATGAAGAGCCTTTTGCACATTCTCTTTATCCTTAGCTCCATAGTACTGTGATATTACTACACTCGAACCTGAAAATACACCTAATAGAAATCCTGTTATCATAAAAATAAGACTTCCGGAAGAACTTACAGCCGCTAGTGCTTCGTCTCCCGCAAAATTACCAACAATTAAAGAATCTACGATGTTGTATAATTGTTGAAATAAATTCCCCCAAAATACAGGCAATGCAAATTTTATTATCAATTTTGCAATTGGTCCCTCAGTCATTAACATCGCATGATTGTGTTTTGATACCTGTTTCATAACATAAACCTCATTATACTATTACTAACCCAAATACTACCATAAATAAAAATGCCCATGTGTCCCAAAGAACCCATGAGCATTCCGTTTTTAAGGTGCCACCCGGATTTGAACCGGGGATAGAGGTGTTGCAGACCTTTGCCTTACCACTTGGCCATGGCACCGTACCAACGATATGATTATAGCAAAAGGTAAGGTAAAAAGTCAAGCTATTTTCTACTATTTTCTACAGCCATTGCAATTGCCTCATTGTATGTGGGATGCGCACGCATGGCATATAGCAATTGTCTAGATGTCAAACCGTTTGCAATAGCGGTAGCCATCTCACCAATCATATCTGTAGCCCTTGGGCAAACCATCTGTGCGCCTATTAAAACGTCACTACGCTCTTCAAAAACCACTTTAATATATCCATATGCATCTGAGTCAATCATCGCCTTTAAATTTGCTTTTATAGAATATTTGCCACATCGCACCTGTAAGCCTTTTTCTCTTGCTTCAGCCTCTGAAAGTCCTACTGTTGCAATTTCCGGAGATAGATAAATACAACTAGGCACTATTGGTAATTCAATAAATAAACAGCTTGGAACGGTAGATAACATAACTGTACGCTCTGCTTTTTTCAAAATCTGCTCAACTACAACATGCCCTTGCGCTGCAGCAACATGAGCCAATTGAATATCACTACTTACATCACCTACAGCATATACATGATCAATACTTGTTTTAAAACTTTTATTTACCTTGATTCTTCCATTTATCATTTCGACATGACAATTTAATGCAAATAAATTATCAATACAAGGTGCTCTACCTATAGCTACCAGAACATGTGACGCAATTACCGTATTTATTTCTTGTGTTTCCAAATTTCGATATGTACATAATAATTTACCATCTTCAACTTGTTCTATCTTATCTACTACAGAATTAAGGTGTATCTCCATTCCATCCTTTACTGCATAGTTGTATATTTCTTTTGATATTTCCGGATCCATTGGCGGTAACAATCTGTTATTCATCTCGATTATTGTAATGTTTTGATGAAATTTCCGCATAAAATATGCACATTCAATTCCTACAACACCACCACCGATTACTACTAAATCCGTTAATAATTCTTGCTGTTCAGATAAAAGTTGAGTACTAGTTAATACCCCTGGCAAATCTATTCCAGGAATCTTTGGCATAATTGTTCTAGCACCAGTAGCAATAATAATGTCCTTCGCTGACAAATCAAGCTCTTTTCCATCGTTAGTTATCACTTGTACTTGCAAATATGGAAAAATTGTAGCGGTTCCCATTATTATTGTAACTCCATTTTTCAATAGTTCTTGGTATATTTCATCTCGACTTGATTCAATAATCCCATCTTTAAACTCCATTACCAAATCCTTATCCAATGAAATATCTTTTGCAACAACACCATAATGATTACTTTTTGTTGTTATATTGTAAATTCTTGAAGCATGAATCAGGGCTTTCGTAGGAATGCAACCAAAGTTAATACAAGTTCCACCAATCTGGCGTTTCTCTATAATAGCCACATTTAACCCATTTTCCGCAGCACGAAGAGCTGCTGTATATCCTCCTGGGCCAGCGCCAATTACAATTAAGTCAAATTCATCCATAGGAAACCCCCTTATCTAATCTTCTTTTCTTGTAAGTTTACCACTATCTTATACTATTTTCAATATTGTCTTTTAAAATAATAATACAGCCGTAAATTATCCGACTGTATCAAACTTTGTTCCTACACTTTCTTCAACAAACCAATGTGAATTATCTTTTATTCCATTATAACTATTCCATGCTCTAACACTTTCTGCTTCTTGCTTTTGTTTCTGATTTCTCTTTTCGCTATTTTCTTTTGATCCGTACTGTTCTTGATTTAACGCTTCAAAAAAAGATCCTTCCACTGGAGCGTTTACATTCGTGCGTTTCACAATTTTCTTTTTATTAATAGCAATATCCAAAAATACGCTATCTGCTATTCTTGTAATACTCATACTTATCCCTCCTTGGATCTTTCGGTATTACCGGTAAAAGTTTTCCTCCTATTAACATTATCGGATATTTGCTTAAATTAGATTATCATTTATTTAAAATTACCTAAAAAAAGTGATGTAAATTCCTTACATCACTTAAAAAGGTACCACCCGGATTTGAACCGGGGATAGAGGTGTTGCAGACCTTTGCCTTACCACTTGGCCATGGTACCATATTTAGTTAAATGACTCCGACGGGAATCGAACCCGTGTTACCGCCGTGAAAGGGCGATGTCTTAACCGCTTGACCACGGAGCCA
>SVEW01000096.1 GCA_015057205.1 Lachnospiraceae bacterium | reverse complement strand
TTCACGAATTTCATCTGCAACCACAGCAAATCCACGACCTGCTTCTCCGGCTCTGGCAGCTTCAATGGATGCATTCAACGCCAGCAGGTTCGTTTGGGAAGAAATATTAAGAATCATATCGGTAATCTCCCGCACGGATTCGGATCGATTTCTTAAATTCTCTGCCGACACCTTCATCTGCTCACCGGATTCAATCGCCCTAACCACATGTTTGGATAGCATCTCCATAGCATGACTTCCGGAATCAACACTGCTTTGTGCACTGTGGGTTGTCTCCATAATGGCACGCGTCTTATCATTCGTATCGTCAATAATACGGGCAATGGAATTCGTTTGATCCGTCTGCTCAACAATGGCCTTTGTATTATCCGCTATTCCATCGGAAATTCCTTTCAACGATGCATTCATCTGCGCCGTTGCATCTTCTATCTTTCGAATGGACTCTGTTACGTCATCCATTTTTTCTTCTACATCGCCGGCAACATCACGAATTCTTCCGGACACCTCCTCGTTATGCCTTGAACTTTCGATTGCCGCATCAAGGGATTCTTTAAAAAAGTCGCTTAACATCATAATTCCGCGAAGTACTGCAATCGCAACTAAAATCGTAATAATGGATTCGATCATAATCCCTTCCATGACATCCGACACTTTTTGCGCCGTTCCTATCACCAATCCGACTTTCACCGCGTTTACGCCAACATACAATCCCGTCAGTATCTTCGTTGTCCTAATATCCAGAGTATTCATAATTCCTATCAAAATCGGAATATAATACGGATAAACCACATTGTTCAAGGACATCAATAACGCAGCACTATATACAAGCAGGAATCCGTAGCCTACAAACTTTGAATAAACTGCATTCCCCTTAAACCGGAGAAACATGAGACTTCCCGCTACAAACACCGCAACATCCAACGCCATCGGAACTATACTAACATACGCCGGCCAATCAGTCTGCGTCATCTGCAAAAAACAGCCAAGGCATAAAAACAACGACGTCGCCAAGTGCCCCCAAAAAAGAAGCCTATGGGCTCTTACCAATAATTCCTGCTCCAAGTTTCTTTCTTCCATACATAAATCCTCCCGTTAAAACATTTTTTAATTTCTAATTGCTATTATAAATAACACCCGTAAAAAAAATGTGTTCACTTGCGTTCTTCACTATTTTCTCAGTAGCTGAACGCAAGTTTCTACATGAACCGTATGTGGGAACTGATCATAACATTGCCAACGACTCACCTCATAATCTTCTTTGCATAAAATCTTCAAGTCTCTGGCAAGTGTTGCGCTATCACAACTTACATACACCACGCGCTTCGGATGCATGTCCAAGATAGTCTGCAAAAGTTTCTCATCGCATCCCTTACGTGGCGGATCTACCACTACCACGTCTATAGGTTCATCCTTTTGCTTGTGAAAAACCTGTTCTGCAAATACATCCTCTGCCTTTCCCACAAAGAACTCCACATTCGTAATCCCGTTCTCCTTTGCATTCGCCCTTGCATCCATAATCGCCGGTTCGATAATCTCAACTCCGTGAACCTTCCCGGCCTTTCCAGCCAAAAACAAGGATATGCTTCCGGTTCCGCAATACAAATCCCATACATTCTCTACACCGGTAAGTTCCGCATAATCAACGGCCTTCTCGTACAATTTTTTTGTCTGCACCGGATTTACCTGAAAAAACGACAACGGACTAATTCGATATAGCACATCACCCAGCCGCTCTTTCATATACGCCTCTCCCCATAAAACCTTATAGGAATCTCCCATAATCGTATTATTACGGGTCATATTAACACTAACAGAAATCGATACAATTTGCGGAACAGCCTTTAAAAGTTTCTCACACAGCGCCTCTGCCTCTGGTAATTTCTTTCCGTTAATCACCAGACATACCAGCCACTCTCCTGTCTCAAAACCTTTCCGAATCAAAACATGACGAATCAGTCCTTTTCCGGTCTTCTCATCATATGCATGTACGTTATTTGCGCACATATACTCCTTCACCGCATCCAAAATTCTCTGATTTTCCTGCGCCCCTAAGACACAATCCTCACACTCCATAATGTCGTGTGTTCTTCCTGCATAGAATCCCATTTGGATTCTACCGTCCTTTTCTCCCACCGGGAACTGTGCTTTATTACGATAACGATAGGGCTCTTCCATTCCAACAATAGGCTCCATCCGTTCCATAATTTCCTGTCCAAAACCGCCAATACGCATAAGATTATTTTGCACCAGCCGTTCCTTGAAACGAAGTTGCGCCGGATAGGCCATCGCCTGAATCTGGCATCCACCGCAAGCTTTATGAAGGGAACATCTCGGCTCCACACGATTCTTCGACGGTATCACCAAATTCATAAGCCTGCCATATCCATAGGTATTTTTCAGCTTAATCACCTTCACCTCTGCCACGTCCCCAATCAACGTATCCTTGACAAAAAGCGGAAAGCCATCGACTTTGCCGATGCCTTCTCCCTTATGGCTCATATCTTCAATTGTTACGGTAACCACATCATTTTTGTTCATATGTTTTTCCCTTAGCTTTCTGTTGTACGGCGCATATTCGATTCAAATAACCGATTATATCCCAGCCACTGACTCGCCTCATCCTTCGGTGACAAAAGCAATTCCTTAAAGGTTTCCATCTTAGCATCCACGTTATCTGCAAAGCTCAAAGCCACAGCCTCCATTAATGCCGGCTTCTTTGGCGAACCAAATTCCAGCTCCCCGTGATGTGCCAAAATACAATGCTTTAGTTCATTTGCCAGCACCGGCGGAAATCCCTCAATCCCGCGAACTTTCTCTGCAATCATCTCCGTTCCAATGATAATATGGCCCAACAGATTTCCTTCATCCGTATAATCATTTAGCGGAAAGGCAGACAATTCCTTCACCTTACCGATATCATGTAAAAGTGCCGCACTGATAAGCAAATCACGATTCAGAAGTGGGTAGTTCTTAGAAAAGAAGTCACACACCTTAGTTACACTAAGGGAATGTTCCAATAAACCACCGATAAAACCGTGGTGCACACTTTTTGCAGCAGAATGTTCCCGAAACGCTTTTGCCATGCTATCATCTTCCAGCAACAACTGACTGGTCACTTTATGCAAATATGGGTTCTTGATCGATGCAATGTACGCCTTCACCTGCTCATACATCTTATCAATATCCTGTTCACTTACCGGCAGATAATCCTTTGCATCGTATTCTCCCTCGCGTGCTTTACGCACCCGTTTTACATTCACCTGCAAAGTTCCGGCAAAACTGGTGACCTCACCACCAATTTCCACATAATCCAAGGCATCGCAATCCTCAATTCCCATGGAATTCGGATCCCAGATCTTTGCATCCATAGTTCCTGTTTTATCCTGAATAATTAAAGAATCATACGGTTTTCCATTCTTCGTCACAGCAGACGTTCTCTGCTTACACAAATAAATATCATTTACACGATCACCTTCACGCAATGTTTCAATAAATTTCATACTGTTCCTCGTCTTTCTACTATCTTTCCGCAATTACCACATCGGCAGACATCCGCTTATACCTGCCATTCGTGTAACGCATAAACTGTACCTTCACAGTTGTCCCCGGCGATAATTGATCTAACGTCTCTGCAAAATATTTTGTAGAACGTATCTCTTTTTTGCCGATTGCCACCAAAATATCTCCCTTTTGAATGCCGGCATCCACCGCCGGCGAGCGTAGGTATACATACTCCACATACACCCCTTTGGGGATTCCATAGGCTCTGGCCGTCTCCGTTGAAACGGTACTTATTTGCACACCAATAAACGGACGCACTTTTTGATTGCATAAAACATCCGTCAAAACCGACAAATCACTGATTGCAAGCGCTTTGATGGTATAGTTCTCACCATCTTCGTCCTCCCGATGGGTTACAACTCCCATCACTACAGCCTCTTCATCCACTAAAAATCCTGCCATATGTCGTTTACCCAATATATTCGTTTCCAAAAGGGAATATTCCCGATCCGTCATTCGGGTTCTTCCTCCCACGGATGTATACTGCCCCACTGCCAGACTGCGAATTTCTGAAAGCGGATTGCCCACCGCAACAACATTTTCGCCACGCTTAAGAGCATAGGATTTTCCCAGTTTCGCAACGGTAATATCCTCCAACGTGTCCTTATCCAGCTGATTCATTTCCACACGGATAATAGAAATGCCTGTCTCCGAATCCGTTGCCGTTACCCTTGCCCGCACCGTCTGTCCATTGTAAAACGTTACCTGCACCAGATTAATTCCGCGCACTGCATTAGGGGAGGACATAATAACTAACATCTTTTTCGTTTTACTTATGATGATTCCACACGCAAACTCATCATCCGTCGCTTTTCCTCCATATCCATCCGTTGACACTTCGTTAATACCCACCAGATAGTGATTGGCTTTTAAGCCGGCTTCATAATACGCGGCGGTTTCCTGCGTATTTGCCTGCGCTGCCTGGTCATCAGCATTCCCCACATCGGACTTTTCGCTTCTTCCTGCTCCATCCACCTGAAATACAATACGACTATCCTCATCAGCGCCCAGGGCCTTCCGAATCGGCTTGCGAAACACGTATAATATCAACACCACCGTCAATCCAAAAACAATTCCGCATATCAGCGTTGTTAGTACATTTCTTAGTAGCTTTCTCCAATTCCACGGTTTATTCTTATAATGTATTTCCATCCCATCTTCTCCTTATTCTATCCATTATAAGCCGAAACCCCTTGAAACTTCAAGCAAAAGGAAAAAGAAAGTCTTTTCTAATACATTTTTTTGCGGTACAATGGTATTATGAATAAGAAAGTATTAAAAACATTAGAATTTGATAAAATTATTAACCAGTTAGTGGAGTTCGCCGCTACGGAGTCCGGCAAGAATAGTTGTCGCCGACTGACTCCTAGTTATGATCTTCCACATATTCAGGAAATGCAGCAGGAGACTTCCGCTGCACTTTCCCGTATTTTGCGGCATGGCACCCTTTCATTTTCCGGTGTCCATGATTTAAGATCTGCTATGAAACGTCTAGAAATCGGAGGGGTTTTGAATGTCATAGAGTTATTACACATCTGTTCACTCTTAGACACCACCAAGCGAGCAGTTAATTATCAGCGGAACGAAAAGGCAGAAGAGGAAGGAGATTGCCTTACCGCTTATTTTCATGCTTTGATGCCCTTAAGCGATTTAAATGCAGAGATTCGACGTTGCATTCTTTCCGAAGATGAAATTGCCGATGATGCATCCAGTCGCTTGTTTTCCATACGCAAAAGCATTCGGCGCACCAATGAGAAAGTGCGTCAACAATTAAATTCATTGATGAACCAGTCTTCCACGCAAACCATTTTGCAGGACAATGTTATCACCATGCGTAACGGACGCTACTGTCTTCCGGTCCGCGCTGATGCCAAGGGGCAAATGCCCGGTATGGTTCACGACCAGTCAAGCAGTGGCTCTACTTTTTTCATCGAGCCAATGGCTGTTGTTAAGCTGAATAACGAACTGACAGAATTAGAACTACAAGAGCAGGAAGAAATAGAAGTAATTTTATCCACGCTAAGTAACGCCGTTGCAGAATACGTGGATGTTCTTCGTGAAAATATACGTACGCTGATTCGGTTGGATTTTATTTTTGCCCGTGGCATGATTGCCCGCCAGCAAAATGCTATGATGCCCGAATTTACTTTGGATGGAACTATTCGTATTCGCAAAGGTCGTCATCCGCTTTTACCACAGGATAAGGTCGTTCCGCTAGACATCCATCTGGGAGACGACTTTGATTTGCTTGTGGTTACCGGTCCTAATACCGGTGGAAAAACCGTTGCCCTAAAGACCGTCGGTCTTCTGACGCTCATGGGGCAATCCGGTCTTCATATTCCGGCAGGTGACCGCAGCACCCTTTCTTTGTTCCAGGAAGTCTATGCAGATATTGGCGATGAACAAAGTATCGAGCAAAGCTTAAGTACCTTCAGTTCTCATATGACCAACATCGTTTCCATCGGAGAAAAAGCCGACGAGCATTCTCTTGTTTTATTCGATGAATTGTGTGCCGGTACCGATCCTACTGAAGGAGCAGCGCTTGCTATCTCTATTTTATGGGATTTAATGAATCGCGGTGCCAAAATTATGGCCACCACGCATTACGCAGAGCTGAAGATTTTCGCTCTGTCCACTCCTCGTGTAGAGAATGCATGTTGCGAATTTGATGTGGCGACCTTAAGCCCCACCTATCGCTTACTGATTGGTGTTCCGGGCAAAAGTAATGCATTTGCCATTTCCGGCAAATTGGGCTTGCCGGCTTATATTATAGATGATGCAAAGAAACGTCTCGACAAGGATACTGAGACCTTCGAAGACGTCTTAACCGACCTCGAGCAAAAGCGAGTAGCATTGGAAGAATCCCGTCTAGCCGCTTTTAAGCACGAGAAAGAGGTTGCTGAACTTAAGAAGCAATTAGAGGCTAAACAAGACGATATTCAGGAAAAACGCAGACGCCTTCTCGAGGACGCCAGCCAGGAAGCCAACCAGATTCTTGCCCAGGCCAAAGAGATTGCTGATAGCACCATTATGGCCTTTAATCGCTATCAGGAGGCTTCTCCCAGTCTGCAAGACATGGAGGCCAAGCGCGCGAAAGTCCGTGAGCAGATTAAAAAGAATTCCGAGAACCTCAAAGTTTCCGCTCCGACCAAAGCAGCACCACAAAAGCCCCTTAGCCTGCATATCGGCGATATGGTTAAAGTACACAGCTTAAACCTTACCGGTACCGTTCACACCTTACCGGATGCAAAGGGTAATTTATTCGTACAAATGGGCATTTTGCGTTCTCAGGTCAACGTCTCTGATTTAAGCCTTGTAGATGAGACCGGAACCACTTCCGCCAAGAAGGGCAAAGGAGGTGGTGGCGTCCGTACTTCCGGCATTCGCAAATCCGGTTCTATCCGTGCTGAGATCAACCTGATTGGAATGACTGTTGACGAGGCCATTTATGCCTTGGATAAATACCTTGACGATGCTTACCTGGCCCATTTGGAATCTGTACGCATTGTTCACGGTAAAGGAACAGGCGCGTTACGTAACGCCGTTTGCAACCATTTAAAAAAATCAAAGATTGTAAAATCCTATAGAGCCGGTGTTTTTGGCGAAGGCGATGCCGGTGTCACTATAGCAGAATTTAAATAAACTTTTAGGAGGATGTCATGTCAGCGAAACAAAAAATTTTAATCGTGGATGACGACGAAAACATTTCCGAGCTTATTTCTTTATACTTAACGAAAGAATGTTTTGATACGTTAAGCGTACACGACGGATTGGAAGCGGTAACCGCATTTGAGAACTATCAGCCTGATCTTATTTTACTGGATTTAATGCTCCCGGGCATGGACGGATATCAGGTATGTCGCGAAATTCGTACGCGCTCCAATGTTCCTATTATCATGTTATCAGCCAAATGTGAGATTTTTGATAAAGTACTCGGTTTGGAATTAGGAGCAGATGATTATATTGAGAAACCATTTGACAACAAAGAACTCGTTGCCCGTGTAAAAGCAGTACTGCGCCGATTTAATATTACCACAGAAGGCGGTAGCCTTGATGACCTTAAAATCGTTGAATTTCCAGGTCTTTCTGTGAATCTCACCAACTACAGCGTTACCTATCAGGGCACAAAAATCGATATGCCGCCGAAAGAATTGGAACTTTTATATTTCCTATGCTCCTCTGCCAATCAGGTGTTTACCCGCGAGCAGCTTTTGGAAAATATTTGGGGGTACGACTACCTCGGCGACACAAGAACCGTAGACGTACACGTAAAACGTTTGCGCGAGAAAATTAAAGATACTTCTGAATGGAAGCTGGCCACTGTATGGGGTATCGGCTACAAATTCGAGACAAGATAAGCAAAGAGGATTCCCATGAAAAAGACACTTCTTACGAAGATTATCTTTGGTTATGTGATTTTCCTGCTCGTGGCTTTCTTTGCATTGAAAATTTATACGTTTTCTCATATGCAGCAAGTAATTGAAAGCGATGAAGCAGAAACCCTGTATTCACAAGCGGTGTCCATTGCCGGTAGCTATGGATATCGCTTTTTTAATGAACAGATAACCAAGGAAAATCTTCAGGAATACTTATTAAACGCCTCTACATTTTTGGATTGTGACATCTGGGTAATATCCACCGACGGTAAAGTCACCGGTGTCAGCCTGGACGAAAGCAGTCCTTCACCTAATTACATTAGGGATTTTGATGTAACAGAAATGTTCAACAATTCATTTTACAACATAGGATCGTTCCATTCATATTTTAAAAACGATTACCTGAGTGTGTATGCACCAATTACCATTAAATACAACGTTTGTGGGTATGTTATTCTTCATAAACCAGCATCCGCTTTGTCGCAACTGGTAGCCAAGGCCACTAGCCTGACCTTTCAAACCGCACTCATTATCATGGCATCTTCTACCATCGTTTTTTGGTTTTTGATTCGGCGCATCATCCATCCTGTAAAACAACTTTGTCAGGCTGCAGATGAATTTATGCGCGATAATTTTAAGGCAAAAGCGAGTGTGAATGGACATGATGAACTTTCCTATATTGGACAGGCCATGAACGATATGGCCAACAAATTGGAGACACATGAAGAATCGCAGCGAAAATTTATTTCCAACGTTTCGCACGATTTCAAATCCCCTTTAACCTCCATTCGTGGATATATCCAAGCTATGCAGGATGGAACCATCCCTCTGGAGCGTTATAACAAGTATTTAGGCATTATATCTAATGAGGCAGACCGTTTAACCAATCTAACTAATAACCTTCTGGATTTGAACCGTATAGGCTCACAGAGCAGTGTGTTAGAAATGGAAGACTTTAATATTAATCAAGCAATTCTCGATTGCGCCCACACCTGTGAAGTACAGTGTGAAAAGAAAGGAATTGCTTTATCACTTCTTCTTTACGAAGATGCTGCAATCGTACATGGTAATAAAACGAAAATACAGCAGGTTATCTACAATCTATTGGATAATGCTATTAAATTCTCCTACCGGGATTCGCAGATTACAATAGAAACCACAGAACGTGATAATAAGTTATACGTTGCCATTCGCGACGAAGGAATTGGAATTCCAAAAGAATCGCTTCATAATATTTGGCATCGCTTCTACAAAACAGATTTATCACGCGGAAAAGATAAAAACGGAACCGGACTTGGACTTTCTATCGTAAAAGAAATCATTCAAGCCCATAACGAAACAATTACCGTAAACTCCCTAATTGGAGCCGGTACCACATTTGAATTTTCATTGTCGTTAGCCAAACCGGAACCCGAAGATTTATAATCGAGTAGGAGGGAGATTTGAATAATCCCCCGACCTCTCACACCACCGTGCGTACGGTTCCGTACACGGCGG
>SVEW01000095.1 GCA_015057205.1 Lachnospiraceae bacterium | reverse complement strand
CTTGTCTACCTAGAAGGGAGCATATCACCCATGCAACAGCCCTATAGACTTATTCTGTAACCGTAATATCTCCGGATACGGTTTTTAATTTTCCCTGCCCTTTTCCATCGCCGATAACGCTACGATACTTTTTTTTGCCAAAATGACCGGAAACCTTCTCCTTGCGAGGCATATCCACATCACCACTAATACTCTCAACAATAATACTCATTCCCTGTGTCTCACCCACCGCGAACTTCAAGTCGCCGCTAACTGATTTACACTCTAGGTGGTCACATTCCAAGTTCGCCACCGCTATATCACCGCTGACAGTTTCGCCGCTATAGGCAACCACCTTACCTCCGGTGCACTGTATGTCGCCGCTAACTGACTTGCATCGCATCTGCTCTCCGGAAAAATCTGCAATTTCCATATCTCCGGATACCGTTACCATTGAAATCCTCTTCTCCACGTCAATTCCCGTAGCCAAAATATCTCCCGAAACCGCCTTTACGTCCATATCGAAAAACACACCCGGAACCTCTACCGTTAAATGAGCCCAGCAACGATGCGGCACATTGTTTACCTTCTCCTTAGCCACAAACGTATTTCCACATACCTGAATACTATACTGTATACGCTTATTCAAGCGACTTTCCGAAACAGAGCTTTCATAACGTGCGCGGAAAACACCGTCTTTAGATGGTACTATCTTAATATCAGCAATTACCATATCCAGATCCAGCACCCGTATTTCTCCCTTTGTGTTCTCGTAAAAATACGTGCCATCTTCCCCACTATGCGCTTCGTCATTTGCAACCCTATCCCTCACAGCCGGTTCCTCGAACCGTCCATATTCTTCCTCCAACTCTTTCGCCAATTCCTTCGGATCTCCCAGCTCTTCCGCAATCTCATCCTCCGTCTTACCTTCCTCTAAGCCCATATCAAAATGTGCCTGAAAATCCTCCATAATTTCCTGTTCCACCTCCGGATTCACATGCACCAAAGCCTCTCTTAACTTCTCCATATACTGTTGTCTCATCGTTATCGCTCCTCTCCTAACAAACGTCCAATCGCCGCTGTAAACTCCATATACTCATCATATTGCTTCTTGTATTCCTGCCATCCCTTATCTGTCAGATGATAGTACTTCCTTGCCGGTCCACCACCGCCATCCACCAGATAGGTTTCCACACACCCTTCATCACGAAGACGTTTCAAAATCAAATACAACGTTCCTGTTGCCAATTCCATCTCCTTTGATACATGTTCTGTCAACTCATACCCGTAGCAATCGCTCTTTGAAATTCTTGATAATACGCATAACTCCAATACTCCCTTTTTCAATTGCGCATTCATAGTCCCCCTCCTTCCTCTCTGTTATTTTATTATTTGCGAAACTGCTCTGTTATTTTGTTGAATTTATCATATCACATACTATTCTATATTGCAATATACTTATTTTAAAAAAATAGCAACCGATTGATTATCAACTCCAAGTTGCTATTTTTCCATACCAAGGGGTTAATTAATGGTTAACCCACCCAACGAAATCTTATTCAAAAGATTCTTATTCATATGCACTTCGCTTTGCTTGCGCTGTTTCTTGAAATAATCACTATTTATTCCGTAATATGCAGACAAAACATCTTCCGACATGGTCAGCTTTTCTTGTTTTGCAAGGGAAATCACCCACTTGCTGGCCAGCTTATTCTCTGTAAGCGACCGATGCAAGTCTTCCTCTGTAATAGAAAGCGCTTTCTGCTTCTTAGTCAAATTCTCAAACATTCCCTTTGCCTGCTCTCTTATCTCTGACTGCTCAGTCTTCGATAATTTCATACCGGCTTCTTCCGCAATCCCGGCATACATTCGATCCCTCAAGAAATACTTTAGCGCAACCTTCTTCGCCTCTTTATTTACAAATGAGTTATTAATATATAATCCCCAATACTCCTTGGGATTATCCGGGTTGTAGGTCAAAGCCTGCTCATTCACCGACTCTTCCTCCACCATAAAGTAGTAAGTCAGTTCCCGCAGTTTTACGTCACCCTGTTTCATGAAAATCGCAATATCATCTGCGCACTTTCCATATTCAAACCTGGTAACACGTTTCACAACAAAAGCACTTACAGCCAGCACAATAAATACTGCAAAAATCCCCCACAGAATTCGTTTTGTCTGTTTCATAAAAACTCCTTATTTCGCTGCTGCTGCAGATACTACGATGGAATCGTATTTCTCCTCTGCGGAAGAACCGCGAGATGTTAATACAATCGGGCACTTAGCACCTACAATAAATCCTGCCATCTTCGCCTGACAGGTAATTGTATAAACTTTACCAAGAATATTTCCGGCATGAATATTCGGTACAATCAGCACGTCCACATCGCCTGCAACCTGGCTCTCATAGCCCTTGAAATCAGCAATCTCTTTACTCATGGCACAGTCATAGGAAATCGGGCCTTCCACGATGCATCCGGTAATTTCGCCATTCTGGTTCATCTTTGCAAGCGCATCCGCATCCAATGTCTCAGGCATCTTTGGATTTACTTTCTCAACACAGGCCAATACGCCCACCTTTGGATTCTCATATCCATACGCATGCAGTACCTCAACGGTATTCTCGATAATAGCTTTCTTTTGCTCTAAAGTCGGATACGTTACCATGCCACCATCCACTGCAACTACAATCTTATGGTAATTTGGTACTTCAAACATGGTAAAATGACTCATAACGCCACCTTTTCCAAGGCCATGCTCCTTATTTACCACTTCCTTCAGAATCACCTTGGTATCCAGGTAACCCTTCATCAAGAAGTCGCCCTTTCCTTCGCGAACCAAAGCAACTGCTTTTTCAGCCGCCTTTTGTGGCTCAGCCTCGTCGTAAATATCTTCTTGTGGCACTTCCTCACCGAGTTTTTCTAAGATTTCCATAATCTTAGCCTTATCGCCAACAAGAATCGGACGGCAAATGCCTTCTTTTCTTGCATGAAGAGCAGCCTCTAACGTATGCTCTTCTCCGGCCGCAGCAATTACCATACGCTTTGGCTCCGCAAATCCTTTTACCTGATCAATCAGTTGTTCAAAATTTTTAATTTCCATAGTACATCTTCTCCTTATGCTCCCTTTTATTTCAACAGGTTTCTCCTGTTACAGGCATTGTTTCACACGTTCCATCAACTGTGGAAAAATCTCCTCATTCCGGGCATAGCCCTGTACATAGAAAGTCTGTAGCAATTTCATTCCAATCGCCTTTACCACTTCTACATCCGTAGCCGCAAGAGCCTCCTTGCGGAATTTCACAACCAACCCATGCCACGCTTTCACAAACGCTTCATAGGCGGCATAATTCTCTTCGCCCATCCATTTCTTAATTTTCACCTTTGTCTTATTCTTTGCCGGGCAAGCATCCTTCTGAAGAAAATAGGAAAACTCCTCTCCTTCATAAATACGCCCTAACGGGTACATTCGGCAGATTCCCGGTCTGGCGGGGTGCACACTGCACCGTCCTTCCTTATTCAAAAAGCGACAACAACCGCTCTCATTCTCCATACTTAGTAATGGCAATATCAGCCCATCAACAATCTGTAATTCTATTCCATTTCCAATCAAACTTTCAAAACTCTGATTCAAAAACCCTGTCAAGCGATACACATCGTATGGATCGAGCACAATGGTTGCCTCCATATCCCGGCAGCAATCGCTACACCCGGCACAATCATTGCAGCCAACCTTAACCATATCCCCTGCTCCAAACCGATTATCCGGTGTAAGCATATCTGCAGAAACTTCTCGTAACATACGTATCCTCTCTATATCTGCTCAATAATCTGTAAAATTTCGTCGTAAGAACAAGCCTCATACTCCGGCACAATATCCGCCCGCCGCTGCTGCCTCCGGTGGTTAAACCAAATCGTATGAAGTCCGGCATTCAAGCCGCCCCGAATATCCGATGTGAGGCTGTCTCCGATAATAACTGCCTCCTCTTTCAAAAAAGGCGGAATCTTCGCAAAGCAGCGTTCAAAAAAAGCGATAGACGGCTTATCTGCCCCCACCGTTTCCGACACAAAAATATCGTCCAAATACGATGATAAATCCGAGCTTCCGATTCGGCTATCCTGCACGCTGGCCGTTCCATTACTTACCAGATATAATTGATACTTCCCTTTCACCTTATCCAAAAAGTCCTTCGCCCCGGGCAAATAAAAATGCCCAACACCAAGTTCTTCCTCGTAAGTATCCTGCAATGCCTGTGCATCCCGCTGAATACCATATTCTTCAAGCAGCATCCGAAATCGCATAACCAATATCTCTTCTCTGGTTGCCTTCTGCTCCTCTAGCAACTGCCATACATATTTGTTAATGGCATCATACCGTTCTAACACTTCCGGTTTCGGTTCTAAATCAAACTGCGCAAACGCCCGCTTTAACGCTTCCTCTTGCGCAAGCTTAAAGTCAAAAATCGTCTCGTCCAAATCCAAAAAGAGGGTTGTAATCATTTCCTGTTCCCTTTCTAACTTTTCCTTGGGCGATTATGCCCTCCACAATCCATTATACAAAAAAAGCGTTGCCTCTGCAACGCTTAATCGAATGAGACATCGGGGATTCGAACCCCGGACAACTTGATTAAAAGTCAAGTGCTCTACCACCTGAGCTAATATCCCATCTAACAGGTTACCCTGTAAACTGGGCTAACCAGATTCGAACTGGTGAATGCAGGAGTCAAAGTCCTGTGCCTTACCGCTTGGCGATAGCCCATTATTCCTTTGACACTGTATTCCTCAAATCCGGAACAGTCCCAATAGGGTGGATAGAGGGATTCGAACCCTCGGCCTCCAGAGCCACAATCTGGCGCGCTAACCAACTGCGCTATACCCACCATATATCTTTCGCTTAGAAAAATACAATAGGAAACTCATACGAATTTCCTATTGTATAAAGACGTGCTCGAAGGGATTCGAACCCCCGACCCACGGCTTAGAAGGCCGTTGCTCTATCCAGCTGAGCTACGAACACGTAAGCGGGTGATGGGAATCGAACCCACGTATCCAGCTTGGAAGGCTGGTGTTCTACCATTGAACTACACCCGCAAGGCATATGAATCGGGGTGACAGGATTCGAACCTGCGACCTCCTGGTCCCAAACCAGGCGCTCTAGCCAAGCTGAGCCACACCCCGTTCTGTGTGTTGTCGCTTTAACTTCATTGCCTCAACGCAAGATATAGTATATAACACTCAAGCACTTTTGTCAACACTTTTTTTATTTTTTCTTTTATATATTTTTTTTACACAATTATCACGATTCATCCGCATACCGAAGACTGACTTTTACAGGTCCTGAGGATGGCACTTCCATCATCATATACGTCGGCCTGTGCTCTGCTGTTCGCGGGAAGGTAACGCTGCCCGGATTCAATACAAGCACACCATCCACATGTCCCATGGAATACAACACCTCGTCTAAGTGCGTGTGGTACCCATGAGAGTCACTTACTATTACATAACGCATTAGAATCCCTCTTTTTCCAAAAGTGCCCGCATTTTGCGCAGAGCGTCTCCACGATGGCTACGTGCATTTTTCTCCTCCGGTGTCAACTGTGCAGATGTACACCCACATTCCGGCACATAGAAAATCGGATCGTATCCAAATCCATTTCCACCTGCAATTTCATGGGCAATAAACCCTTCAAACGTGCCACGCACACACAGTTCTTTTCGTACACCATCTTTTTCAGGTAAAATTGCTGCGATTGCGCACACAAAACGGGCAGAACGTTCCTGCTCTTTCGCATCCTGCAGCCGACCAATGATCGCCTGATTTTTCACCGGATAGGGCGTATCCTCTCCCATATAACGGGAAGAATAAATCCCCGGTTCCCCGTTTAAATAATCCACTTCCAAACCGGAATCGTCCGCCAAAACAAGCGCATCCGTATACTGTGCAATGGTTCTGGCTTTAATCATGGCATTTTCCTCAAACGTTTTACCATCCTCCACGATTTCCACATCAATTCCGGCACTCTTCATGGACACAATCTCCTCTGCAATGTCCGATAGAATAGCACGTACTTCCTCTAACTTATGTTCATTTCCCGTAGCAAATACAATTTTCATATTAAAATCCTTTCTCAAAAGCCTCCATGATCCCATCATAAAGTCCCTTGCCTATCTTCTTCTGTTCACCTTTATCTGTAAGCCGTTTCTGTTCCTGTACGCTGGTTATAAAACCAACTTCCACCAGAGAAACCGGCATCTTCGCGTTACGAATAATAAAAATACGATTCCCGGGCACCAGACCTTTATTCTTGCTCTTGAATGCCCTGGTTGTCTGCGCAAGCAAAATCTCCGCCAGTTTTTTACTGCTGTGTTTTCCCTTACCCGTTTCCGAATATAGTACCTGTGTGCCATTAACGCTACTATAATACGTGCCAATGGCATTCTGATGCACACTGATAAAAAGATTAGCCTTCACCTCATTGGCAAACCGTACACGTTCATACAATTCCACATGGGAATCATCCAGGCGCGTATAGTACGCTTTCAGGCTTTTGTCTTTATCCAAATACTGCTTCAAAGCTCTTACGATTTGCAGGTTGATACTTTTTTCCTTTACACCGTTAACGACTGCTCCGGGCATCTTGCCACCATGCCCTGCATCAATTACCACAATCCGGTCATACACTTCCTGCGGCTCTTTTAGCGTAACATAACAAAACTCTTTTTCCTTCGACAAATCCGGCACCACAACCCGATCTGTCACAAACGTAATGCACAACCCTTCCTTCGTATCGGTAACCTTCATATCCTTCAAATGTCGGGTACTTCCCACAATTGGATACCGGTTCAGCACATTCTCCTTAAGTCCCGGAAAAATCATCTGTATTCGCCGTTCCATCGGATCTTCCTTTACTTTTACCGCTGAAAGCTTAAGATTCCCCAGGTAACTCATACGAATAGAATGTCCCAGTTTTTTCCGCAAAGAGATGCTAATCTCCTGCTCATGCATGCGCATAAGCTCTAATGCCGACATCTCTTCTCTCATACGAGCTTCTTCGCGCATTGCTTTATATTGCGCAATAAATTCATTGGCTTTTGCCGTTACTTTTGGTAAATACATAAGGGAAACGCAGATGAGCGAACATACCAATACCATGAGTATCGTAAACTTTTTCATTACTCGTTCTTCCATCTGCATCACCCTCTATCATTTCTTTACGTTCTTTGTATACGCCTTCAGACAAACATTACATTTCTGCGTCTTCTCGGCGTTCTGCCAACGCTTTCCATTCGAACTGATATAAGACTCTCCGTCTGTCAAATCAATTGGAATCGTGGCACCTTCTTTTGCGTATTCCACCGCCAGCGGTCTGTTCGCCCCCGGCGTTGTTATCTTAAGCACAATCGCAAACCGTCTTCCCGGACGAATCCGCACATCCCGTTCAAACCGCACAGTATAGTATCCGGCCTTCTGCTTAGTACCTTCCGCAACCTTATATCCTTTGCGTAAGCTTCGAATATTTCTAAATTCCGGTACAACGTATATTTCATAAGACGTATCCGTTCCGGTAGCGTAAAAACCGGCCGCCTTCACGTCTTCATACTCCTTGGAGGTAAAAACATTCGCAGCATACAAGCTATCTTTGTTGTAGCCAAGCTGACCTCCCCAACCGCACAAGTCCGATTGATATATCCGGTCAAAATTCTTAACCGACTCAATTCCGGTATAGCTCAGGCAATGTTCACCAATATTACAGTCATCGTAAGAAACATAAAAAGCTCCCATTTCACCAAATTCGGTTCCCCAGCTGTTCTGGCAGATAAATGCGCCGTCATGCTCCGGTTTTACCGCAAATTTCGATGCAGGGAAAGAATCATCCCACCCCACAATCACCACATCGTGATTCACCGGTTGTGTGCCGTTGTAGTAATAGGATGCATAGTTTTTATTATAATAAATCGAATACTTGGTAGTAAAGTACATAGACGTCTGTACTGCACCATACTTATATACCGCTTCCTTAATTTCCTGTAAATTCTTATTCTCAAGGATCTGTATTTCCTGCACATGCTTCGCCGGCTTCAATCCATTTGGCGATACTCCATCCCCATAAGGGTCCTCCTCTTCAAGCACCGGCCCTTGCCAACTGGTAAGGTATGCCATACCCATAGTGTATTCTCCGCCCTGGGCCTGATCAGAAGAAAAGCTATTACGCATACTCATATGATCTGCAGAAAAAGCCACTTTCTGTTCCGGCAAAAGCGAAGACTCCATGGCCGATAATGACGCAAATGCCCAACAGGTTCCCAATTCTCCCTGGTCCCTTACCTCACTGGTTCGTCCATACATTGCCAAATCAAACGCACTCGGCAAATAAGATCCCTTCAGGGTTGTAACCGCATTACCCTCGTTGGTTTTCATATCCCAACGCAACGTATACTTCAGCATCTTCTTTAACGGCTGTAATGGCACATACACCCTACCTTCGCGTATGGTTGCCGCCTCCGAAATCTTCTTCGCTTTATTGTTGACGAAAATCTTTCGCTTATTAAGCGGCATGATAATCTGGGTGTCCCCCTGCAAAATAACAACACTGTCATCCCCGTACAACCTTGCAGAGCAGCGCAGACCATCCATCAGCGCCTCTGTAGACACCATAATATTTAATTTGTCACTCATATAAATATCGTTCTGCTCGTTGCTGTAACTCCGGTCATTCAGTACCATTGTCATCTTCTTTCCATTCACGCTTTGTGCAATCATCGGACTAAACACATCTTCCTTAATGTTTGCGCCACGAAATTCATCCACATCCTCCAGCATCTCACTGGCAGACTGGAATTTAATAACCGTCACAAGCACAACCAACAACCCCAGAACAATAAATCGCTTCTGAAATCGCATAGTATCCCTTTATCCATTCTTACGAGGTGGTTTCGGACCAATAAACTGTAAAAAGTCCGTCTTCATCATCCCGTTATATATTTTTCTCGTCTTTGATGGTTTCATACCCATATGTTTCGCCGCCTGTTCATAAGCCGTTATCAAATAGGCGCTCCAACTATCCAGCCCCTTTAAGGCCTGCCCGATTTCACCGTACAACTTGGGCAAATCCGCCTTCTCAGAGATACGTTCACCATAGGGTGGATTGGTAATCACAAACCCATACTTCTTCGGGTGCGACAACTTCGCCACCTCCCGACACTGAAAATGAATCAGATGATCCACACCCGCACGCTTGGCATTCTCTCTTGCCACCTTCACAACTTCCGGATCGATATCATAGCCCTGCAAATCCGTTTCGATGTCCGTATCAATTTCAGACAAAGCTTCATCCATTACATCTTTCCACAAAGCCGGTTCAATCAAATTCGTCCACTGCATCGACAAAAATTCCCGATGACACCCCGGTGCAATATGCGCCGCCATCATAGCCGCCTCAATCAAAAACGTTCCGCTTCCGCAAAACGGGTCCACCAAAATACGATCTCCGCGCCACGGTGTCAACATAATCAGCGCCGCCGCTAAAGTCTCCGTAATCGGCGCCTTGCTGGTCTTTAAACGATATCCACGTTTATGAAGAGATTCTCCCGTGGTATCCAGGCACACCGAAACTTCATCCTTCATCAAATTAATGCGCACCGGCT
>SVEW01000094.1 GCA_015057205.1 Lachnospiraceae bacterium | reverse complement strand
ATTGACCTGGATCGGATTTCGGTGGGAAATCCCATTGTGGAAATTGCGGATTTGTACTATTTTTATGTAATTTTGGGCGAAAAGGATCCTAAAATGGTGGAACGTTTTATGGGATTTTCCTATGAAACGGCAGTTAAGTTTTTTGACATGTTTTTGCAGTATTATTACGAAGGAAAAGAGGAAGCATTTCTTTGTAAAGTGAAGGAAAAAGCAGCGTGTCTGTGCTATGTGAGAATGATAAACAAAATTCATAAGAATCCTGCTTTATCGGAGGAAGATAGAAAACAGTTGGAGGATTATTTGGAAAAAGTGGAGAGGTTGTCTCTATAAGTGTTACCAAATGATTTGTAGAGAAAGGTTCTGTGTTCACCATTTTTTCGTACCCATGTACTACAATGGACGTATAATTTTCTACATGGGGGAGGATACGACGTGAAGCCTTTTGCTCAAAAAATGAATACAAATCAATTTCGGCTTTCGCTGTTTATATTGGTTGGCATTACGGTTAATGTCATTATGGGAAATCTGTCATTCCGTTTTGATGTGCCGATTTATCTTGATACGATGGGAACCGTTCTGGTTGCAGCCGTAAGCGGAGTGTTTCCGGCTATATTTACCGCAATGGTTTCGAACGTAGTGAGTATGGTCTATAACGTGGACGCCGTTTATTTCGGGCTGGTCAATGTCTTAACCGGTATGTTTGCTGCGTGGTTTTTTCGAGCTAAACGATACCGTAAGGTAAGCTCTATACTGGTGTATGTGTGCTTATTGGGCGTTTTGTGTGGTACGTTAGGAGCACTTATTCAGTGGGGATTACTTGGAAAACCACAGAGTTCTTCCATTGTGATAACGGTGGAGATGTTCGCAGCATATGCGAAAGTCCCATTATTTGTTTCGTTTCTTAGTATCAATATCTTGTTGAACATGGTGGATAAGGGGATTGCCCTTGGAGCCGTGTTGGTCTTTATGCATTTTTATCCGAAAGAAAAATTAATAAAGCTAAAAAATTGTATTTGGAAACAACAGCCCCTTTCCACAGAACAGATTGAGACTTTACGTATTTGGAGCAAGGGCATCGGGCGATCTGTGCGAACAAAGATGGTTATTATGCTGTTTTTTGTATCCTTTGCATTGGTCTTTATTATGGGCGTGGTGGGAGTACGATTATATCTTGTAAACGAAAAAGAAGAACGCAAGGAGTCGGCTGTAAAAGCGGCAGAGTTTACAGCAAAAGTTATAAATCCGGAGATGCTGACGGAGTATATTAAATACGGGGATAAGGTGCAGGGATATGATGAGATCAAGGGCGTACTTACTCAGATACGGGATAATGCACACGGTGTAAAGTATCTTTATATTGTGCAGATGAAAAAGGATGGATATCATTTTGTTTTCGACGTGGATACAGAGGATGAAAAAGGATTTAAGCCGGGAGAAATTCGTCCATATGATAAAGCATTAGAGCCATATAAAGAAAAACTGATTGCCGGAGAGAATATTGCGCCGGTTGAAGCAAATGATTTTACGAAATGGATATTGACATCGTTTGTGCCCATAAGAAATGAGGCGGGACAGACACTTGCTTATGTGGGAGCGGATGTATCCATTACAAATCTGGCGTCCTATATGCGTGATTTTCTGTTTCGCGTGATTTTAATTATGGCAGGATTTTTTGTATTGATTCTTGCTTATGCTTTGTGGAGTACCGGTATTGCCATTGTCTATCCGATTAATGCCATCGCAATGTGTTTGGAACAGTTTGCTGAGGGTGGGGAAGAGCAGGATGAATTGGATAAAAATGTGAAAAAAATCCGGGATCTTAATATACATACCAACGATGAGGTAGAGCGGTTGTTCCATGCCATATGTCAGGTGACCTTGAATGAGGCGGAGCAGATTCGCAGCATTCGTAAGTTTTCCGAGGCAACAACAAAGATGCAGGATGGTCTGATTATTACCATGGCGGATATGGTGGAAAATCGTGATTCGGATACCGGAGAACACATTCAGAAAACAGCTGCGTATGTAAAAATTATTGTGGAAGGCTTGCAGAAAAGAGGCTATTATGCCGGAAAGATTACGCCGAAATTTATTTCCGATGTGGTACGTAGTGCACCGCTTCATGATGTTGGGAAGATTAACATTTCGGATAAGATACTGAATAAGCCGGGGAAGCTTACTGAGGAAGAGTATGAGACTATGAAGCTGCATACAGTTTATGGAAAGCAGATAATGGAGAAAGCCATTAGTACCGTAAAGGGTGAGAATTATCTGAAAGAGGCGAGAAATATGGCAGCGTATCACCACGAGCGCTGGGATGGAACGGGTTACCCGGAAGGGCTTCACGGAGAAGTGATTCCACTATCTGCCCGTATCATGGCAGTGGCGGATGTGTTTGATGCGCTGACGTCTCCGAGAGTATATAAGCCGGCATTTCCAATGGAGAAGGCCATTCAGATTCTGGAAGAAGGAAGAGGAACCCAGTTTGATGCAAAATGTGTAGATGTGTTCCTGGAGGCGCTTCCGGAAGTGAAAATGGTTCTGCGAAAATATAATCAGCACATATAAATGGAGGTAGTATATGTATCAATTCATTCTGACAAATCAATTGGATATCATGCTTGGATTGTTTTCAGCATGTATTACAATTGCATTACTGCTGATTATTACAAGATTTCTTTCAAAACGGCGAAAACAAGTTTTGCTGGCTATGGAATTTTCAGCGGCATTTTTACTGTTTTTTGATAGATTAGCATATATGTATTCCGGAGTAGTTAGCTCTAAGGGATTTATTATGGTTCGCGTTAGCAATTTTTTCGTGTTTTTTCTGACGTCACAAATTGTACTCATCTTTAATCTTTTTCTTGCGGATGTGCTTCACGAGTCAAAACGCCTGGAAAAGATGCCAAAGCGTTTGTATTTAGTAAGTGCAACGTCTCTTGGGGGAATGCTTTTGGTAATTGTTTCCCAATTTACCGGGTGGATATATTACTTTGATGAGTTTAATACCTATCATCGTGGATCCCTTTTCCTGCTAGCGTATGTACTTCCGGTTTTGGGCCCGTTGGTACAGTATACAATCATTCGTCAAAATCGCAGGTTGTTCGGCCGATTTATATATATGGCAATGAATATTTATATTTTTGGACCAATACTTATGGGGATTATTCAGATTTTTACCTATGGTATTTCCATTGTAAATATGGCAATGGTGTTGGTTTCGATTGCGCTGTACGTGTTTACGTACTTGGATATTAACGAAACGGTAATCCGGGCGCATAAAATGGAAATGAAAAGCTTACAGGAAGAGAAAAAGAGCATGAAACGTCTGTTTGACCAGACGGCTACGGCATTTGTAACCGCTATAGAAAAACGTGACATGGTTTCGGGTGGACATTCGGCCATGGTGGCGGATTATGCTAAAAAAATCGCCCAACGTTGTGGAAAAACGCAAACAGAGTGCGAAAATGTTTTTTATGCTGCATTATTGCATGATGTGGGAACCATCGGAATTCCGGACAGTGTATTGAAAAAAGAAGATTATCTGACGGATGAGGAATACGAGGTCATGAAGCAAAAACCTGTCATTGGCAGCGACATTCTTTCGCAGATTACGGAATATCCATTTTTAAAAGATGGTGCCCGCTATAGCAATGAGTGGTATGATGGTACGGGATATCCGGATGGTATAAAAGGAAATGAGATTCCGGAAGTTGCAAGGATTGTTGCTGTGGCAGGAGCATATGTTGCCATGACGAGTAAAACGAGAAAGCACGATCCTTTGCCATACGAATATGTGAAAGAAGAATTTTTAAAAAAGGCAGGCACACAGTTTGATCCGTTGTTTGCAGCGACGATGATTCAGATTTTGGATTCCGAGAGTAATACAAGTACCATGGAAGCAATTGCGGTATTAGAAAAGGAACTGCATTGTGGTGAGTATCGAACGAGTATTTCTTCCGGTATTCCCATTGTGCGCGAAATTATGGATATTCACTTTCAATGCAGAGCGACCGCGGAAAAACCAAATGAATTTAGTGCACCGTCCATTATTATTTACGATTCTTTTGACGGACGGGTACATGAGTATGCCAACGCCATAGAAGCATATCGCTATTTGGAGCTGGGGGAGGTGTGGTTTGATGGTCATTTTACCAGTGCCGGGGCCAGAAACATGGAAGTTAGCGTTTCACCACCAAAGGCGGTAACGGGGTATACGATACAATCGGCAAAATATGAAGATCATATCCGGCTGATTATGGATAGTAAAGAGGCACATGTGGAAGTTATTATTGCACTGCCGGCTAGTTCTAATGTTGCATTTCTTGCACTTACGGGAGAGCACTGCGCATTGCTTGATATTGCAGTGGAAGCGACCGAAATGCAGATTGAGGAGGGAGACATCAGGCGGATTGCAGAGGCAGTCAGTTATATTGATCGCATGGAATCGGATCTACCCAATGTACAGGTTGATAGAGAGCGAAGTGCAGCAACACAGGGCGTTTTGATCAAAAATGAACTGTTGTTGGATTTTCATTCCAGAAGTCTTCCAGCATCGAATTTGGTATGGCACTGTCCATATTTGGTTCTGTTTTATTCTGAAGATGGTAAGGTTTTCGGACCGGGATATCGGGAATATGCACTGCTTAAGCTAAATGGTGAGTTGGAAGGAAATGATGAATTTGCAGTTACTACTTTTCGTATGAAGAAAACAGAAAATTTCAAAAGCTGGGATTTCTGGAAACGACAACATAAGGATGGATTGGAGTGCAGTGTGACGTTAAAAAGAAGAGGTGCAAAGATTCATGTTACGACGGAGAATTTGGGTGTTTTAATAGATAGCACAACGTCTGTTACAGATGGAAATACACAGATTTATGCAGCGCTTACGGGAGAACGGTGTGCGTTAACGGATATTCGAGTTCGGTAAGATTGAAACTGCAAAATATGGGGGATGTCGCTTCTGGTGCGACATCCCCTTGCTTTGGCTACCTGGATGCCGGGATAAAAGGGCAAATTGCCCAGGTTGCTTCTTCCAACCAGGTTTTGCCACTACGACGTCTGACATCCAGGGAATTGATGCTAACGGAATATACACTTTTTATATTTAAATCACCGGTTGATTCCGCCAGGGATCCTAAATCACTAATAACATAGGATTTGCCGTTTACGGTTCCAAGGTACATGGTGATGTGCCCCGGAAATTGAATCAATGCTCCCGGAGTCAGGGTTTTGATAAAAGCGGCTTTTTGTTTTGCGTCAAGTTGGCTTAAATCCTTGCGATAAGCGGACATATTCGCTTGCCAATTGGTGTTGCGCGGAATTTCCAGCCCAAAGCAGCGATAAATGTTGCGGGTATAAAGGGAACAATCCATAGCACCTAACATGCCGCCCCAACCGTAGCGGTCGCCCAAACAGGAAAATGCCAAGGTTAATATATTGTTGACCGTAAGCTTCGGGTAGCCTATATGCACGTCCTGATGGGAGGAAATTAATGCAAATTCCCGTTTTAGTTTGCCGTTGGCATCCCTGGTGGGAAGATACACGGTGTAGCTGTACCAAGGATATCGTTCTGCAATTTGTTCCGGTATGTCGTTTTTAGAAACGAGAGGCAATTGGGTTCCTAAATACAAATCAATGCCGGAGGTGGCAGGCGCAAGGTTTGACTTGTTCAATGTAACATGGCTTCCGGTTACTACTAACACGTTGTCATTCGTAAGATCCCATTGAGCAAGCCAGGATTCTTTGGTATCACAAATGGCGAAGTGGTCGGCCTCTACCCAACCGGAGCAGTTATTACAGGTTACATGATAATATTTTTTATCCGCAGTGATAAGATTAATCAACACCGGTTCGTTTACGTTTAACGAACTGTTGATAAATTCGCTGTCAGCGTCCGTTTCAGACCATCCTACCAGGTCGTTGGTGGGAGCCATGAACAAATCCGCACGCATGGTGCAGATACCGTATTTACGGGTATCGGTGGTTGATACCGTGGCACCCTCAATATTGCGCTTCATTTCTGCAAACCAGGTGTCCATGGCGGTGGTGTCAAGAGCTATGCCATTTCGGTAAATCGTTGTGCGATTACCGATGCGGTCAACACGAACATCCGTCATCAGCTCCGTAGAAAGTGCAGCACGGGTCTTTTCGCTGTCATAGGCAATATCCATGTTTTTCAAATCTGTCATAGAATTGCCAGCCTGATAGTTGGCAGCATTTTGCGCCACAATTTCTTTGCCGGTCAGGAGCACTTTATCGGCATCTTTGCATTTGCGACACCAATAGCTTGCGCTTGTCATCTGATGCGTGACATCCTGTTGATAAATCTGGTTGCCGGTCTGCGCTTCATCGCTTGCCGGTACTTCTATGTAGGTAACTTTCGCCGATTTTACCGTAACGAGGCAACGATAGGTTTTGCCAAATAGTTTGGCTGTGATGGTTGCTTTGCCCGCTTTTTTGGCAGTAATGCGGCCCTTTTTTACCGGAACTACGCTTGCCTTAGAGCTACGCCAAACAATTTTCTTTGTGACTTTGGCAGAAGCAGGGAGCAAGGCCAGTTGTTCGCTGTCGCCAACATAAAGGGTAGTTTTGGTGCGGCTCATACGGTAGGTGGTAGCTGCTGAAGCCGACAAGTCAAAAGGAAACAGGCAGGTACCAAGCAGTAGCACCGTAACAAGTATACAGAGTGCGTGTTTCATTTTTTTCATGGTTTGGGTCCGTCCTTTCTTAGAATGTTTGATTTGCGATAATTATAGTATATTATTGTTAAAAGATTGTATCTGGATATTACGTTCCTTGAATTACATTTGTTACAGGTTTGGTTATTGCTTTTTGAATTATTGTGAATGGTACAGATACGATACGTAACGATCCTTTTTTCTATGTGCTCGAAAAAGAAAAGATAGATACTAGTTATTTCGAAAGAATTTTGAATAATCCGTGGGAAGGATAGTTATACGTTAAAAAAGCAGAAATATTGTATCTGCTTTTTTTTCATGCTACAATAGAAGTAGTTTACTGTATATAGAAGAATTGGGGGTAGAATTCAATGAATATTTCAGAAAATGTATTTATTGCCGACGGGGCAAAAATTATTGGTGATGTTACCATCAACGAGGACGCAAGTGTATGGTTTAATGCGGTGATTCGTGGAGACGAGCACCCGATTACCATTGGAAAACGTTCCAATATACAGGACAATGCGGTGGTGCATGTAGGCGCAGGGTATTCCTGTCACATTGGAGATGATGTTAGTATCGGCCATGGTGCCATTGTACATGGTTGTGAGATTGGTGATGGTACACTGATTGGCATGGGCGCAACGATTTTAAACGGTGCAAAGATAGGAAAGTATTGCATCGTTGGCGCAAATGCGCTAATCACGGAGGGCAAAGTGATACCGGACTATTCCGTTGTTATGGGTGTTCCGGGAAAAATTGTTCGCCAGATGACGGAAGCGGACATCGAAGGCCGACACAAGAACGTGGAAGTGTATGTGAAGGCTGCGAAGGAATATCTTGGGGGAAAATACCGGGAATAATAGGAGTTATAAGGTGCGAATTTTATTAGTGGAAGACGAGTACGCATTGGCGGAACTGGTAGCGGAACGTTTAAAAAAAGAGCGATACGCTGTGGACGTATGTAACGATGGGGAAGATGGGTTGTATAATGCCCTGACAGGGATTTACGATTTGCTTCTTCTTGACATTATGCTTCCGGGAAAAGATGGCATTGAGATTTTGCGAGAAGTAAAAAAGGAGGGCATATCCTCCAAGGTTATTATGTTAACTGCGAAAGGCGAACTGAATGATAAACTCACGGGTTTTCGGGAAGGGGCAAATGACTATGTGCCGAAGCCTTTTCACATTGATGAACTTGTGGCAAGGGTGAATGCACAGCTACGAATTGAGCAGGCGGTGACGGAATCCCTGGCATTTGGAAATGTGGAACTGGATTATAAGAATCCTTCCGTGAAAAACAGGGATACCGGAGAAAGCATTGCTACCAATAACAAAGAGTTTCAGTTGTTGGAATACTTTATGATGAACCCGAATCAGGTGTTGTCAAAAGATATGATTTTCGACCGGGTATGGGGTATGGATAACGAGGCCATTTCCAACAACCTGGAGGCATACATTTCTTTTGTCCGCAAGAAATTGAAAGCAATTGATGCAACTGTATCCATAAAAGTGATACGGAACATGGGATACAAAATGGAGTTGAAGAATGAAGGAACTAAGTAGGAAAGTTTTTTTGACGATTTTTGGAATCTTATCGGCATTTTTGTTAATTAGTCTGGTGAGTGTAAATGTGCAGAGTTATCAACGAGAGTACGAGGCAGTCATGCAAAATCTGCATTTCATGGATGATTCTGAAATAGAGAAAGCACCCGCAGGGCAGGAACCACCGGAATTAGAGAATATGCGAATTCTGGATTATGATGTGTATACGGTGGAGATTGCTGATGAGACAATAAGCAAAACGATTCACCATGGAACAGAGTCTTCTGATTTTGATAGTACCAAGGTTGCAAAGAAAATCATGAAATCCTACGACAGCGATACCTTGTGGATTGGAAATATGTATAGTGCGCGCTATTCTTTTCACTATCGGGTGAATCGAACAATTGTTATTCTAAATAATGAAAGCGTAAGTAAGCGATTGTGGAGCTTATTGCAAAACAGCATTTTTATAGGGATTCTGGCTGAAATTGCCATTGCCATTCTGGCAAGAATGATTATGATTTGGATCACCAAACCGGCAAAAGAGTCGTTTGATAAACAGCGCGCATTCATTGCAGACGCATCTCATGAGTTAAAGACACCTTTGGCGATTATTATGGCTTCGTCTGACGAATTGGTCTTAGGCGGCAATAATGAAAAATATATTGAAAATATTCGCTATGAGGCGGAGCGTATGAATAAGTTGATTGCGGGGTTATTGGATTTGTCCAAGTTAGAAGACGGCATCATAAAAGAGCAATATCAGGAAGAAAATCTGTCTAAAATTGTAGAGAAAACCGCGTTGGTGTTGGAAGGAATGGCATTTGAACAGGGGGTTTTCATAGAAACGGACATTGAGGAAAATCTGAAATGCAAGTGCAGCAAGAGTGAAATGGAGAAACTTTGCTCTACCATTTTGGATAATGCGGTGAAACATAGTTTTAAAGATACTGCGGTAAAGGTGACGCTGCGCGGGGAGAAATCGCTGTTGGTGCTTGAAATTACCAACGTGGGAGACCCTATTAAACCGGGAGACGAGGAACGGATTTTTGAACGTTTTTACCGGGCTGATAAGGCGCGAAGCCGGGCGGAGAATCGCTATGGACTGGGACTTGCCATTGCAAAACAGATTGTAGTGAACCACCATGGCACTATAAAGGCCAGGTCAAAGGACGGAAAGACTGTTTTTCATGTAGAATTAAAAAGAAGTTGAATTTAGTGGCTGAAAGAGCAAGTTTTGCCCGGTGTGAACTGGAAAATGGGCAGAACTTGCTCTATTTTTTTATATTATGCCCAGCGTGACTGGGGGAATGGGCAAAACCATAGAAATTATAGTGGGTTATGCCCAGGCATCGCTGTAAAATGGGCAGAAATAGCGTTGCGGGTTCCGGTTATGCCCAGCGTGACTGGAGGAATGGGCAGAACCATAGCAATCGTGGTGGATTCTGCCCAGAGAGGAAGAAG
>SVEW01000093.1 GCA_015057205.1 Lachnospiraceae bacterium | reverse complement strand
AACGGCAGAGCATGCATATAAAGAGGGCGAAGGCGATAGAAGCCTTGATTATTGGCGTCAGGTTCATAAGGAATTCTTGGAGAGCGAACTTGAATCAATAGATATGGCTTTTAGTGAAGATGCAAAAGTTATTTGTGAAGAGTTTGAATTGATAAAATAATGCTTATATTCTCAGAAGGAGTATTCCCATGAGCTGCTGGAGGAATATAAGCATATTTTAGTATGATGTAAAGGAAAAAGTTGTATGGGATATAAGATACTATTGGTGGAGGATAATCCACACATTATGGAAA
The DNA here is from genome assembly GCA_015057205.1 of Lachnospiraceae bacterium. GTDB lineage: Bacteria > Bacillota > Clostridia > Lachnospirales > Lachnospiraceae > XBB1006. The sequence goes on along the minus strand of SVEW01000093.1, from coordinate 9,397 downwards.
TCAATGCTGAGGCACTTATGATGGAGGGCTACGAGGTTTTTAAAGCAGCGGATGGTAAGCATTGTATGGAGATTCTTGCGTCGCAGGAAGTAAATCTTGTGATTTTGGATATTATGCTGCCGGATGTAGATGGACTGGAATTATGTACCAAAATCAAAGAAATGAACAACCTGCCGATTATTTTTCTTTCTGCCCTTGGCGAAAATGCGCAGGTGATTGATGGATTTCGTGCGGGAGGCGATGATTATCTGACAAAACCCTACGATATTGGTGTGTTGATTGCCCACATTGAGGCGCGCTTGCGAAATGCTCAGGAACGAAAGCGTTATACCAATTTCATGGGGCTAAAACTGGATGCTCTATCGATGATTGCCTATTACGAAGGCAAAGATCTTTTGCTTACTCAAAAGGAATTCCTTTTACTACAGCTTCTTTCTGAAAATGTGAGCGGCTACGTTTCACTTGAGTCGCTATACAAAAAAATCTGGGGGACAGACTCAGGCAGTGGACGCAATGCACTTCACGCAACGGTTTCGCGCCTGAATAAAAAACTCGACAGTACTCATGCGAAGGTGAAGGTCAGTTATTTTCGCGGTGAGGGCTATTCACTGGAGGAGGTGTAACCATTGCATCTGGTGAAAAAGTATTTGCCACCGGTAGTTGTGGTGGTAATTCTTGCGGTTTTCTTTTTGCTAAGTTCAGGGCGATTTCAAAAGGATTTTATTGTAATCAGACACGAAGACGGATTTGCAGATATTCGAAATTATGATTTTGACGGCAATGTATATCATCTGGTGAACAACTGGGATTATTTTCCGGGTAAGTTGTATACACCAAAGGATTTTGCAGATGAAAAAAAGCGCCGCAGCCGGATAATAACGCAAAGAGAGATGTCCGATTAGGCAGTCATCGGATGCGTCTTTTGGCAAAACCACATCAGTGGCTTGCAATTGGCAGTTTTTCCGTTGACTATGGAACCCGCGTGTTTGTGAACGGGGAGGAAGTGCGCAATGTCGGTCGGGTATCGGATAATCCTGAGGAAGCCATACCAAAAGTGCGCTATATGACCATTCCATTATATTCGGGGGATACGGGGGAGATTGAGATTCTCTACCAATACTCGAATTATGTTCATAATGATGGCGGATTTATCCAGTCTACCAATATTTCTACACCGGAAAATATCGATGAATATCAGCGTGGGGTTGCTGTCTGGTCCCTGCTTCTTGGAAGTGGATTGATATTTTTGATGTTCTGGTTTCTTCTGTGCGCATCGATACAGAAGAGAAGGGAGTATGCTGCACTAGCCCTTTGTTGTCTGGTAATAGCCTGTCGGAATCAATTCTTTTTCTCCGAATACCTGCTGGATCCGGACTATAATTTTTATTGGGAATATCGGGTGATGATACTGGATGTAGCGTTTATTCCGGCTACGGCGCTGTATTTGTTGTATGCATTTTTTCCAAAGGCTATTGGCAGAAAAATGCCCTGCATTCTGGGCGGTGTATTTGTTGTTATAACGGCATTACATTGGATTTTAGAGATTAGGGATTTAGTGGATTTATGCCATATTTCCTATTACTGCTGCATTCCGTTTTTACTGTGGAGCATTTTTGGAATTCTGCGCTATTATCTAAAAGAGGCAAGACCGGATCGGCGGGATGTGCTTGTCCTTGGGGCAGTGGGATATCTGATTGTCATGTTGATTCGGGAGGGAGTATCCAGCGGCGAATCCCAAATGGTGACGCATTTTGGTATCACGCCCTTTGTAATGGTAATCTGTTTGATGATACTGGCGGTAGTAATTAATGCCCGCATTCAGCGGCAGGTTGTGGCGCTCGAACAGGTGAATCAGGAAAATCAGCTTTTGCAACAGATGAATGAGATGAATCGTGACTTTCTCAGAATGGTGGCTCATGAATTGAAAACACCGCTTACGGTGATATCCGGCTATGCGCAGCTTGAAGAACGTCAGTTGGAGAAAGGAATGCATACGGATAAGTCTCCCGGTCGGTTAAAAACGATACGGGATGAGGCAGATCGTCTTGGGGTAATGGTATCTAAATTGATGGATTATACTTATGGCAAAAGCCGGGATGTGGAAATGTCAGTTGTCAATGTTCAGGATCTTTTGATTTATGCCACGTCCGTTATGACACCGGTCTGCGCAAAACGGGAAAACAGGCTGCGTTTTCAAAATAAAGGCGATTACAAGGTGTGGGGCAATGCAGAACTTTTGTTGCAGGTTTTGATTAATCTGATTGCCAATGCTTCCCGTTTTACGGAAAAAGGGGTGATTTCCATCGATATTGAGGAAGAGGCGGAAGATATTGTGTTCCATGTTTCGGACACCGGCTGTGGAATTTCTCCGGAGGTGGTTCCGCATATTTTCGAAAAAGGGTATACTACGGGAGGCGGAAATGGTCTTGGGCTTGCAGTATGCCTGGAAACTGTGCGATTGCATGATGGCGATATGGAACTTGTATCTACGGGACCAAACGGAACGAGATTTCGTTTTAGCATTCCAAAATGGAAAGAATAAATGCGAGGCTTACAATTTTGTAAGTCTCATTTTTTTGTCCAAATTGTGTAGTACAATCAAACTAGGTTTATTGTATATAAAAATGGTTGTGCAATTATTTTTAGGAGGTAGGTAGTGATGAGAAAAAAATGAAAACAATAAAAGGAGTTTAAAGCAAGTAAGAGATTAATCCAAAACTCCGGAATTAACAAGAAGGTAGTAATTAAAACGGGGAAATAAAAAAACATAATTAAAAGGAGGAGTTTACAACATGAAGAGTCAAACAATCAAAAGGCTTGTAGCGATGGTGCTATCGCTGATTATGGCCATTACGATGCTTCCGGTGCAAACCTATGCGTATATCGGAGCGATTCGAAAGGTTGCATCGGAGGGGGATGGATTGCGTTATGGAACCTTTACGAACAAAAAAGATCACGGAAAATATGTTTATATCGAGAATGATGATCTACATTTTGATTTCTGTATAGGTGCAGTGCCTCACAGTGGAGGCAGAGGCCATACCATACCGACTGCACTGATAGGTGATATGGCGAAGGATAATTTAGATCAATATGGTTACCAGGACTTTAATCACGAGATTACGACACCGCTTGATAAGATAAAAGACATTGTGTATGGTGGGAAACGTCCTACACATCCAAGGAGCATGTTGGAAGATGGAAGGGCAAAATGGAGAAACCTTACGAATCTTGAGGTCAAAGAGTTTGGTCGCACAAAAGATAAGAAAAATCGTCCAAAAGGTTTAGAGGACGGCATGTATGTTGCACTGCTCGCAACGGAGGACAGAGGACTTTATACGGATAGATTTTGGCAGAGTGATTATTTTATGTCTAATAAATACGTAACGATAAGAGCGAAGTATGATGTGACAATGTACTTCCAATTGGTGCAGGTGGATAAGGGGGAAACGAATGCCGACAAATTCCCGGAGTTTGTTGCAAAAGAATCCGCTGAGCCTGGAACCGACCAAAATTGGGCGGTGCGCACCATTACTCAGTTTGGCTATGAGAACGGGAAGATTCCGCAGGAAGTACTGATGCACAATGAATGCTATGAGTTTTATCGTATGAATGTTACCTATCAGGATTTTCCAAAGACGGGCCATGCAAACGTAAAAAAAGAGGTTCCATCTGTTTTTGCCCAGAAAATAGATAACAATGGGCGTAAACTTTCCAACAAGAATATTTCTTTTGGTTTAGACAAAACTTCTTATAATACCGTGATGGAAGTAAGCTGTAATGATTACAGTTTTGCTGCTCCGTTTGTTGCAGCATCGGACCGGTATATCTATAGGCATGATTATGGACCAGGATTGGAGGACTGGAAAACGGGCGTGGAGGGACATGAAACACATGTAACAGAAACAGGGTATCCATGCCAGGTTTCCTATAAGGACTATAATCTTGTAACAACAGGACATGAAATTCCGTTTGGTGAGGGCTGTCCGGAAATAAACAACCCAGAAGTGCCAGGGTATTGTTGTCAGGACTTGTGGGGATTTCGGCATATTTCTTCCACGGAGGATGCAAAACCTAAGAATCCGGATGTGATTACGCCGGAGGTGGTGGAGTTGACCGAAGAGGCAGATTATCTTTATGTACTGAAAGATGGAAACCAAATTAGAGTTGCAAATGCTGAAAATAGAGGAAAATATGACAAAATTTTGGCATCTTATTATGGCAATTATCGTAAGGTGGGAGAGACATATGAGTTCTATGGTGGCGTGGTAAAGCTTAGTCCTACGATTAGTATGAAGTGGGATGCCCAGGGAGACAAGGATAAAACTCCGGGATTAACCGTGAAAGCAGATGGCAAGCTTAGCTTTGATGCGACAAAGATTACGCTGGATACACCGACGTTTGTTTTTTACGAGCCATCGAAGGATGCGAAGAAGGATTCCGTTACATTTGCAGGATATGATGAAAAAGGGGCCGTTAAGAATGAAGATGGCTCTGTTAAAAATGAAATTGTGTATGAGGGCCTTGCTTTAAATATCGATTCTGCAAAGAATGTGGCTGTTTTTAACATTGAATTGCCGGGAAATGGCGTCAATGTTAATAAAGCTCATATTTCGAAGTTTGGTGATATTATTTTCGCCGGAGAGCTGCAACTGAATCTGCTTGGAATGGCTGGAATTGATATGCAGAAGTTGAAATATGGCGGAAATGGAGATAACTTTAAGGTAGAAGGAATCAAGGCGGAAGGATTTTTTGAACCGGAAAAGGCGCTTACCATACTTGGATTTGATGCGGGAAGTGCCGCAATTAAGGGCGAAGTGGATACAATCGATGATCAAAAATATGCCTTCGAATTTGAATTAGAGGTTGAGGATTTATTTAAAACAGCGGCAGAACTGGAATTGGTAAGACTGAAATCAGGAGAATTATGCCCGAATAATCTGAGTGCGAAGTTCCAGGTCACTAAAGAGGGAGTCGGTATTGATATTACACCGACAACGCCGGTGGTTACCATTAATGGCGCCGGACTCGGAGCAAAAAACATTGCAAAGACCATCGAGCAGGCTGGTGGAAATTCACATGGAATTCCTCCGATTTTGTTGGAAGTTACCGCAGCCGGAAAATTCTGTAAAGCAATTGAGGGCGAGCTAACAGTACAAATTGGACCGAGTAAGTTCCGAGTTCAGGGAGATAATATAGGATTTAGTAAAATAAAATTTATCGAATCGATGGGTGTGGAATTTGACGTAAATGATGCGGAATTTAACCATAATGGAACAAACTATAAGGGTTATACGGTTGCCGCAGCCGGAGATTTGAAAATTGGAATATTGCCAAATGGTGTTTCGAAACAGCTCGGAAGTAAATTTCTTGAAGAAATTGTTTCATGGTTTGAGGGCCTTGGAGAATTGGGCGTGATGGGTAGTTTTGGCGGTACCTATGCTACGGCACTTCAAAAGGACGGCTCGACAAAAATCTACACGAACGATTATATTAGGGGAAGAGCAGGGGCAACGCTAAAGGACAAGTTTGGTTTAGGATTGCAAGTAGGTGCGGAGGTTGGCGCACGTATTGGTGTAGAGAGTGAAGTAGTGGGGGATGGAAGAAAGGATCTTTTTACGGATTGGTTAAACAACCAGACACCAACCGGTGGCATTGCAGCCAGTGCCTGGTGCGGTGCAAGCTATGCAGAGGTACAGTATACAATTAATGGTGATACCAAAATAAATGGTGGACTGGATGGAAATCCACAATATGTCAATGGTATATTGAATGGACGTAAGCATAGTAAGGCGCAGAATCCGCTCTCTTATAAAGCTGGTATGAAAAAGAGAGGAAAATCGAAAACGGTTAAGATTGATAAGCAGACAAAAATGAAAGCGACCTTATCAACCAATCTTACTCCATTAGCAGTAAAGACAAAGAAGATAACGCTTCATCCGGCATGTGTAACGAGAGCAATCAAGGATGAAGACAATCCTGTAGAATTATGGAGAGAAGCTGTGGCTGTCGATAAAGAGAACCTTGCGGATGGACAGAGCGTGATTCTGGCGATGATTCCACTGGATGAAAGCAAAAAAGAAACAGTCATTACCAAGGGTGAATTGGACTCTATGGTAGCCAGCGCATATGCGACCAATCTTACTGGCTGGACAAAGGTTTCTCCGGATACAGAAGGAATGAAGGACTCCGATGGTATTGTCAGCGTTGAAAATAGCAAGCTACTTACTGTTTGGGGAGGCTGCTATGCAGGCGCTGAAGAATTGGTAATTACAGATAAGGAAAACCCAGGTAAGGCTGTATACTTCTCAATTAAAAAGGAGAATATTCCGGATAACGGTATTTTTTACGTACAAGCCAACAGAGACTTCAAGGTCAAAGCAAATGCTACACAGCCGGTTACGGAACTGAAGGGCATGCTGACAGGAAATCAATTGACACCGCAAATATGTAATCCAAAAGAAGATATGGATTACACCATTTGCACTTACTACGAGAAGGTTAGTGAAAATGGCGAGTTGGTAGAGAGTTATTTGATTGATTCGCAGCATGTAGAACCGGGAGAAACCCCGAAAGCTGTTGAATTAGTGGATGAAGGCCTGCATGCGCCAAGTGGAGAATACCAGGTATCCATGCAGCTTTATGGCGGACATGGTGGTAGTGTTTCAGAGGATGGAACAGAAACTCCATCAACCCTTACCTTACCACTTAGTACAGCAACTAAATTTGGTGATGCAAAAGAGCAAAAGACCATTTCTTATAAAAACAGCAACGATGTAAAGAAGCCGGAAGCTCTGAAGAAGGCTTTTCTTGAGGCGGATGGAAATGGTATCCTGAATGCCTACTGGACTCCGGCGGAAGTAGAAGTTGGGGAAGAGGATGTAGATGGATACATAATTACGTTGTATCAGAAGGATGATAATGGCAAATATGTCGATACGGGAAGAGGTTATACGATACCGCAAGAGCGACTTACGCGTGTACACGAAGCCGTAATCATGGGACAACCGGTAACCGATGATAGTCTTGGATGGGAGCAAAGATCCGATCCGGACAATCCTGATCAGCGGATTACGCTATATAAGCTGAAAATGGCTTTGGCAGCAGACGGAGAGATGGGCAAGGAATTGTCATTTGGAAAGGATTACAAAATTGGCGTCTGTGCATATAAGCGAGGAAACAATCTTGACGACGAAGTGAGTGAATTGACAACGACATGCCGTCAGATTACAAGTGAGGAAACGGTTTCTAACGCAGAAACATTGCGAAAGCCGGATCCATTTGTATTTGATATTGCTGCGGATAGCGGTAAGGTAGAATTGGGTGAGGACGGCCGTTATCGATATCGTGCTAACTTGAGTAAGGGAAGAAATCTGATTATTAAAAATGTCCGCTCCGTAGAAGGCGACGATTATGACGACAGCGAAGACTACCTGGATGCATATTATGTCAGCGTTGATCCAAAGACAGGCAGGGTATCGGAAGAGCTATTAGAGAGTGGAGTAATATATCCGGAAGACGAAACTTCTGGAGAAGAAACAAAGAAATTGTGTAAGTATTGGTACAAACTTCCGGATGAAAATGGCTCATTACAAATCAAAATCGTGGCGAAACACCTAGCGAGAACGGAAGGTGAGCGCCGCTATTATGATGAAACCGTACAATACGTATTCGTTGAAAACGATAACGTTGCCCCGACTCTCGGAATTACGGAAAACGAGTTCATCGCAGACGATGAGACTGGTTTGTATGTTGTTAGTGGTGTTGCAGATTCGGACGCTTTTATCTACGTAAATAATGAGAAAAAAGGTCAGGCCAAAGCGGATGGAACCTTTAGTGTATCGAGCACGCTCAATAGAGTTGGCAGCGCATATGTTAGCATTTGTGCGAAAGACCAGTATGATAATGAGTCCGAAGACGTTATTATAAAGGTTAGCAGAATTACCATGCCGGGCGGTGGTGGGAACATCAGCGGTGGCGGAGGTGGTGGCTACTCCGGCGGAGGAAGTGATAAACCGGAGGATACGAAGCCGGAAGATACCACAGACATTGATGACCAAAACACGCCACTGGATGAAACACCGGATAGTGATTCCAAAACCATTGAAAAGAAATTAAACAACGGCGTAAAGCTTGTGTTTGCAATTAAGAAAAATACACTGGAACTTCTGTCTGTTAGCAAGAATGCAACGAAATTGACGATTCCTGCCAGTGTAACAGCAAAAACAGGTAAAAAATACAAGGTTACGGCTATTTCTTCTAAGGCATTGCAGAAATTAAAGAAGTTAACAAATGTTACCTTCCCAAAGGGAATTAAGAAACTTCCTAAGAAGATGTTAAAGGGTGACAGTAAGCTGAAATACATCACCTTTAAGGGCAAGCTTGTTACAGTGCCGAAAGGAACTTTTAACGGAATTTATAAGAAGGCAATAATTACCATTCAAAATGTTACGAAGAAGGAATATAATTCAACGAAAAAGCTGATTGTAAAATCCGGAGTCGGAAAGTATGTAACAATACGACGTAAGTAGTAAGAAACTGCAAGCTATACTATTTTGAACACAATTTCAGAATAGTTAGACAAAGTACTTGTGTGTGAAAAATATGTGTGGTAAAATATCTCACATAGGAGAAGATTATATATAAATACCCTTGGAGGTCAATTTTGATCTTCAAGGGTATTTTACCATATAAAAAAGACAACCTGTCGATCGGTTGTCTTTTAGGAGAAGGTATTTTTACTATGGGGTTAGCAAAAATTATATAATGTATTGGGGGGGTTTACATGTATTATAATATCATAGTAATATAAGAAAGTGTGAACAAAATCAACAAATTTAGAAAGATAATTATGTTAATATTGCACAAATGAAAGGAGAGAGAACTATGAATGTATCATTTTTGCACATGTACGGATAAGGCATGCCCTTTTTTACATTTCGAGCACTTTCTTGATCGTGGGCATTCACTCAACTTGCCACTATTCACAACTTGAGAACGGGCAAGAAAGGAACAATCTCTATTTGTGTGATAGACCTGTCCGTTTGGTGTCCAGTAGACAGTAGGGTCGCTATCGTCAGAACTTCCGTTTCCGGAAGATAAAACCTTCACCCGGACTTTTTTAGTAATCGTTTTCTTTTTGAAATTTCCGTTACCGTTGGCTTTAATCTTTACCTTCATGGCATAGGTGCCTTTGGGGGTGTTCTTTTTTACGGTAACAACACCTTTTGCGTTTACGGAAAGGTGATTGCTGCCGGAGACTTTGGAGCAACTAAATGAGCCGGAGTCGCATCGGATGCCCAGGGTAAATGTCTTCTTGGAGTGTCGAAGGGACGAAACGGAAAAAGTCATTCTACCGTTGGCGACAGAAATTGACTGTATCTGTTTGCCGATTGAT
>SVEW01000092.1 GCA_015057205.1 Lachnospiraceae bacterium | reverse complement strand
TCCTTCGTATCTGTTCTTATAATTCTTAAACAGAAGCAAAATCTTCCCTCTGAAAATTACCACACCACCACAGCTCGTAGCTTCGATCAATGCACAAGTCCTCCATGCGGTTTGGTTTTGTTATCTAACAAAGATTATACAACTTTTTTGGTGGCAGTGCAATTATTTATCAAAATATGCATCAAATACTTTTTTAGCAATCGGAACTGCAAAACGACTACCATTTCCCTGCTTTTCTACGATAACTGCAATCGCAAGGGATTTTCCTTTGTGCTTGGCATAACCTACAAACCAGGAATGGGTATCATCTGATGAGTCAGATACCTGAGCGGAACCTGTTTTTCCGGCTGCACGATATGCAGAAGATTTTAAAGCGGTAGCAGTACCATAATCAACGGTAGCACGCATTAGTCTGCGCATTACACGAGCTGTGTCCGTAGAAATCAATTGCTTATATTTCTTTGGCTTCATACTTGTTACAACCGTTTTAGCGTCGTTTTCAACGTGGTCTACCACGTAAGGCTTCATTAGTATACCTTTATTAGAAATTGCACCGGCTACCATGGCTAGATGCATCGGAGAAACGGTTATTTTATCCTGACCAAAGCTACCCATCATGATGGCTGCCTTGCTGGAATTTTCTGTTAAAGAAAATTTGCTTTTGGTATATGGATAGTCAATAGGCAGGTTGCGATCAAACAAAAGCTTTTTCGTTAGGTTATTAAATTTCTTAATATCAAGGGAAAGTCCCATATTGGCATAGCCGCAGTTACAGGATTCTGCAAACATGTGCGGCAAATCCAAACTGCCGTGAACCTCTCCGCCAAAACAGTGAATAGAGATTCCATTCTCTGTTTTGGTTCCGGTGCATTGATAGTTGTAATCAGCAAAACTTCCATGTTCATTTAAATATTCTAACGTAGTAAATATTTTAAATGTGGAACCAGGAGTATAACTTCCCTGTGTCGCACGGTTAAACAACACAGAATTATTGCTATCGGTATCTTCATTACCAATAATTGCTTTGTAATTTGTGGCTACTTTATTCGGATCAAAATCAGGCTTGGAAACCATACATAATATTTTTCCGGTTTTAGGATCCAGTGCAACCACTGCCCCGTCATAGCCTCCTAATGCTTGATATGCAGTATTTTGCAATTGGTAGGAAAAGGTGGTGACAACGGTATCGCCTCGGTTTTTCTTTTGTTTTAGCATGTTCATAAGTTGATTTCCAATAAAGCTATGTGTGCGAAGCAGGTTAAAATTAGCTATTGATTCCACGCCGGTTGTTCCGTTGGTACTATAACCAATGGCATGTGCAAACATATTAGCATATGGGTATATGCGTTTCTCTTTTTGCGTTGTTTCGTTTACAACACTTTTCGCCAATGCTTTTCTATCAGACGAAAGTATTTTTCCGCGAATAATCGAGTTTGCAAAAATTGTCTGTCGTTTATTATAAGGGTTATTAATCACTGTTTCCGCTTCTAATACTTGAAAAGATACAATATAACCGATTAAGCACAAAAATAAAGCCAGAAAAAAATAGGTAACAACCACAAATTCTTTATTACTTTTCTGAGATTTCTTTTTCTTCTTTTCTTCTACGTTTCTTTCCTTTACGTTCAATTCGTTCACCCTCTTCTTCTCTCAAAATATACAATCCCTCTATGATGGAAAATATCATAACAGTACTTACCAAAGAACTACCCCCGCTACTTACCAATGGGAGTGTCACTCCGGTAGAGGGAATAAATTTGGTTACTCCACCAACGGTTAAAAATACTTGAAAACCGTAAACACAACCTAAGCCAAGTGCAACTAGTTTGTAGTATTGGTTTTTCATTTGCATAGCAATATTTAAAAACATCATAAAGCAGCATATACATACCAATAGCAGACAAAGGGCAAATATCAGCCCCATTTCCTCAGAAATAGCCGAGAACACAAAATCTTGTTCTACAACAGGGATACTCTTTGGAAGTCCCTGGAAAATTCCTAGTCCTAACCATCCCCCTGTTCCAATTGCAAATAAGGACTGTGCTACCTGACATCCCTCATTGGCAATTACGCCCGGTGCAAATGGATTTCGCCAAGCCAAAACACGTACACGCACATGGGAGAATACAAAATAGCCGCCTACAGCAGCAAGTGCTCCTCCTGTTAGGATTAACAATAGATAGCGTATATCTTTTGTAGCTACGTAAGTAATCACCATATAGGCAATAAAATAAATCAAAGCACTTCCTAAGTCTCTGGATGCAACCAACACCAAAACATGTATTGCTGCCATTACGGTTGTAATAACGACTTGTTTAAAAGAAGTATCTTTGTAAAGCATACCTGCAACAAATAATACATAGGTAATTTTTACAAATTCGGACGGTTGAATGGAAACCGGTCCCAGGGAGATAGACAGTTTTGCACCATAACTTACGGTTGCATAAACAAGAACCACTGCCAGTGCGCCGATACCGCCTAAACCAAATACCCATGTTAATTTACTTAAAAAGGTCATTTTGTGTATAACAAAAGGTACTAGGGTACACATTACCATGCCCCCTACCATAAAAGCAAACTGTCGAATTGCTTTATCAAAACTAAGTCTTGTTAGAATCAGCATACCAATCATAAGCAAAATCACCATATTATTTACAACAAGCGCTGATGCTTTTTCGTAAAACAAATCATATAACGATAAAAATATCGAAAATACCAATACCTGTATGCCGTAAAAAACAATGTATCGAATATCTTCCTGAACGGAAAACATAACCATATACCCCATAAAATGAAGCATATACATAAAAACACGCTGTCGCGCAATAATTTGATTCCGTATTACCGGATCTTTTCGCCTCATACTGGAAAAACATTCTAGCGTGTATAATCCCAGCAGAAATATCATAATTATTTTAGATAATTGAACTATAATTTGAACCATGATTGCTCCTATTCTACGCCACGTTTATAATGTCCCCAGGTAAAATTGTCCAATTTTACATTGCCCGGGGTTCCTAATACATTCTGTTCAAAAATGGAAAGCACCTGCTTTACCTCGTTGTCGGTTTCTGTTGAAAACTGTAATCGTATGTTACCGGACATGGTTTCACCGGACTTTGCAAATATACAAGTTGGTGTACTGTTATACATAACGTTATAGCAACCGCGACATTCGTTGCGTACCGGAAAAACATATCCTTTTCGATCCTTTAAGTACAGCATACCAGGCTGCTTTTTGCAATTTTTTGTATTTTTATATACACAACCGGCAGATATCATCATCGGAATACGGCCATATGCAATGCACTCGGTGTCCGTCTGTTCTAAGTTAACCATCTCGCGTTTATGAAGTTCAACGGACATAGTCATCTCTTGTACACCATATTCTCTAAATTGATCCTGCGCAGTCTGATTCATAACATACAAAGAGCTATCCGAGATAATTGGCACATTTAGGGATTTAGCATAAGCCAATCCATCATAAGAACGTGCCAATACACCTTCACATACTGCTGAAAAATAATTCCACTGTTTTGAAAATTCCACTTCGTTATCTTTTCGAAAAACATAAGGCATGGCAAGATAAAAAGAACGCCCCTTCCTGATTCCATCGTGCATAAGCGCTAATACCTCAGGTTCTTCATCCGGTAATAATGTAGTAACTTCCAGGTAAATTCTTGTTATATATTCTTTACTTAGTACGAGACGCAATTGTGGAATGGTACGTACCAATACAGAAACGTGACCACCCTTATGGCTCAAAGGCATGCGATTAGTAGAATCTTCCGGTTCTACATAAGTTCTTCTAAAGGTTAACAGATCCGTTATTTTAGAAAATGCAATACGTCTCAATTGATTTAAAGAAGAAACCGGCAAAAACACCTGAGACTCCATTTCTACGTCTAATGAACTCCATTCAAAGTCGCTAGTTCCTGTCTTTGAAAGCTGTTTATGGACTTGTTCCTGCGTCATACCTTTTGATGTTGCTTCCTGTACAACATCCCCCTCAATTGTAACGAGCTGATCTCCTATATAAATCTGCAACGAGACCGGTTTATTTATGCGTAAGGAACATGTGCCATGAATTGCAATTTTCTTTTTTGCACAAAGAGTTGCTTCGTCCAAGGCACCATCACTGCTTGCGTGGGATGCAGAGCCGGTTGTTAGCATTTCTTTTCCATTATGGCGAAAATAGTATCCATCGGTAAAACCATCACGGTTTCCTGCTGCTAATAACGTCTCAATGTCCTTGCGGCTAACTTCATAACCCTTTGCACCATTAGCTTCGTAATAATCTAAATATTTACGGTATATGGACACAACGGTATAGGCATAGGAGGCCTGTTTCATACGCCCTTCAATTTTTAAAGAAAATATGCCGGCATCCAATAACTGAGGTAAAAACGTAATGGTGCATAGATCCTTTAAACTTAAAATAGGACCGGATTCACGAATACGTTTTGTCTCGGAATCATAAACTTCATAGGGCAATCTGCATGGTTGGGCGCAGCGTCCGCGATTTCCGCTACGGCCCCCGATAAAACTGCTCATCAGACATTGTCCGGAATAGCAATAACACAGTGCTCCATGAATAAAGGATTCGATTTCAATATCCGCTTCTTCGTGAATGCGTTTAATTTCTTCAAGTGATAATTCTCTAGAGGGAACAATGCGTACAATGCCTGCTTCTTTTAATAGTTTTGCACCATGTACGTTGCTAACAGACATTTGCGTGCTTGCATGCAGTTCCATATTGGGGAAATGCTTGCGAAAAGCACGAAAAACCCCCATATCCTGAAGAATCACGCCATCCAATCCGGCTTTATAAAAAGGAATCATCATTTCAATGCATTCTGCAAGTTCATTTTCTTTGATTAATGTATTTACCGTCATATATACCTTGACCTGATGAAGGTGAGCATAAGTAATTGCTTCTATCAATTCTTCTGTTGTAAAATTTTTTGCATAAGCTCTGGCACCAAATTTAGGCCCGCCAACATAAACGGCATTTGCCCCGGCATTAACAACAGCATAAAAAATGGATAAATTTCCAGCCGGTGCTAATAATTCATGTTTCATATAGTGTTCCCTTCTTTTCTAATATTCTACCAAAATAGAAATAACTCCATTTTGCTTAATTACAAAACGGAGTTGGATTCTATTGTTATGAATTTCCAAGTAACTTATCTTCTAAAGAGTTCTCCAACTGTTCCTTAATATGGGTAAGCTCTTTGTTCTTCGACTCCAATTCAAGAATCGTTTCCTTCATGGTGTCAAGTTTAATCTGAAGGGATATCAACTCATGTTTCATCTCCGCCTGCCCCTTCTTAAATTCTTCTAAATCTTCTTCTAATTGTTCTACGCGTTCTCTTGATTTAAAATATTCATCCGTCAAATTCAATTCCATCAAGAGAGCCTTCTGTTCCATAGAAAGATGATTATATCCTTCCATCGTCGTAGACAACTCTTCTAATTTCTTGTTTATAAAAGAGGCAACCTTATGCATGTATTCTTCGCTCTCATATCCACTTAAGGTATATACCTTGCCTCCTATAATAACTTCTGCATTTGACTTCGTCGTCATAACTTATCCATCCTATTCTATTCATCAAAATCAATCAAACTCTAAAGATATAGTTCATTATACCCTTTTGCACAAAAAATGACAACCATTTTCAGAAAATTATACTTCTCTTACACGATGTAAATGTTTATATGCAAAATCGGTTACCATTCGACCACGCGGTGTACGTAGTAAAAATCCATTCTGAACAAGATACGGTTCGTATACATCTTCAATGGTTCCTGCATCTTCGCCGATTGCTGCTGCAAGTGTATCAAGCCCAAGTGGTCCACCGGAAAATTTATCAATCATAGTAAGTAGAATCGTTCTATCATTTGTATCCAAACCAAGGCTGTCGACTTCTAAACGATTTAATACTTCGTCTGCCACTTCCTTTGTAATGATACCATTATATTTTACCTGTGCAAAATCACGCACTCTTTTAAGCAAACGATTGGCAAGTCGTGGCGTGCCGCGAGAACGTCGTGCCAATTCATAGGCACCATCTTTATCAATTTTCACATTTAGCTTCCTTGCGGAATGTTCAATAATAATCTGTAGTTCTTCCGGTGTATAGAATTCAAGGTGGTTGACTACACCAAAACGATCACGTAATGGTGCAGATAATAATCCTGCTCGGGTAGTTGCACCTACCAAAGTAAATTTCGGCAAATCCAAACGAATCGACCGGGCTGTCGTCCCCTTACCAATCATAATATCAATGGCAAAATCCTCCATGGCCGGATACAGTACTTCTTCTACCTGTCTGTTTAAACGGTGAATTTCATCAACAAATAACAAATCCCCTTCGCCCAGATTGTTTAGTATAGATGCCATATCACCGGGCTTTTGAATTGCCGGTCCGGAAGTAATTTTAACATTAACCCCCATTTCATTCGCAATGATACCGGATAGTGTGGTTTTTCCAAGACCCGGAGGCCCGTAAAATAACACATGATCCAGTGGCTCATTGCGTTCCTTGGCAGCTTCAATATAGACTTTCAGATTGTTTTTTACTTTTTCCTGACCAATATATTCGTCTAACCTTTGCGGGCGCAGGCTGTGATCTATGGTCATATCCTCTTCCTGCAATTGTGTTGAAATTATTCGTTTCTCCATGAAACCATCCTCATTCTATTATTAAAATGCAAGCTTCTTTAATGCTTGCTTTAATATTGCCTCTACATCCATATCCGGTAAAATTTCACATTCTGAAACAGCGCGCATACTTTCCGTTGCTGAGTATCCAAGTGATGTCAAAGCGCTGATGGCATCGTTTTTGGCACTTGTGCTTGCATTTTCTGTTATTTGGGAATGTGTAAGGGATGTTTCTAAGGCTTCAGCCAAATCCAGCTTATCCTTTAATTCAATAATCATTTTTTGCGCCATTTTCTTGCCAATCCCAGGCGCTTTAGCAATTTGCTTATCATCTCCTGCTAAAATAGCAAATTTAAGTTCGTCCGGTGTCATTGCAGATAAAATTGATAATGCTCCCTTAGGACCAATTCCGCTTACTCCCAGCAGCATTTGAAAAATACGCTTATCCTCACGTGTTGAAAACCCATAAAGTACCATGGCATCTTCTCGTACGTTAAGAAACGTATATAGCTTTACTTCATTGCCTACAGCCGGTAATTGTTCTAATACACTCACCGGAACAAATATTTCATACCCGACACCGTTTACATCAATTGTAACGATTCCTTCGGATATATCGTCAATTCGTCCTTTTATAAATGCATACATTGTCAAAATCCTCTGTTAATTTTGGGTTCCCAAATAATAAAATCCTTTACATTCATCTAAATGAACGGATACAAGCGTTCCAATTAATTCTTTATTACCCGGAAAATGAACAATAGAATTATTACTCATACGTCCGGTTACAAGGGCAGGATTCTGTTCATTTACTGTTTCTACCAGTACCGTTACATCTGTTCCTTCATAAACCATGGCTTTTTTTTCAGAAATTTCCTGAACTACTTTTAGTAAACGGTCAAAGCGCTCTTTCACCACGTCTTCTGGTACCTGATCCGGCATAGTAGCTGCCGGTGTACCGGTACGTTTGGAATAGATAAAAGTAAAGGCACTATCATACTCTACTTCTCTAACAAGGGATAACGTGTCTGCAAAATCCTCCTCTGTTTCCCCAGGAAAACCTACAATTATATCTGTTGTTAGGGCAACATCCGGTAATTTCTCACGGATTTTCTTAACCAGATTTAAATAATGTTCTCTATCATAGTGTCGATTCATAATCTTCAAAATACGAGAACTTCCGGATTGAACAGGTAAATGTAAGTGACGACATATCTTCTTTGATTTCGCCATTACATCTATTAAATCATCTGACAAATCCTTAGGATGAGAAGTCATAAAACGGATTCTTTCAATGCCATCAATTTTTTCTACTTCTCGAAGAAGTTCGGCAAAGGTAATGGGATCTTGTAATCCTTTTCCATAGGAATTGACGTTCTGACCAAGTAACATTACTTCTACTACACCATCCGCAGCCAGCTTCTCTATTTCGCGGAGAATATCCTTTGGTTCACGGCTTTTCTCACGACCACGTACATAAGGTACAATACAATAGCTACAAAAATTATTACAGCCAAACGTAATATTTACACCGGATTTGTATGCATATTTGCGAACAATTGGAAGTTCTTCAACAATTTTCTCATTTCCCTCTATTACTTCTACAACCTGATAGTTGCTATAAAGTGCCATTACAAGCAATTCTGCAAACTGGTAAATATTATGTGTGCCAAATACAAGATCTACAAAGGGATAGCTGGAATGAATTTTCTTACGAACATGTTCTTCCTGCATCATACATCCACAGAGTGCAATTTTCATATAGTCATTTTTTTTCTTTAAAGTACTTAAATATCCCAACCGTCCATAAACGCGGTTGCATGCATTCTCCCGAACCGTACAGGTATTATAGATTACAAAATCAGCATGTTCGTCCTGTGATTCCACATATCCTGCCATTTCAAGAACACCAAGAATTTTCTCCGAGTCTCTTGCATTCATCTGGCATCCAAATGTATTTACGCAACATGTCATATCGCGACCAGCTTCCTTCTTAAGTCGCTCTACTTCCTTTTTTGCTATCGCGATAAAATATTCCTGTCTATCTGCATCTTCCACCGGAGCCTCATTCATTATAGCCTGAAGAACCGGGTTGACTGTTATCTTCTTACTCAAACCTAATTCTTTCCTTTCTGTTGTCTGCGTTCACTTACATTTACAATCGAGCCATCAGCTTCTTCTATGCTGACATTTTCCATTTGGGACGCAATCGCCCCCTTAATTGCAGAAATATATTCCTGTCGAAGCATAAACTGTTCCTTCTTTTCTTCTTCTGTTAGTCCTTCTGCTTTGGACTTATGATAAAGTTCATTAATACGAGCAATCTTTTCCTCTGTCATTGTTCTATCCTTTCTAATCGCATACCTTATGAAAGTATAGCAAACTTACTCGGATTTTGCAAATAAAAAAGTCGGCAACGTAAATGTTGCCGACTTAAACCGTACATTGTTATTTTGCCATAATGACTTTTTTAGGACACTTCTCTGCACAGGCACCACAATGTGTACATTTTGACTGGTCAATATGTGCAACATTGTTCTCTACCGTAATTGCCCCTGCCGGACAGTTCTTTTCGCAAAGATGACATGCAATACAACCAACCTGGCATACCTGCATGACCTGTTTACCCATATCCTTATTCGAACATTGTACGATATGATCTGCGCTGTATGGTACAAATTCAATCAGGTTATTTGGACAAGCTTCAATACATTTACCACAGGCTTTACAAGCATCCTTATCAACCTTTGCTACACCATTGATCACATGGATGGCATCAAATGGACAAGCCTTTACGCAAGAACCAAATCCAAGACAACCATAATTACATGACTTTGGACCACCACCCGGTACACGTTTTGCCATGGAACAATCTTTCAACCCAATGTAATCGTAATCGGTTTTGGCCTTGTCGCAGGTTCCGATACATTTTACAAAAGCAACTTTCTTTTCGCCTTCTTCGGCTTTAACGCCCATAATTTCGCCAATTTTAGCACCAACAGGTGCGCCACCTACCGGACACTGGTTAACC
>SVEW01000091.1 GCA_015057205.1 Lachnospiraceae bacterium | reverse complement strand
GGAAATTGCCTTATGAATCAGCATATCCAGATTCATTTCTTTCTGACTATACTCTCCGGGACGATAATGAATATCAAAACACTCACAAGGGTCATCCTGATAGGTATCCAGTGCAAAACGCACCAGCGGCAATACATTAATACCATAACCATCCTCTAGAATATCAAGATTACCATAACGGGCGCAAATACGCAATACCGTAGCCACGCAAGACATCTGCCCACAGGCCGCACCCATCCAAAGAACATCGTGATTACCCCATTGAATATCAATGCTGGGCATTTTCATCAAATCATTCATAATCTTATCCGGATAGGGTCCTCTGTCAAAAATATCGCCGATTACATGTAACTGATCTACCGTCAGGCGTCGAATCAACTCTGCAAACGCAATAATCAGTTCCTGTGCACGTCCCGTACGAATAACTGCCTCAAAAATCTCATCATAGTAAGCCTCTAAGTCACTAATCTGATAACGGCTGCTCATAAGTTCTTCCATGATGTAAGAAAAATCCTTCGGAAGGGCTTTTCTTACTTTTGAACGGGAATATTTAAAGGATGCACGCTTTGCCACGCGCACCAATCGGCGCAAAGTAACCCGATACCAATTCTCCGGATGTTCTAAATTCTTAAGAATCTTTTGTAACTTACGCTCCGGGTAGTAAATCAGCGTTGCCAACTGCTTCTTTTCGTGAAGGTCCAACTCCCCTTCAAACGTATCATCTATCTTACGGCGAATCGCACCGGAACCGTTACGCAATACGTGTGTAAACTGTTCATATTCCCCGTGCAGGTCCGTTACATAATGTTCCGTCCCCTTTGGCAGGTTCAAAATCGCACTCAGGTTCACCATCTCGGTTGCAACACTGGCACGATTTGGATAAAGCTTTCCTAAACTTTTTAAATATTTTTCGTCCATTGTATTTTATGTCCCCCTCGCATTCTTTAGCCCTTTTGTGAAATAACTTCTGCCATAGTATAACGTCCGGCTTTTTTATTATACAAAAACTTTGCTGCCGCCAACGCACCTTTTCCAAAAATATCTCTAGAATATGCGGTATGTGACAACGTAATCACCTCATCCATTCCGGCAAACAAAACATCGTGCTCCCCAACAATGCTGCCACCCCTGACAGCTGAAAAACCGATTTCTTTCTCGTCCCGCTCCTGGCGTTTCCCTGTACGGTCAAAGTCATACTGATATGCACCGTCAAACTCTTCGTTAATAGCATCTGCCAGTGCAATGGCGGTTCCACTTGGCGCATCTAACTTATGGCGATGATGTTTTTCCACAATCTCCATGTCAAATCCTTCATCTGCCAACACTTTTGCCGCTTTTTTCACCAAATCCATCAACAGATTGATTCCTAATGACATATTCGCGGAACGAAGCACTGCAATTTTTGTACTGGCTTCTTCTACCCGTTTCAGCTGCTCTTCGCTTAATCCCGTGGTACAAAGCACCACCGGCAAATTCTTCGCAATACAATAATCAAGGAGTCCGTCTATCGCTTTCGCATTGCTAAAATCTACAACCACGTCTCCTTCTACTGTACACTGGTCAATATTTGTAAACACCGGATATCCATTCTTTCCGTTGTCAAAAGGATCCACTCCTGCAACAATCGTAGTCTGTGAATCTTCTTCCACCAGACGGCTGATTACCTGTCCCATACGTCCGTTACAGCCATGCATGATGATTCTTATCATTTCGTACCTCCATGGTGAAAGCAGTCAATCACTTTGTAACTGACTGCTTCGTTTTTCTTATAATAATCCGTATTCATTTAACGCTTTCTTAAGCACTTCGATGTTCTTATCTTCCATTTCGCACATCGGGCTTCTAAATCCACCTACTTCTCTTCCCATCAGGTTCAAAGCCGTCTTAACCGGGATTGGATTTACTTCGCAGAAAAGCGCTTCAATCAGCGGAATAGCTTCTAACTGTAATTTCAATGCCTTCTCACGATTACCGTTTAAATACTCCATAACCATATCGTGAGTCTGTCGCGGTGCAACATTTGCCAAAACAGAAATTACGCCGATTCCACCGGCTGAAAGAATTGGAATAATCTGGTCGTCATTACCGGAATAAATATCCAGCGCTCCGCCGCAAAGCTGCGCCGTCTTCATGGTCTGGCTAATATTTCCTGCAGCATCCTTAATTGCCACAATGTTCTCTACCTCTCGTGCCAGCTCTGCCGCCGTCTGTGGCAAAATATTACAACCGGTTCTGCTTGGCACATTGTAAAGGATCATTGGCAACTCACCTGCTGCTGCCACGCGTCTAAAATATTCTTTCAAGCCCTTCTGGGTTGCTTTATTATAATAAGGTGTAACAGTCAAAAGTGCATCGGCACCTGCAGCCAGCGCATTTTTCGCAAGTGCTTCTGCATGCGCTGTGTTATTGCATCCGCATCCGGCTATAACCGGCACACGTTTCTTTGCAGCTGCTACCGTTGTCTTGATACATTCCGTATGCTCCCCTTCTGTTAACGTTGCAGACTCACCGGTGGTTCCGCAGATAATAATGGCATCGGTTCCGCCATCCACCTGTTCATTCACCAGTTCCTCCAGTTTTTCATAATTCACACTACCGTCCTGTTTCATAGGAGTTACAATCGCAACTCCGGACCCCTTAAAAATTGACATACTGTCTACCTTCCTTTATTCTTTATCTATTTCTACTCTGTATACTGCATCCGCCATTTCACGAAGCCCCGGCGTTAAGCGCCATCCGGTCAAAATGACATCCGTTGCATCGTTGCGCGCACTAAGCACCTGAATAAGTTCCTCTTCCGTTGCTACCCCTTCGTCAACCAGTCCCAGCACTTCATCAAGTACCACCAGTTCACATTCTCCGGTAGATAATACCTTTTTGGCAAAATTAAGAGCATTCCGAATATTCAATACTTCCTCGTCCTGTTCTTTCCTTGAAAGTTCCTTAAAGGGAACATCTGCCTTATCAAAACGGAACAAGCGAATCTCCGGTTCTAACCTTGTAAAAATACCGGCTTCATTTAATGTACTTTTTCCTTTTAGAAATTGGATGATGGTGGTTCGTTTTCCAACGCCTGCATTTCTAAGAGCATATCCGAGAGCTGCTGCCGTCTTTCCCTTTCCATCACCATAATAAATCTGTATTGATTTCTCCATAAGACACCTCCGCGCATAGTTGCGGTTTTCACTTCATCACACGCAGTTTCACATTATGATAACCTATACCTAAGAAAATAGCACATATTTTACACGTAGTCAACTTTTGATACGGATACTTCATAAGCAGTGCGCTTTTCTACCTCTTCTTCACTCAGTCGTTTCACGTACTCCCGGCTCTGAATACGACCATGTATTTTTAAACGTGCACCCACATCAAACCCGGAAACATAGCGGGCATTTCTCCCCCAGCAAATGCAAGGTATGTAATCAGATTTCCCGTAGGAACGGTTCACTGCCACCAGCACATCCGCAATTTCTCTTCCCAACGGTGTTTTTCGATAAACCGGTTCCTTACATATGTATCCATCTAAAAAAATCTGATTGCTTTTCGCCCCACCTGCGTCCTCTTCTACAAATTCGTACTCCTGAACAAAAACGGATAACACCAAATGATTTTTCTTTTCATCATGTCGATTATAGGAGCGAAACTGCCCGGTTGCCCATATAATTTTACCTCTATCATCCTCGTTTACATCAATTAGTCGCTCTGAAATCAAAAGCGGCACCACATCGCTGCTTTCGGATAATCGGCGCACCATAACGTCCACCACGTAGAATCCTTCTCCAAACACCTCGTGGCTGTAACGAAATTCAGACACGATTTGTCCAATGATAGTAACCTGATTGTTCTCTAAAATTTTATCTGCCATGAATAGTTCTCCCTTCTTGTATTGGCTTTTTCCTATTTTGCGGATAACTCCGTATATAGAAGCTTATGTGGTAAAAATGCCCATTAGAACCTTATGGGCGATACTTTTCACCGCAATTTCCGACAAAAAACACAAATTTCTATTGCGATTATCGAAATTTGTAGTATAATGGAATGTCAGTGTGTAATCGATTTATTATGCAAATTGCTCATGCGGCATACGCCGCAGAGCAGTTTCGCAAATAACTATTTACAAAGAAAGAAAAGAGGAGACAATATGAAACGAGAAGATATTCGTAACATAGCTATCATCGCTCACGTAGACCATGGTAAGACGACGTTGGTTGATGAGCTTTTGAAACAGAGCGGTACCTTCCGCGCGAATCAGGATGTTGGCGAACGTGTAATGGACTCCAACGATATTGAGAAGGAACGTGGAATCACGATTCTGTCCAAGAATACCGCAATTCATTATAAGGATACGAAAATTAATATTATCGATACCCCGGGACATGCAGATTTCGGTGGTGAAGTAGAGCGAGTATTGAAGATGGTAAACGGTGTTGTACTTTTGGTAGACGCTTTTGAAGGTGCCATGCCACAGACCAAATTCGTACTGATGAAGGCTCTTGCCCTTGATCTTCCCGTTATCGTATGTGTAAATAAAATTGACCGTCCGGAGGCTCGTCCGGATGAGGTTGTTGACGAAGTCCTTGAGCTTTTCATGGATTTGGATGCTTCCGATGAACAGCTTGACTGCCCGTTTATCTACGCTTCCGCAAGAGATGGCTATGCACGTTATGAAATTGATGACGACAACATGGATATGACCCCATTGTTTGATACGATTTTAAATTACATTCCTGCACCGGAAGGCAACGAGAATGCCGGAACGCAGGTATTAATCAGCACCATTGACTACAACGAATACGTTGGTCGTATCGGTGTTGGTAAAGTTGACAACGGCGTTATCAAAGTTAACCAGGACGTTGTGGTTGTGAACCATCACGAACCGGATAAGATGAAGAAAGTTAAGATTAGTAAGTTGTACGAGTTTGAAGGTTTGGAAAAAGCGGAAGTCAGCGAAGCCACCGTTGGTGCCATCGTGGCTATCTCCGGTATTTCTGACATCCACATTGGAGACACCATTTGCTCTCCGGATGAAGTAAACGCTATTCCTTTCCAGAAGATTTCTGAGCCAACCATTTCTATGAACTTCATGGTTAACGACAGCCCGCTTGCCGGTCTGGAAGGCAAATACGTTACTTCCCGTCATATTCGCGAGCGTTTGTTTAAGGAATTAAATACCGATGTTTCCTTACGTGTTGAAGATACGGAAAGCGCCGATACCTTTAAGGTTTCCGGACGTGGCGAACTTCACTTGTCTGTTTTAATTGAAAATATGCGTCGTGAAGGTTATGAATTCGCAGTTAGTAAAGCAGAAGTGCTCTATCATAAAGATGAAAACGGCAAGAAGACCGAGCCTATCGAAGATTGTTACATCGATGTACCGGACGAATTTACCGGTGCTGTTATCGAGAAACTTGGCCAGCGTAAAGGTGAATTACAGAATATGGGATCCATTGCCGGAGGTTATACCCGTCTGCACTTCTTAATCCCATCCCGCGGTTTGATTGGTTATCGTGGTGACTTTTTAACCGATACCAAGGGTAACGGTATTATTAACACCAGCTTCCACGGCTATGCTCCATACAAGGGAGACATCAGCTATCGTAAACAGGGTTCCTTAATTGCCTTCGAATCCGGAGAATCTGTTACTTACGGTTTATTCTCCGCCCAAGAGCGTGGTGCCCTCTTTATTGGACCTGGTGAGAAAGTATACGGTGGTATGGTCATCGGTCAGAGTGCCAAACCGGAAGACATTGAGTTAAACGTATGTAAGAAGAAACATTTAACCAATACCCGTTCTTCTAGTGCCGATGAAGCATTAACTTTGACTCCGAAGCGTGAAATGAGCTTAGAACAGGCGCTTGACTTTATCGATACCGATGAGTTATTGGAGATTACACCGGAATCCTTGCGAATCCGTAAGAAGATTTTGGATCCGACATTACGTAAACGTGCAAATATGAAGAAATAAATATTTAGGGACGAACTATCGATGGTTCGTCCCTTACTTTATCTTAGTTATCTTAGTTGTTCCCTTTAAAGAAATACAAATCTCCTCCAAAACGGAAATTTTTGTCTGAATTGAATCCTGCAACAACATATTTCAAATTATCCGATGCGTAAAGGGAAAAACACAAGGAATCTGCGGTTTTCTCCGTCACTACATTTTTCTCACAGTAGGGTTCTCCCGTGTCCGTATTGTACACTCCAAATCCGAATCCATGCTTAATGAGGATTTTTTTACCGTCCCTGCTAAAGGTCGCTGCCATACTGCTATATTTTTCGCAAATCCGGTACACCGTTTTAATTTTACCGGTTTCCAAATCGAAAGTTACGGCATTCAATGGCGTATACTCGCCACCCTTGTCATTTCCCCAGAACAAAAGCTTCTCATCCGCAGATACTTCTAATGCAGTTCCTCTACAGGTTACCGGATAGTCCCAGACTTTTTCACCGCTCTTTCTGTCAAAAACCATCAGTGCATACCCATCACACTTTGTTGTTACGATATAATATTTTTTCGTAAGACGTGCCTCGGTTCCCCATGCCTGAATAAAACTTTTCCATTTCTGCGTAGCGGTTTCTACGTCAAAACAATATACATAACCGCCGCCCTCGGAAATATACACTTCCTTATCGTCTTCTGAAAAATCAATTGTTCGCACTTGACCGCTTACTTTTGTTTGCCATAAAATCTGTCCTGTTTGCCAATCAATCATCCAAAAGTCACCTTCGGTAGAAGAATACGCTACGATTCGATTATCATGGGATAAACGGGCACAATAGCTTTTGGTGGTTCTTTCCTGCTCTACCTGTTTGGTAAATACATTCACAACCGGCAATTGATCCGGTGTACGATACACTTCCTTACCTGTTTTGTCATAAAGAATGGCAGTCGTATGCTCATTTCCTGCAAATTCGCTGGTTACCAGTACATACTCTCCATTATCACTTACATCCACATAGGGCGTTTCTGACGGTAATGCTTTTCGGAACAGCTCTTTTCCCGTTTTCGTTGTCACTAATAACGTTCTTTTTCCTTCTGTTTGCGCTTTTGGTAACATAGTATGAAACGGAACCGTTGCAATTACACTGCCGTCCTTGCTTGCATCCAAATCATAGGCCTGTATGCCCAGCGGGATTTTTTTCGTCTGGGTGTAAGACATTTTTGTATTTTGCTTCTTTAAGATTATGTTCTTCTTAATCGTGCTTTTTTTCGGCAATACCAAAATACTTTTTGCCTTGTATCCCTTCACGCGCGGACTAATGACATATTCCGCGTACTGTTTTCGAAATTTACTGTAATACGGCATTACTTTTACGCTGTAATACCCCTTTTCGTTGGTAAAAACGCTATTATGCAATGCCCATCCGGAAGTTACCATCACATTGGCATGTTTGATTGGTTTTCCCTTAGAATCTTTCAAATAGCCACATATCTTTACGCTGCATTTGCTTCCTTTCGTTACCGAACTTTTTGAATAGGTCTTGCCGGTTGCTGTAACCTCATACCGGTATGTTTCCACATGATTCATACGCAGCCCCTGTTCATCATAATCGGTCACTGTAAAGTCTATAGGATAACCAACACTTGCTTTTGATACATTTTTTAACTGTGACACACTACAATCAATGTCTATCTGCACCATGCCACTTTCTCCCGCTTTTAAGTACATCCAATTTGGCTGGGGGTGGGTAGTCACTGAATGAAGACAGCTAACGAGTGCTTTCGTTCCAGTTAGTTGCTGCCCCACATCCAAACGCACTTGCTTATTTCCCTGACCGGTATTTTTTACCATAAATTTAAAATGCAACTCTCGGTCGCAGGGAAGTGTAAATGTGTACGCTTTTTCTCCCCATAATTCTACATCCCCAAAACTTGCCAGTTTTGTCGGTTCTAATAATTCACTTTGTGGATCCTTCGTTGCCGCCTTACTCTGTTTTGGTGTCCCCCCTGCTATCAGTGATACAATCACACAAACCGATAATACCAAAGCCCACGTTCTTTTTTTCCTCATGTCATATTCTCCTCCTTGAGGCTTATGCTTTGATTGCCGACAGTTTTTCAAACACATCAGCTACCAGCATGTCTTCACCGGATTTTCCTTTAAATGAAACGCGCTCTTCTTCGCTAGAAACCGTAATTCCCAGCTCCGTAAATGCGAAATAGTCATTTAATTCCGCGATTACACGCTCGTTTTCTCTGATACCAAAAAGCTTCGTCATTAACCACTTAAACAAAATACTATTGCTCGAATACCTGCGATTTTCTTCCATGTTTTCTTTCATACCGCCGGTAATCGTATATAGAATCATTTCATCCATTTCATCATTGCGCTTTTCACCTGTACTGATATTTTGTGATACCAGACAATTGCCCTTTACATAGACAATATTGTTTCCGGTTACCAGTACCGGATAACAGGTTCCATCTTCTTCTGCCAGCATCGCTCCATCCATTTCAACACAAAACGCAGATTTGCCGGATAACTTCTTCATAATCACCAAATTCGTCGCTGATGCATTTTCTACTGCCTGGATTTCCGGCTCGACTACCGGGGTTTCCTCCATTACCGGCATTTCTGGTTCGGCCACCGCTTCCTCTACTGCCGGGATTTCTGGCTCTGATACCGCTTCTTCTACAGCTGGGATTGCTTCTGCTACCGGGGCTTCCTCCATGACTGGTATTTCTGCTTCTGCTACTGCTTCCTCTACCATTGGGGCCTCTTCCACTGGAACTTCTTCCATGACCGGAATTTCTGGCTCAGCTACTGCTTCTTCTACAGCTGGGATTTCTTCTGCTACCGAAGCTTCTTCCATGACTGGTATTTCTGCTTCCGCTACTGCTTCCTCTACCATTGGGGCCTCTTCCACTGGAACTTCTTCCATGACCGGAATTTCTGACTCAGCTACTGCTTCTTCTACCGCTGGGATTTCTTCTGCTACCGAAGCTTCTTCCATGACTGGTATTTCTGCTTCTGCAACTACTTCCTCTACCATTGGGGCCTCTTCCACTGGAACTTCTTCCATGACTGGAATTTCTGGCTCTGCTACTGCTTCTTCTACCGCTGGGATTTCTTCTGCTACCGAAGCTTCTTCCATGATTGGTATTTCTGCTTCCGCTACTGCTTTCTCTACCACCGGAATTGCTTCCATCACAGGAATTCCTCCATCTTCCGTCGAACTATCCTCCATTACCGAGGTTTCCCCTACCACTTCCGCAACCTCTTCCTGCGGACTTAACGTTTCCAAAATTTTCTGCAATTCTTCTACACTAAACTGCTGTTCCATAGCTCGCACACCTCCGCTTCGGTCTTTTATTCGTTCTAACATCCCATAACTTAATCAACCAGGCTAAAATCTGGCGCAACTACGGGAAGTTTACTATAGTATACACGCGACTTATTACCTTTCTGTGTATAATTGACATTTTTCGCTGAATCCTCTGTGTCCTCTTCTTCACTTGGCTCGGTACAAACCAAGAAAACCGCATTTATCTGTTCCTATTATTATTTTCAAGGGGGCTCTTTCGCCCTCTTCTCGGTCACACGATACACCTCCAAAGCCACCTGACCGTTACTCCTTCATTTCCCTCGGTCACTAGCCCTCTCACTTCTCCTCCTGACCGTCTCCCCCACATTTCCCTCGGTCACTGGCTCTCTCACTCCCTCCATATGACCGAGCCTCTCTCATCCGGCTCGGTCACACGACACTCTAC
>SVEW01000090.1 GCA_015057205.1 Lachnospiraceae bacterium | reverse complement strand
GTCGGATTTAAGGACTGTGTTGCCTTAAATTCTGCCGACACAGTCACATTCGCTTCTGGAACAACAAAGGTATTATCCTTAACTTCTACCTCTTTTCCGTTGGAATCCTTCGCGATAAGGCGCTTAAGTTCATAGCCCTTTGCAGGCGTAACATTGATTGTCACCTTTTCTCCCGGCAAATAGAACGTATCATCGTTTGCTGCAAGTGTTCCCTTAGAAACGCTTACGGTTCCGTTCTCCATAGCCGCTGTATCAACTTTTGCAAACCCTATAAGGTTGGCTTCTTCGTCAAATCCCCAGGCAGAAGGCTCAATCGTCTTGTAATTCGAAAGACCGGTTACCGGAACGTAAATCTTCATGTTCTCTGCACAACCCCAGAGTGGTGCACCGGAAATCTTCGCTTTTCCCGAAAGAAAAATGACTTCGGAAAGCTTCGTACACTTCTGAAAGGCACTATTTGTTACCGCCTGTGTTTCATACGGAATAACTACCTTTTCAAGGCTATTGCAACCACTAAATGCACCATTCATTATCGTCTTTATACCCGATAACTTAATTGTCGTAAGATTTGGCATATTAGACAAATAATAGCCAATCTCAAGTTCGCCACTACCCGTTATGGTTAAACTCTCTATAGTACTGCTTACTCCGGCAAGTACACCACCATGTATCTTAAAATCTCTAGGGAAGGTTACGTGTTTAAGCTTCCCACATCCGCTCAGACATCCACCACTTATGTCCATAATGCTGTCTGGAAATACAATGGATTCTATCGCAGTATTCGTCACCAATCCATACCCAAAGCTGGTAATTGCACTGCCTTCATCAAAGACCACGGCCTTAATTGACGAACGCTTCTCATCCCAAGGTCGATTACCCATACTGCTCGTATAACCACTTCCACCCAGATGAAGTGTCAGATTATCTCCTGAACCTGATAAGTATGCAAAAGCACTGTCTTCCTCGGACCTACCGATTTTCCAAGGGTTTTTCACCGTTCCGTCCGCTGCGGCTACAATGCTCCATTTGTACTCTTTATCCGCAGTATCCAGTTCCTCCCCCCACGTTTCCGGCTTAGTAACATCTCCCCAGACATAGGATATTGTGCACCTACTTTTCTGTCCGGTTTTCGGATTAACCTGGTATGCGTCGAGATCTTTTGTTTTATTCAAAACCACTTTAACGGTATAGTCACCAATCTCCTTTTGCGTGTTGTCACTGACACTGTACCCTCCGACCCGAACTGCCGGTATTACAGTTATCTCGTTTCCCGTATATTCAAAGGATGTCTTGGCAGGTTTCGGCTCGGTACATATGAATCTAATACTATAGTTTAAGTCATCCGTCAGCTCGGCACATTCCGTTGCAGCAGGTGCATAAACCCTTCCGGAAACATACGTAAAGCATTCTTTTTTAACCGGCGTAGTCTCACCGGCAACCGTAATATTCCTAAAATATCTAAATGCCTGTTCCCCCAGAGATTTCACCGTTGCTGGAATAACTACGTCTACCTCCTTTGTATCATTAACATTAAACGCTGAGTAACCTATGTCCTCTACTCCATCTTCAATTGTTACCGAAGTACATTTGGTTGCTCCCCAAAATGCACCATCTTTAATCACTCTAACATTTCCCGGAATCACGATGGACTCAAGCTGAGTTCCCCAAAATGCGCGTTCACCGATGGTAACCGTCGTAGACGGGATATTATAAGTAGACTCCGTTCTTCCACTAGGATACTTTATCAATGTTTCTTTTTTCTTATCAAAAAGAACTCCATCCACGGATGTATAATCCCTATTTTCCAAATCAGCATCTATGAAACGCAATGCAAGGCACTTGTCTAATATTTCTGACCACTCACAACCTTCTTCCGGAAGCATTTTCCCTATGTTAAAGCTTTTAAGCTTAGTACACTCGAGAAATGCCGCCTTTCCCACTGTTGTCACGCTATCAGCAATGGAAACCTCCGTAAGCGCACTAGAAAAGGAAAAATTGCCTCTTCCAATCTTTGTAACGCCTTCTTTTACCTCAATTAACTGAATTCTATTTTTATAGCTCCTCCAAGGCGTTTCACTTTCCGACAAATTATAGACAGTATCAGCCATCTCCCCTCTTCCTTCAATAACTAATTTCATAGCCATTGCACTACTGTTTTCCAAAGTAGTACCCATATCCACTACTTTCCACGTTACGTTTTTTCCTCCACCCTCTGCACCACAATACCCGCTGGCCAAAATTTCACCTTCTGCGGCGTGTACACTAACCGCACCTACAGGTAATACAGTAATCACCAGCGCCAATGTTAACACCAGCGACAGCATGGTTTTCCACAGTTTTTTACTCTGCTGCATAATTTCTCCTCCTATCGTTCTAAAAATACCTATCTCTCTGCTTCTTTATGATTGTACACTTATCTCCACAAAAAAAGAAGTAACCAAAAGTTACCTCTTTTCTACAAATACTATATCTCCATTTTCCACTACCAATTCTCCGGTGGGAATCAAATGCAATTTTCCCCGCAACACCAGGTAAATAGTAATGTTTTCTACTTTCGTTATTTCCGCTATACTTTTGCCGCAAAACCCATGCTCTTCATCGATTAGTATTTCTCCAATACTTGCCAAATCCCTTCGTTTTTCTGCTTGTGCATCTCTCGAATATTGTTCCACAAAACCGGCACTGATAATACCGGTCGGGATTGCAACCACACCCACCCCAAGAAAAGAAATCACAACTGCCATGGCACGTCCCAACACGGTTACCGGATAAATGTCACCGTACCCAACGGTCAAAATTGCGCTACTTGTCCACCATATTCCGCTAAAAGCATTTCGAAAAGCCTCTGGCTGTGCCTCGTGTTCTGCGCTATACATACAAAGCGAACTTGCCATCATCAAAATAAAAATAATGAAAAGCGAGGACGCAATCTGATTTTTTCTTTCATATAATACCGACGTAATAACATTAAAGCTATCGTATTTTGCATTGATACGAAACAAATGCAAAATTCGTACAACCCGTAACATGCGGAAAACAATGAATCCCGTAAGGAAAAACCAGGGTAATATGGTAAGCAAATCCACAATTCCATCGTAACTGACTAAAAACCGAAGCCGGGCATTTATCTTCCCTCTTTGTGGATACAGCAAATCCGCTGTCCATATTCGTAATCCATATTCTACGCAAAATACCAGAGTCGTAACGTTTTCTACAATTTGCATCAGCCAAAAGTAATCCTTTAACGACTCAAACGTTAGCAGAAACATGGTTCCAATATTCAGTAATATCACCACAACCAGAAACCAATCAAACAATCGACTCGCAAAATTCGATTTGTCCCCGATTTGAATGATATCAAAAATCTTTTTCTTCATTGCAGTCTATTTCAGCACCTTTCGTGCAACCTGCTCATTATTGACAGCATAGGACACTGCAGTCTGCGGTGTAATTTTACCGGCATTTACCAAATTAATCAACGACTGATCCATGGAAATCATACCTTCTGCGGAGGAAGTCTGAATTACATTATCAATCTGATAATTCTTATTATCACGAATCATATTTCGAATTGCACTATTCATATTCATAATTTCAAAAGCCGGCACCATGCGACCATCCACACCCGGTATGAGCTGCTGAGAAACAACTGTATTCAATACCATGGACAACTGCGTACGAATCTGTGCCTGCTGCTGCGAAGGGAAGGTATCAATTATACGGTCAATGGTATTCACCGCACCCTTTGTGTGCAGCGTCGCCATAAGCAAATGTCCGGTCTCTGCTGCCGTCATCGCTGTACGAATTGTCTCAAAATCGCGCATTTCACCCAATTGAATTACATCCGGTGCCTGTCGCAGACATGCACGCAATGCACTCAAATAATCGTTGGTATCAATGGCGATTTCTCTCTGGCTGATAATACATCGATTATTGCGATGCAAATACTCAATCGGATCCTCCAACGTAATAACATGAGCCGGACGCTCCTGGTTAATCTTATGAATGATGCATGCCTGCGTCGTCGATTTACCGCTACCGGCCGTACCGGAAATAATAACCATTCCGTGTTGCTGGTTTGCAATCTGCATAATCTCTTCCGGAATTCCCAAATCATGATAGTCCGGGATATCAAACTGAACAATACGAATAACCGCTGCCAAAGAACCTCTTTGCCGGTATGCATTCACACGAAAACGTGCCATTCCCGCTCTGGCAAAAGAATAATCATCATCACCGCTTTGTTCGAACTTATCCATTGAACGATTCGCCATTTCATAAATCGCCTGAATCAGCTCCTTCGTCTGTTCCGGAAAAACCTTATCTTCCGACAGATTTTTGATTTTTCCTTCCACCTTGTAACTAACCGGGCCACCGGCAATGACAAAAACATCCGAAGCCCGCTCTTCTACAGCTTTCTTTAAATAGCCTTCCATTTTGTCAAAATACTCGCTCATACTTTCCTCCCTAATCCGGTGTCCATACCTTAATATAACGATCCGGATTCCATTCTTTACTGTTTATCTCTTTCCACTGATACACTTCATAGTGGTCACCATCAACTTTTACCACAACACTTAACACCTGTGTTCTGGAAACCGGAACAGAATAGGCATACACCTTTTTCTTTTCGTGTACATCTGCAGGCACCTTTCCGGTTCGAATCTGTGCCAAAATCTCCTCTGCCTTTTGATCGGCTTCATAATAGAGCGACAGTGCCTTACGATTCTCATCTGCCATACGCACATCCGCGCGCACAGTCGCCAATCCAAGCAATGCAAACACCGTCAACGTCAATACAGCAAAAATAACCAGAAGCGAGCTTCCTCCCACCGGTGTGGGTACACTTTTCTTATTCATGCGTGCCCTCCTTTTGCCATGCCACCTTCAACTGACAGATAATTTCTTTTTTCTGTGTATCTTTCATTATCAACACACCACTCACATGAGTTTCGTCATCTTTATCCAATACAAATTCCAGATGATAGGTGAAATTTTCCTGATTCAGCCTCCACATCTCATCATAATAAGCATCCTCCGGTAATGCCGCACGATGCTCTGCTTTGCATTGTTCCGCAACACTCTGACACATTTCCATGGCCCGATCTTTTGTCTTAGACTGCACAGACATCGTTCTCGCCATTACAAACGCTTGCACACAAATGGCCGCAGCCAGGGCAAAGACCAACACCATAATTACCTGTTCCATTAACGCAAGTGGCGCCTTACTTTTACTCTCCATTCTGCGTCACCTCCTGCTTGCATCTCGGGCAAAGAGACAGATAGTTCATAGAATTGTCACTATTTTGAATTCTGACCGTCACAAGATTTCCTTCCTGCAAGAATGAAATCCCCTTTGCCTTCAATATTTCGTTTCCGTCTTCCGGTGAAAGCCCACTATCATCCGCACACAACACCTCTCGAATATAGCCATCATAGTAGTATATCTTTGTAAAATAAGTCCCCTCATCTGTTGGAAACTTTAAATATAAAGTCGAAATATCATCCTTCGATGAATCTGTTCGATCCGCAAAAGAGCCAATAAAAATACTGTTCCGTTCATCACTATGCCGAACTTTCGCCGCAATATAAGAGATTGCCGTTCGACTATTGTATGCCTGATTATCACGCCGCACCAACGACTCATACGAGGATGCACCAAACAAAAGCACCAAAAGAATACATCCGGCAAACACCGCAAACAAGAGCAATACAAACACGCTGTCCATATTGTGTCGGTTCTTTACATCATTCATTCTACATCATCCCCTTTTGCCGCTTTTTTGGGTACCACCGTTATTTCCGGCATTATATTATCTGCAAAAATATCATAAAATACATCATAATGCCCATGGTCAATCTGCAATCCGTAATACTTCTCTACATAGCTAAGTGTTGCCGGATACACACCTTCCGTGGCATAACAGTTAACCACAGCCTTTTTTATTGTATCTTCAACCTGCTTTTGTTTTTCCTCTTCTTCTCCGCTCTCTACATTTCCTAGCGCCCCCAAAAGAAAGGTTATGGCCGCTACCATCAGAAGGGGCATGCAGGCAATTCGCATAAAATTACCAATTTTATTCCATATTTTGTGATTCATATCATTCCCTCTTCTATGTAGTTATGCAATCGTAGACATAATATTCATAAGCGGTAACATTACCGATAGTAAAATCACACCAACAATAATAGATGTGATAATAACAATCGTCGGCTCAATTCTTGCCACAGCTTCATCAATTGCCTGCATTGCATCTTCCTCCAAGCGCTTCGCAATTTCTGCCATAATGCTATCGCCTGCTCCACTTTTAACTCCCAACGCAATCATTCGACAATACATCGGTGCAAAAACCTTTGTCTCACGCAACGAATCCGCCAACGGATTTCCGGCTTCTAATTTACTTAAACATTCTTCGTAACGTTGTTTCACCACTGCGGATTCCTCATGGAAATTCATAGCCATCTTCATCGCCTCTTCCATTGGCAATCCACTTAGCATACCCATGGATAATGCCGAAGCAAAACGCGCCATTCCAACCCGCTTGGTAATTCCCCGATCGCCAAATATTTTCTTATACCCTTTCAAAATGGAATTTCTGGCTCCCGCTGAAAACCAAATAAGTAGCCCTACAATAAAAACAATCAATGCTACCACTCCAATTACCGGCAATGCTGCATCAAGCCCCTGACCAATTTTGAATAAACCGGCACCCATTCCCTTTAAGTTGCCACCTAACTGTTGGTAAACCGTTTCAAAAATCGGCAATACTTTTACTAAAAGCACACCAATAATAATGAGCATCAACACCAGCAAAACTACCGGATATACGATTGCACTTCGTATCCGGTCATTCAATTGTCTCTGGGTTTCATAATGCTTTGACATAGCTTCAAAGGCCGCTTCTGTTCTACCAGTCGCCTCCCCGGTAATGGTCATATTAATTACATAATCCGGAAAACTTCCGCTATTACGCATTGCTTCTGAAAGCTGAACGCCATCATCCATCTGATTTGAAATCGATAATAATAATTCTTTTACATTTGGATTCTTCTCATCCTCGGCCAACAAATGCATTCCATCCGCCAGATTAATACCCGCGTGAATCAGCAATGACATCTGCAACGTAAAAGCCGATAAATACTCCTTGGATAAATTTATTTTTTTCATGTTTCGCCCCCATATAAAAAAGACTTGCAGGAACACTCCTACAAGTCTATTTTAGCGAATCATTCACAATTCGTAAATATCTTTTTTACTTTTTAGAAATTCTTCACAAGATTTCTAATAAATATATTTGGCCGTATAGTTACTTCCGTCTCCAATATACTTCATAATCGCATCACTGGAATTACCCGAATCAGCGAATGTCGGATCCATCATATTCCACTTACTTCCATCAAAATAGATTGCTCCTGTAATCCATCCTTTCTTCTTGGTATAAACATTAATCCATGCATGATACGCACTTCCGGCATATCCGATTACTAATTTTGTGGCAACACCCTGACTTCGTAACATAGCAACCATGGTTGCTGCATAATCAAAACATATGCCCTTCTTAGCCTTATATACTTTATCAAGGTCCGGAAGATATCCGCTTTGAACCGTCTTCGCCTTCTTCTTATCATATTTAAAATATTTCAGCGTCCAAGTATAAATCTTCTTAACTTTCTTCATCTCCGTCTTGGACTTCTTACACAAAGATTTTGCTTTCTTAACGCACTTCGTATTCTTCGAATAATCAATGTATTGACTTGACGTCAAAAATGGTGCAAGTGAACTACTTAATTTCACTTTGAACTCACAGGCCCCCACCGTTGCATAACTAGTACCGGCAACATTCTTATACACAGTTACCTTGTAATGACCGTCACCATCCGACAATGGAAAACTTGCCCATTTCTTTGGTGTAAGGTTATACGTATAGACCACCGAACTCGGCCCTTTCACCTGTGCCTTCAATTTCTTATCTGTGCTCTCTTTAAATTTTACCATCACGTATCCCTTACTCTGATGCGTATAATCAATGCACATCTCGCTATTCTCTTCAACCGAATTCCTTGCATACACCTTCGGCATCGCTGTTCCAAATGAGAGCAGTTCAATCAAAAAGCATATACACAGTAATACAGAAATACTTCTTTTTCTCATTGTAACACCTCTTAAAACTTGCACACATACTCTTACAGCTATATTATAGCACATTCTATCTATTTTGAAAGTACATTTTGCATATTTCGTTCAATTTTAACACTTTCCAGTACAGAAAAATTGTATATTTTTGCATTCATTTCTGAATTCTAGGTGAATTTTTCTTTCACATGTGTTATTATATATGTTAGATTGTGGAAAGTATATTCACAGGAGGGTTTCAAAATGCAATCGCAAACATTATACATTAAAATGCTCGGCTCTCTGGAATTAGAAAAACAGGGAAATGTTATCACAGATAATGATAATCGCTCAAAGAAAATCTGGTTACTATTGGCTCTTTTAGCTTACAATCGTAACAACAAGGTTTCGCAAGAGAAAATTTTATCCTATTTTTGGAATGATTTTGAAGGCAGTAGCAATCCACAAAATGCTTTAAAGACACTCTTTCATCGCTTACGTGTTTTATTAAATCCATTGGGTGAAGACGTAAGCCGTAAATTGTTTCAGTGTAAAAAAGGAGAGTACTTCTTGAACCCGGATTTTCCATATGAATTGGACATCGACCGGTTCGAATCCCTTGTTTTAACTGCCAGAGAAGAGTCTGACCCTAATCAACGTTCTGAAATTCTTCGACAGGCATTTAATTTATATCAGGGTGACTTCTTGACGAAGTTTTCCTCTGAGTCATGGGTTATACCAATAAGTACCTATTACCACAATTTATTTTTAGAAACAGTTGAGGAACTAATTGAACTTTATGAATCTGAACAAAACTATCAAATTGCTATAGAGATATTAGAAAAAGCTAATTCTATCGAACAATACGAGGAACGTTTCTACTTACACTTGATGATGGATTTAATTGCCCTTGGTCGGATGGAAGAAGTTATTACGGTGTACAAACAGCTAAATGACATGCTTCAAATGAACTTCGGAGTAAAACCATCCCCCGAGGTTAAGAAACTTTATCAGCAAGCCAGTCTCGCATGCAAAGATGATATGCTAGACTCTTCATCGATTCAGAAACAGCTACTTGAAGGTGGACAGGACCAACATGGTGCACTTTATTGTGATTACGATTTTTTCCTAAACATCTATCATGCTATGGCTAGAGGCTTGGAACGTAATGGAAATGCCATTCATTTGGTTATCATGACTATCACAGACTTAAATGATAAAGTTCTGAGTAAACGAAGTTTGGATGTATGTGTTAACAACTTAAAGGCTCTTTCCTGCGAAACACTTCGCCAAGGTGATGTAGTTTCTATGTGCAGCCCTTCTCAATTTGTAATTTTGTTACCTAATGCTAATCGAGAAAACGCACTTATGGTTTCCGAACGAATTGAGAAATCCTTTTTAAGGAAATATCCCCACTCTCCAGCTAAGTTGAACTTTGATGTACAACCATTACTTCCGCCGGAGATTGAACGTATGGCGCAGGGAGGCACTTATGAAGAATAGATACGTCCGTTTAGCTCTTTTTCTTGTTTGCCTGGTAGTTTTTCTAATAAGCGCCTATAAAGTTACTACGTTTGTAAAGGACTACTATCAAGCTTCATCTGACTATACTCAAGCTGAGAAAGCATTTGCCATTCCAAAGCAAATGCCTCTTATCGAATTAGA
>SVEW01000089.1 GCA_015057205.1 Lachnospiraceae bacterium | reverse complement strand
GAGGTGTAGTTCATCTACTGCAGACTGAAGACAGGTGCGGACACCGTCTAATTCAATTAATGGCGTATCTAAGGATTCAAATGCCACAAAATGACCGGCTAAACCAGCGGTTTGGCCGTCATCGTTACCGGCAAATTCTAAAGAAATACCATAGTAGCCTTGGTGAATATCAGCATCTCCGCCATTGCTGTTGTAAACAAGGCGATGGATATGCTTGTGGGTAGCAATAAGCTGAATAAGCTGAACCTTTGGATAGTCTTTATCAATGGTTTGGGCAAGTTCTTTTACCCGTGCTAAAAGTTTCTCCATATCCGGCTCTAAAACACCATCGCAAACCGATAGATTATCTTCGTTTTTAGCAAAAACATAAGCAGAATCCGCATCCCCGGCTTCTGCGGAAGAAAGAGCAGTTTCCACAGCATTTTTTAACGCTGCCTCGCTAAAATCGTTGATTTGTGATTTACCATTTTTCTGATCCTTAATTACATGGATGCCAACGCTTTGGCCGAATAGCGTGCGGAGTAAGGAACATTCGCCATTTTCATAAGTTAATTCCTGGGTGTTACTTTCTTCCACGGACAAAAGTGACTGTTCTACATTTCGTTCCTGGAGAAGATTTTTTATATAAGTTAAAACTTCCTGTAATTTTTTCATAATTATCTACCTCCGATCATCAGTTTACAGCGCATAGCCGGACCGCCCATGCTGACGGACATAGGTTGTTTCTTGCCACAGGTTCCGGCAGCATTGACAACCAGCTCGTCGGAGACCATATCAACGGTTTTCAGCATATCAAAGGCAATGCCGGATACCGTAGTATCAAGGATGGCTTTGCCTAGCTTTCCGTTTTTGATTTCATACCCCATATTAATTCCGAACATGAATTCACCGGTAAGATCTGCCTGTCCGTTTCCGGTGGAGGTCAGATAGTAGCCATCTTCTACGGAAGCAATCATATCTTCCAGTTTGTCTTTGCCAGGCAAAACCATGGTGTTGCGCATACGGATAATGGGTTCGTCACTAAATGTCCAACCGCGTGCGTTTCCGGTAGGTTCTACGCCGTAGAAGTCTGCACTTTCGCGATTGTGCATGTAAGATTTCAGAATACCGTTTTCGATAAGAACCGTATCGTTTGCGATGATACCTTCGTCGTCTAAGTACACAGGGATACCAATATCCTTGCCGTAAGCGGTGTGAGCAAAGTCAACGATGCTTACAAGCTCGGAAGCTACCTGTTTGTTGAGATTTGGACCGGCAACAGAACCTCCGCGAACCAAATCGGCTTCCACAGTATGTCCTATGGCTTCGTGGGCAATCATCCCGGCAACGTCCGGATGTAAAATGACGGTTTTATAACCGGCGTCGGCATAGATTCCTTCGGCTTTGTCAGAAACAAGTTTGTAAGTTTTTTCCATTTCCTTACGGATGATTTCAAAGTCTGCGAATGCTTTTTCCAGACCCGCTGAAACCGAAATGGAACCAAATACTTCAACCGGCTGACCTTCTTTGGTGTTTTTGGTCATGCCAATATACAGCATACATCTTGGATAGCTTACATGTCCATCGTTGGCATCGGATGTGTAGATGTATTTTTCCATACTGTCTTCCCGGTACATGATCAGGCGACTTACCAGATCTTTGTAATGTTCTGTTACATAGCTGTCCACTTTTTTACATAAATCAATGATCTGCTTCTGGGTTGCATCTTCGATTAACCGGTTTGGGACCGCAATTCCCTGGATAGTTTTCGAATAAGCGGCTCTAGGTGAAGCCAGATGACCGGTTAAAAGTGCGGCATTTTGGGTAGCTGCTTTTAATACCTTCTCCGCTGCCTCTTTGCTACACTCAGCGATAGAGGAAAAACCTCTCACGCCATTTTGATATACATTTGCACAGATTCCGCTGGATTCTGTACGTATATTGGTCACCAGATTACCATTCATGAGGATGACACGTCGTTCCCTGTTTTGTTGCTGTCTTAAAACGGTCTGAACAGAGGTGTCAAATAATGATTTTTTTTCTTTAATAACATCATTAAACATAAATTCCCTCCCTTTTTGCTTACATTATTAAAAGTTACTTTGTTAGTGTAGCATAAGTATGAGACGGAGACAAGGCAGGCACCGTTGACTGGTAGGAAACAGGGACTAAGAGGTGAAAAAGCACGTGTATGATGATACTTGAACCGTACGGAGTCGTTATGATACAATAGGAAAATAAAGGAAAGTTTAATATAGGAGGAGATAGGGTATGACCATAGAACAATTAAATTACGATGCTTACAAAGGGAAATCTTACCATGCCAAAATACGTTCTAATCAGTATCTATCCATAGAACCGCAGGATGACGCTTTTTCCATGGAATGGGTTCCTTGTGAAGAAGAGTTGGTAATGCCGTTAGACGATGAGATGTTGTCGGATTGGCTGGAAAATCCGGTAGCTTATGGTGCTTTCGAGGGTGAGGAACTGATCGGATTTGTGGAGGGATTTCTTGAGGAATGGAATAACCGGTTTCGGATTACCAATATTTGCGTTTTTGATGAGAAAATCCGCCAAAGCGGGGTAGGAACCGGGCTTCTTGAGACAATTATGAGGGACGCTGTGGCAAGCGGTGCGCGCATGGCAGTTTTGGAAACCCAGAGCTTTAACTATAAAGCCGTTTCTTTTTATAAGAAACACGGATTTGAGATTATCGGTTTTGACCGCTATGCCTACGCTAATAACGGACCACAAGAGCATAATATGCTGATTTATATGGGAAAAAAGCTACGGTAAGGTTTTTGCAAGAACTATGCTGAGGTTGAATCTTGTGCCTGAAATATGCAGGAAAATCAAGTGCATAAAGGGTGGGGCATGCTATCATAATATACTTATCTGGAGATTTTGAGTTTTAGTATGTAATGAAGAAAAGTGGTTTTATAACAATACATGCTAAAGTGCGATTAGTGTAAATTAGAATGCAATTTTTAGCCGTTAATACGGAAAAGTGGCAGTTGCTAATGCAGAAAAGCAGGCATTGTAACATACGAAATGGTTGCTTTTGATATGAAGTATGTAAATAACGCAAAAAAAGCGATTTTTCCCTACATGCGAAAGGTGAAATTCTAGTAGTAAGTATGTAAAGTGAAAAAACGAGTTTTTTAATTACATACTAAATGCTGAATTATGCGTCTTTGCATGTAATTTTTTTCGGATAGGAGGAAGTAACATGAGTAATTTTGAGGAAAAAGAGTATAAAATTTTTGAGATGTTCAAGAAAGATTGGGCATTGGTGACAGCAGGAAACATGGAGCATTTTAATTCCTGCACCTTGGGTTGGGGAAGTCTTGGAACTATTTGGAATAGAAAGGGCGGCAGCGGCTCGGTTGTAACGGTTTATGTATATCCTACACGATATACAAAAGAATTTTTGGAGAATAATGAAGAATTCACTGTATGTTTTTTCACGGAACAGTATAAGAAGGCGCTGGGAATTCTTGGATCCAAATCGGGACGGGACGGGGATAAAGTGGCAGAATCCGGACTGACACCTATTGCCGTAGGAAATACAGTAGCTTACGAGGAAGCAAGCATGACCCTTGTGTGCAAAAAGCTTTACCAGAATCCTATGGCAAAGGAAGGGCTGGCGGATGAGATAAAAGAATACTATGCCGCAAGTCCGGCGGTATATCCCCATGACGAAAATGATGAATGGCACCCACACTGGGCATTCATCGGAGAAATTATGGATGTGATTGAGGAGTAAGGAACGCTTTTACAAGTACGATGGTAAATACTGCTTGACATCCCAGACATCTTGTGATATTATGTGCCCAATAACATAAGAAAAGCGACGACGGAAAGAGTAGTTTGTCACGAATCATCCAGAGAGAATGACGTTTGGTGGAAGTCATTTATGAGGACGACTTACGAAAACCATTCCAGAGCTGTAGCGCTGAACCCCTAGTAAGCGTTACCGTAAGCCTGCGTTAAAGGATAGGATTTGTTGGAATCTGAAGTGAAAAGTTAAGGTGGAACCGTGCTAAATGCACCCTTAGGACTATGTTAGTCTTATGGGTGCTTTTCTTATGTTGTTACAAAAAACGAAAGTGAGGTAACAAGTATGAAGGTTTTACTGAAAAACGGAGAAATTGTGGAAAGAAACATGGAAAGCGAAGAAGGGAAAAAGGCATTTTGGCACACGAGTGCTCATGTGTTGGCACAGGCGGTGAAGCATCTTTATCCAAGTGCAAAATGTGCCATAGGTCCTGCCATTGAGAATGGATTTTATTATGATTTTGCATTTGATTTTTCTTTTGCTGAGGAGCACCTGCAGGCAGTAGAAGAGGAGATGAAGCGGATTGTAAAAGCCTCCCTTTCTCTGGAAGTACGAGAAGTGTCAAAAGAAAATGCCATTGCTTTTATGGAAGAAAAGGAGGAGCCTTTTAAGCTGGAGCTGATTCGGGAACTTCCGGAGGGAGAGAAGATTTCCTTTTATAAGCAGGGAGATTACGAAGAGTTTTGCGCAGGTCCTCATATCATCAACACGAGTCATATCAAGGCAATCAAGCTACTGTCTATAGCGGGTGCTTACTGGCGGGGAGATGAGAAAAATCCCATGCTGACGAGGATTTACGGAATCTCTTTTCCGAAGGCCGGTGAGCTTTCCGACTATTTGAAAATGCTGGAAGAGGCAAAAGCAAGGGACCACCGAAAGTTGGGTAAAGAACTTGGGTTATTTGCCTTAATGGAAGAAGGTCCGGGCTTTCCATTCTTCCTGCCAAAAGGACTTGTGTTGAAAAATCTGCTGATTGACTATTGGCGACAGATTCATCAGCGAGAGGGATACGTGGAAATCGTAACGCCAATTCTGTTAAACCGGGAACTTTGGGAAAAATCCGGACATTGGGAGCATTATCGTGACAACATGTACACGACGGAAATTGAAGGCGATGAGTTTGCAATTAAACCCATGAACTGTCCGGGAGGCATGCTTTTTTACAATCTGCAGCAGCACTCTTACAGGGAATTACCGATGAAGGTTGGGGAACTGGGAATCGTACACCGAAATGAAAAGTCAGGAACGTTGCACGGATTGATGCGAGCACGTTGTTTTACGCAGGATGATGCGCACATTTTCATGATGGAAGATCAGGTGCAGGGTGAAATTCAGAAGGTGGTAGAATTGATAGATGAAGTCTATGCCAAATTTGGATTTTCCTACGAAATTGAGTTGTCCACGAGACCGGAGAACTCTATTGGAAGTGATGAGGATTGGGAACTGGCAACGAATGCCTTGGCAGATGCCTTAAAAGCCATGGGAAGAAGTTATTCGGTGAATGAAGGAGACGGTGCCTTTTATGGACCAAAGCTTGACTTTCATCTGAAAGATTCTCTTGGAAGAACGTGGCAATGCGGCACGATTCAATTGGATTTTCAGCTTCCGCAACGATTTGAAATTTCCTATGTGGGAGCGGATGGGGAAAAGCATCGACCGATTATGATTCACCGGGTAGTATTTGGATCCATCGAGCGTTTTATTGGAATCTTGATTGAGCATTACGCAGGAAAATTCCCGCTTTGGTTATCGCCGGTGCAGGTGAAAATCTTGCCGATTGCCGACCGGTTTATAGCGTATTCCAAAGAAATAGCACAGGAACTGTCCCGCTGTGGAATTCGCTGCGAAGTGGATGAACGTTCTGAAAAGATTGGCTACAAAATTCGCGAGGCGC
This sequence comes from Lachnospiraceae bacterium, assembly GCA_015057205.1. GTDB lineage: Bacteria > Bacillota > Clostridia > Lachnospirales > Lachnospiraceae > XBB1006. Next base: position 4,125 of record SVEW01000089.1, on the reverse strand, counting down.
AACTTGACCGTGTGCCATATATGTTGATTATCGGACAAAGGGAAGCGGAAAGTGGAGCTGTATCGGTTCGTTCCAGAGAGGATGGTGAACTTGGCAGTATGGCAGTGGCTGATTTGATAAAGCTGTTGCAGCAGGCTGCGGAATGGCAGCACTGATTGCAGGCATCTTTTTACCGAACTGTAAAAAAAAGAAAAGCTGGCATCATGCCAGTTTTTTTAATATAATTAGTGTAGCGGAACAGATACGAAAAGTGGAGTAGGAGGGAGCTATGGATAGAAAAGAACAGATACACCAGAAGCTTGAGATTATGGGGAAATGCTACAAAGAAAGAAGTTTAGAAAATCTGGATTTATTTTATGACACCTTTTTCTCTGAAGCATGCCCCATTATACAGACGGATGGTGGGCCGTGGTTCGCCACGAAAGAAAGAATTTATCAGTTAATTACCTATGATTGGGAACACTGGGGAGACGTGGAGCTTCAGACCTGGGGATTTGAGTTTGAAGAGACGGAGGAATATGTCTGGGTTAAGGTGCAGGCATTACTGGACTTTGGAAAGGAACATGTCTGGGATATGGAAATCGTAATGGTTATGGTAGAAGAAGGGGAGGAACTTTACTGCCGGTTCATGCAATTCTATATTCCAAGGAATGCGTTGCGTCCAACGGTGGTACTTAATAAAAGCGAAAAAGAGTGGGAAAAATTTAAACGGGAGGTAGAAAGCCTTGTAAATTCACCGGCACAGAAGGCATCACAAGCCCTCGCAGAGGAATTGTTGATGTGTGTGAAAGAAAACAGACCGGATTTTACGGATGTTGTTTTACCCAAAAATCAGATTATAATAGAAAGAAAAGGTGCCGAAATGTGTTTTGCAGCAATAGGGCTTGCAAAGAATGAGACTGCACAGCTGCCGGTTCGAATAATAGGAATTTGGAACCCGGCGGATGGAAAACTACGGAAATATGAAATTTCTTATCCATTTTTCTGTAATCTAGAATAGGAAAGGGAAGAAAAAGTGGTTACACAGGAAAGAGAAATATAAGGATGGAGGGTGTATGAAAAAAGACATGTCGGTGCCGTGCGGAGACGGTTTTATCAATCTTCGCGTAGGTGCAATTATTATGAGAAACGGAAAAATCCTAATGGTGGGTAACAATATTGTCCCGGATTATTTGTATTCTGTGGGAGGACGGTTGAAGTTTGGGGAAACGGCAGAAGAAGCGGTTTCGGAGAAATTCATGGAGGGAGAACACGAAGAATTTTTGCGGTGGATTGATATAGAAGATCCGATGCCGTATTTCCCGGAGTTTTTCCGAACAGAGCTATTACAGCCTGTGGATACAGTGAAGTATTTTTTGATGGATAAAAGGTAGGAAGTTGTGAATGCTTTGCTCATAATTGACATGCAGGAAAATTATTTTGAAAAACATGGTTACAACCGAGCAATAATTCCGAAGGTGAATCAGCGGATAGTGGCAGCAGTAAGGCAGAAGGAGCTGATCGTATATGTAAAAAATATTGCCGGAACGGACTTCGCAGAGGGGTTGCAGGTGGTTAGTGGGAATGTTTTTGTGAAAAAATCCCCGGATGCGTTCTCAAATTTGGCGTTGGACACTTTTTTGAAGAAGCATTGGGTGACTGCGGTGGAAACGGTGGGGATTGATGGGAATTGCTGCGTGTATAAAACCGCTTTGGGCGCGATTAGATGTGGATATGAGACGTATTTCAATTTAGAGTGCGTTGGTACAAAAAGTGGAGCTGTGAAGCAGAAATTGATTGAGGAAATGAGAGAAAAAGGAATTCATATCATTTGAGAAAACGGGACAGGAGGAAGGAAATGGGATATTATAAACCATGCGGAGAATTAACAAGATGCCATGGGCTGGATGTATGAAAATGGACTTGGAATCGGGCTGGATGTAAAAGAGGCGCTTTTTTGGTATGAAAAGGCAGCAGCACAGGAGCATGATCTGGCAAAAGAGAAATTGGCGGAATTAAATTAATGTGGAGGAAACATGGATAGAGAAAAATTACAGGAATTATTTGAAAAATATATTAAAAAGCTACGGATTACACCGGATTGGGATATCAAGCTGGAATTTGTAGAAGATAAAACATGGCGAAAGACCGGTGATTTTAAGATTGATTGCACCGACAAGAAGGCGATTTTGCTTCTAAATGTAGAAAATCCGAAACAGGAAAATATGGAGGAAGTAATCGTCCATGAATTGATGCACATTAAAATGTATCCCTTGGATCAGGTGACGGAGTCCCTGATTAGCAGTAATTTTGAAGAGGATACACCGGCATGGAATTTTGCCTATAATCAGTTCTTTAATGCGTTGGAACAGACGGTGGAGGAACTGGCGAAGTGCTTTTTGCTGGAATTTGGGGAGAATAAGGAACTTTCCTTCGGACGCTGTGAAACAATGAAATCTTTTAACGAATTGTATGACGGACTAAATAACATCGAATAGCGGAGGATGGCATGAAAATCGAACTGGACGTTAGAACAGAGGAAACGGTGCGGATTTATTTTGAAAAATCCCAGAACCCCATTATCAAAAAGATGTTGCCACAAAAGGCACAAAGTGTGGAAGAAGCATTAGAAGACTACCGGGAAACGCTTTTGTCGACCGCAACAAGCTACGGGCGGATTATCCGGGTGGACGGAGAGTATGTGGGTGACGTATGGTGCTATTGCATAGATGCGGATGAGGAACCCAACGCCATGTTAAGCTACTGCGTTTTTGAAGAAAAGTGCTGGAATAAAGGAATTGCAACGAAGGCAGTTGCACTATTTATAGAAGAAATGAAGGCGCGATTTCAAGTAAAGACCGTTGGTGCATTCTTCTTTTCGGAAAATCAGGCATCCCGGAAGGTTCTGGAGAAAAACGGCTTTGTCTTTGTGGAAGAATTTGAGGAAGACGCCGTGATGTCGCAATATTATCAGCGGAGCATTTACTGAAAGAATTTCTGGAGGAAATGGAGCGTGGGGAAAAGGCTATGCCTATCAGGCATTGAAAGCAACACTGGATATTGCAAGGACAAAATACGGCAAAAAAGAATTTTTCTACGAGGTAGATGTACGAAATATAGGGAGCATGTTTTAAATGCAAATAAATATTATCTACCGGAAACCATACCGCTATGCGAAGAAATGAATGCTTTTACAAATAAATTTTATGAAGATTTAAGAAGGGGAATAGAATGAAAACAATTTTGTGCTATGGAGATTCCAATACCTATGGCTACATTCCGAGACGAGGAATGCGTTATCCCAGAGATGTTCGTTGGCCGGGCAGGTTGCAGAACCTGTTGGGAGAGGTGTATACTGTCATAGAAGAAGGATGCAGTGGACGAACCACAGTGTATGACGATCCGCTGGAAGGCTGGAAAAACGGGCTGGATTATTTAAAGCCCTGCATCCACTCCCATAAGCCCATTGACATGGTGATTCTGGCGTTGGGAAGCAATGATTTAAAAGAGACCTTTCATGCAACCCCGGCAGAGATTGCCAAGGGAGCAGAGACTTTGGTGGATGTGATTCAGACCTTCACTATGGAAAAGCAGGAGTATGTGCCCAAGATTATACTTGTGGCACCGACGGAAATCGGAGAAGGAATTGCGGAGTCTTTTTTCTATGGAGCGTTTATGGAAAATGCCATTGCTCGGTCAAAAGAACTTCCGAAGTATTATAAGGAAGTGGCGGAGAAAAAGGGCTGCATCTTCTTTAATGCAGCAAAATACGTGAAACCGTCGGAGGCGGATTCTTTGCATTTTACGCCGGAAGGACATGAGATTATGGCAAAGGAACTGTATCGGGTGATTTGTGAAATGGAGAAACAGGAATAGAAGGAGCAAAGAGTTATGTGGAAAAAATACTTGCCGGATGCGATTACGCTAATTTTGGTGACCGGCATGGTAGCGGTAGCGGAAATTCTGGGAGAAAAAGAAATTATTTTCCCGGAAATTACAGCACTGGCAGTGGGATATATGGTTTCGGAAAAGCGAAGTTGGATGGTAAATAGCCTGCGGATGCTTTTGTTGATTACCGGATGTGCGGTGACAGGTGTGCTGATTGTGCGGTATTTGGGATTGTCGCCGTTGACGGAAATTGTTATT